>CAZGGZ010000067.1:0-15017 GCA_964525415.1 uncultured Rikenellaceae bacterium | reverse complement strand
CCATGAAAGTCTTAAAATCATTCCTTCTGTTTTTTGTCATTCTTCTCGTAATCTCCTGTAAACCAAAAGATAAGCCCCTGCTGAAACAACCTCCCGGAAAAACTCCTGAGGTTTCTGAGATAATTCTGCCGCTTGATAAAGGCTTCAGCGAGTATATCACCGGATATACTTCAGGAATCGTTCCTGCAAATTCAGCTATAGAAGTACGGTTCACACCGGAGTTTGCAGAAAAAGCCGGAAAACAGACGCCTGCAGGATTGTTCATATTCGATCCGTTCATTAAAGGCAAAACTGAATGGACAGATGAGACCACCCTGGTTTTCACTCCCTCGAAACTGCTTGATCCGGGAAAGAGTTATTCCGGAGAGCTGAACCTCAGTAAGCTTTTTTCAGCAGATGAGCGGCTGAAGGTTTTCCCAATAAGAATACAGACACTCAGGAAGGATTTCAGTATTACTACAGGCTTCCTTGAATGTCCCCCCGATCAGGAAAACAAATACGTTCTTAACGGAGAACTGATTGCTTCAGATTTCATTGAAGAAGCTGAAGTGGAGACTTTTGTTGAAGCAAAACTGGGAAAAAGGAAGGTGAATATCACATGGGATCATTCCGGAGGCTTCACGCATAAATTCACTGTTACAGATATCACCCGTACGGATAAATCCCAGGAACTGACCCTCTCATGGGACGGAACAGCCTCGGGAGTTAAACAGAAAAGTTCTTCAGTCATAACAATTCCTTCCTCAGGAGAGTTCAGTGTGGTGGAGGTAAGATCTTCCGGCGGCGAGAATCCCAGGATTGATGTGGTTCTTTCTGATCCTGTTGATCCGTCACAGGAACTCGATGGATTAGTTTATGTTGTACCGTCTGCGGAGACCTCAATCAGCGTCAGTTCCAATATTGTAAGCCTTCTGCCCGAAAATGTTGCCGGCCGCGAAGTTACATTCAATATTGAACCATCTGTAAAAAATAACAAGGGCACCGGTCTTGCGTCAGCGTTTTCCACAAAAATTGATTTCAGCGTAGTCAATCCGGGAATTATGTTCACCGGGGATGGTGTTATCCTGCCTTCATCCCGGAATCTTATTTTCCCTTTCAAAGCAGCTAATCTGAGAGCAGTTGATCTGAAGATCATCAAGATATTTGAAAATAATCTTCCATACTTCCTCCAGGAGAGTGATATAAGCAGCGGTTATTATATCAAGCGGTTCGGGCGTCCTGTTTATTCAGGAAGAGTTGATCTGATTACCGGATCAGGGACAGGAAGCGGCGCCTGGAATCTTTATTCAATCGATCTCTCCGATTATATCGATGTTGAGCCTGGTGTCCTTTATAAGGTCCAGCTGTCAATGCGGAGGTCCTATTCAATCTATCCGTGCTCATCACAGGAAATCGATATAAGATATGAGGAGCTTTTGCAGCAGTCGCAGGACCTGAGCAGGGATCTTTGGGATGACAGCGATGATTATTATGAAGGAAGCGAGAATTATCTCTATTATTCCTACGGCTTTCAATGGGAGGATCGTGACGATCCCTGCAAGGAAGCTTTCTATAGCCCTGATAAGAATATTTCCCGCAATATTCTTGCATCAAATCTCGGCCTTATAGCAAAAAGAGGTGAAGATGACATCCTTCATGTAATGGTAAATGATCTCCTGACAGCATTGCCTGTAAACGAAGCCTCTGTTGAGGTTTATGATTACCAGATGCAGATGATCGTTTCCGGAGGTTCCAACCAGGACGGTTCAGCCGCCCTCTACTGCGGAAGAAAACCATTTCTTATAATTGTCAAAAAAGACAAAGACCGCAATTACCTTAAGGTTAATGACGGTTCCTCGCTTTCACTCAGCTCGTTTGATGTTTCCGGAACAAAACCGGAAAAGGGAATAAAGGCTTTCATCTATGGTGAAAGGGATGTATGGCGTCCCGGTGATTCAATATTCCTTTCGGTCTTTATCAAGGATATGAAGAACGACCTTCCTCCTGATCATCCGGTTCAGTTCGAGCTAATCAATCCTCTTGAACAAAGAGTTGATAACCAGATCCATAAACAGGAAGGTAAAAACCTGCTGGTAATCAGAACCAGGACATCTCCTGATGCAGTGACAGGAAATTACACAGCCCGTTTTAACATTGGAGGAGCCTCCTTTACAAAACGAATCAGGGTTGAAACAATTAAACCCAACAGGCTGAAGCTCGATCTTAAATTTCCGGCCGATATTCTTGGCGGTTCCGTAAAATCATCAACCGGAAGTCTTAACGTTAAATGGCTCAACGGATCAGTCGCCAGGAATTTAAAGACATCTGTTGATTACATCCTTAAACACACAAAGACGGAATTTGAAAAATACAGCCAGTATGTTTTTGATGATCCTGCAGCTGAATTCTGGTCTGAATCAGTGAATATTTATAATAATACAGTTGACGAAAACGGGAATGCTGTTATAAGATTCGATCCCGGAGAAGATCTGAATGCTCCCGGGATGCTCAATGCCGTATTTACGGTAAAAGTGCAGGAACAGGGCGGTGATGAAAGCATTACCCAGGCAACGTATAAATATGCTCCGTATCCTGTTTTTGCCGGTATCAACCTTCCGGGACTGAAGGGAAAAAGCAGGATGCTGTTCACAGATCAGGATATAGAAGTAAAAGTGGTTACTGTGGATGAGAAAGGCAGACCTGTGAGGTCAGAAGTTGAAATGACAGTCTATAAGCTGTCGTACAGATGGTGGTGGGAGTCGGATGAGGAGAATCTTGCCTATTATATTTCTAACCGAATCTATAAGCCGGTTGTTACGGAAACGATCAATACTCAGGGAGGGGAAGGCAGCTTCGTTTTCAATATCGCTAAGAAAGAGTGGGGGCGTTACCTGGTACGGGCTACCACTCCGGAAGGTCATTCCACAGGGAAGATGCTTCTTATCGACTGGCCGTGGGAATATGGAATGAAAGGAGGTGCTGAAGGAGCCACGCTTCTTTCAGTCAGCACTGATAAAGAGAAATACAATCCCGGCGATGAGATTAAGCTTTCATTTCCTTCACCTGAAAATGCAAGGGCAATTATCACGCTTGAAAATGCAACAGGAGTAATTGATGAAATAAGAGTTCCGACATTAAAGGCAAATACAGAGGTTTCATTTAAAGCCACACCCGAAATGGCGCCCAATGTATATGCTTATGTGTCAGTTATCCAGCCTCACAACCAGACAATCAATGATATGCCTGTAAGACTTTACGGGATCGTTCCGGTAATGGTCGAGGATCCCGGAACAAGGCTTTCTCCGCAGATCATCGTGGCAGATGAGATCCGGTCGCAAAAACCTTTTGAAATAAAGGTCTCGGAAGCAAACCGCAACTCAATGACCTATACGGTTGCAGTGGTCGATGAAGGGCTGCTTGATATTACAGGATTCAAAACACCTGATCCATGGAGCTATTTTTATGCCCGCGAAGCTCTCGGAGTACAGACATGGGATATTTATGATAATGTCCTTGGTGCTTTCGGAGGAACTCTTGAAAGGATATTTGCAATAGGAGGAGATGCCGCAGTCGTTGACAAGACCAAAAATAAAGCACAGCGATTCATTCCCGTGGTAAGATTTCTTGGACCGTTCACCCTTGGAGAGGGCAAAACCAATTCACATACCATCACGCTGCCCCAGTATACAGGATCCGTAAGAACGATGGTCATTGCAGGAAACAACCGGGCATTCGGTGCTGCTGAAAAACCGGTGCTTGTCAGGGATCCGCTGATGGTCCTTGTAACGGCGCCCAGGGTAATAAGTCCGGGTGAAGAGGCAGCACTGCCGGTGACTTTGTTTATACAAAAAGACAATATCAGGGATGTTACAGTTAAAGCAGAAAGCAATGAACTTTTAAGTTTTAAAGAGAATACAAAGAATATAATATCCGGCGGTACAGGAGAAAAAGATACTGAGTTCACGTTCATTGCAGGAGAAAAGACAGGTACTGCAAAAATCAAAGTGACAGCATCGGGAGGCGGCGAAACTGCTGTCTATGAACTGGAAATGGAAGTGAGAAGCCCGAATCCTGAAGAGGTACGCGCTGAACTTAAAGTCCTGAAGCCGGGAGAAAAATGGGAGACAACCTTTAAGCCTTTCGGAATTGAAGGATCCAATTCCGCCCGTATTGAAATGTCAACACTTCCTTCAATAAATCTTGAAAAAAGGATGGAGTATCTGCTCAATTATCCTCACGGATGTTCTGAGCAGATAACTTCCTGCGCATTTCCGCAGCTGTGGCTGAAAGATATTTCCAATAATGACCCGGATATTGCAAAAAGAAGCTCTGACAATGTGAAAGAGGCTATTAATAAGCTGATATCAAGGCAAATGGTCAATGGCGGCATTGCTTTATGGCCTGGCTCTTACCAGGCTGATAACTGGGTAACCTCCTATGCCGGACATTTCATGCTGGAAGCTGAGCGGCTCGGTTATAATATTACTTCAGGGTTCAGGCAGAAATGGATAAGCTACCAGAAAAAAACGGCGCAGGAGTGGCGTAACGATCCCCGGTACAAGCAATCTGCAAATGACCAGGCATACAGGCTCTTCACTCTTGCTCTTGCCGGACAACCCGACAAGGGTGCAATGAACAGGCTCAGGGAGTCGGCAGATATCCCTCAGCTCTCCAGGTGGCTCCTTGCAGCTGCATATGCCACAACAGGCAGACCTGAAACCGCAGGGGAGCTTCTCGATATGAGAAATACATCTACAGAACCCGATTATTATTACTATTACTATGGTAGTCCTGTACGCGACAAAGCCATAATCCTGTACACGCTTACCCTGCTTAAGAATGAGGAACAGGCTCTTGTATTGCTGAAAGAGATCTGTGATGATTTCAGCAGGGAGGTCTGGTACAGCACTCATTCGCTGGCATGGGGACTCTATTCATATATGAAGTGGGTAAATATGATTCCTTCAGACAATAACGGACAGGCAAAAGTCAGTCTGAACTTCAACAATGAAAAATCTGAATTGTCAGTCAGGCAGAAACAGGTGCTGACAAGAGATCTTAAAATAAGTGTCAATAATACACTTTATCTGGAAAACACATCTGAAAGTCCTGTTTATGCAACTCTTGTAAGAAAAGGCATACCTCTTCGCTCAGATGCGACGAAGGAAGAAAAGGGCTTGAGCATGAAGATTGATTATCTCAGTATGGATCTTAAGCCGATTGATCACAGCAGCCTGGTTCAGGGTACCGGTTTCATGATGGTTGTGAAGGTTACAAATAATACATTTTCGAGGATTGAAAATATCGCTCTGACCGAAATGGTGCCTTCCGGCTGGGAGATCCAGAATACCCGTCTGTTTGAAGCAGACTGGGGTATAAAGGAAAGCACCTGTGATTACCGTGATTTCAGGGATGACAGGGTAAACACCTACTTCAGTCTCAGCCGTGGCGAGACAAAGACATTTATCCTTGTCCTGAATGCTGCTTACAAAGGGAGTTATTTTCAGCCCTCGGTCTGGTGCGAGGCAATGTACACTGAGAACTGCTATTCAAGGATTCCGGGTGTGCCGGTAACAGTAACCGGAAATTAGCTTGAACAGAAAGTTAAAAATAGTACTGATAGCCGCCGGAGTAATAATTACTCCGGTTTTGCTATCACCTTTTCCGCGTTTCAGCGCGCCTCTCTCAACCATTGTTGAAACACGCGACGGTACGCTCCTTGGTGCACGTATCGCAGATGACGGGCAGTGGAGATTTCCGGGCCTTGATACAGTTCCCGGTAAATTTGAAAAAGCAGTGCTCACTTTTGAAGACAGGTATTTCTACTGGCATCCGGGTATAAATCCTGTATCTCTTGCAAGAGCGATGATCCTCAACATAAGGGCAGGAAAGATTGTCAGCGGCGGAAGCACGATCACAATGCAGATTGCCCGTATCTCACAGGGAAACAGACCACGAACATATTCTCAAAAATTCATTGAAATTCTCTCTGCCCTGAAACTTGAACTGTTCAGGTCCAAGAAAACAATCCTGAAAATGTATGCGGCCAATGCACCATTTGGCGGAAATATTGTCGGTCTTGAAGCTGCCACATGGCGTTATCTGGGGAAGTCATCAGAAGATCTTACATGGGCAGAAGCTGCAGCCCTTGCCATCCTTCCCAATTCACCGTCACTTGTTTTTCCGGGAAGAAACCAGGTTATCCTCAAAACTCGACGTGATGATCTGCTCAGGAAGCTTTTCGAAAGAGGTTGTTTTGATTCCCTGACTCTTGTTCTCGCACTTGATGAACCTCTTCCGGGAGAACCGCTGCCACTTCCTTCCAGGGCGCCTCATCTGACTGATTTTTTTTACCTGAACAACAGGGGTGAAAGGATCATTACAACAATTGATCCATATATTCAGGACAGGGCAGCGGAAATCATTAACGCACATCAGAAGGATCTTTCAGGAAACTTTATAAATAATTCAGCCTGCATAATCATTAAAGTTGAATCCGGTGAGGTGCTGGCATATATCGGAAACAGCGCATCTGAGAAACCTGCTGATCATGGCGGCGATGTTGATATTGCCAGGTCGCTGCGCAGTACGGGGAGCATTCTTAAACCGATACTCTATGCGGGAATGCAGAAATCCGGAGATATCCTGCCAAATACGTTAATTGCAGATATTCCAACCCGGTTTCCCGGCTTCTCCCCGAAAAATTTTGATCTCAGCTTCAGCGGTGCGGTTCCTGCTTCTTCGGCTCTTTCCCAGTCGCTTAACATCCCTGCCGTCAAAATGCTTCAGAAGTATGGTCCTGAACGGTTTCTTGACCTTCTTCAAAAGACAGGTTTTACGACTTTCCGCAAACCGGCTGAATATTATGGATTGTCGCTTATCCTTGGAGGCGGAGAAACTTCGCTGCTTGAACTCGCCGGTGTATATGCCTCTCTGTCAAGAGTATTGAGAAGGTATAACGATGAAAAGAAGTATTGTAAAGAAGATTATCATTCGCCGGTTCTTATTTATCAGGCAAATGATCAGCCTGAAAAAAATGAAGATCCTGATCCTCCTCTTTCAGCCTCATCAATCTGGCTGACATATGAAGCCCTCAGGAAGGTCAACCGGCCGGAAAGTGAAGCAGGCTGGCAGTATTTTTCCTCTTCTTCCGGTATCGCGTGGAAAACAGGGACCAGCTTCGGTTTCCGCGATGCCTGGGCTGTGGGAACGACACCTGATTATGTTGCCGGTGTATGGGCAGGAAACGCCGATGGTGAAGGAAGGCCGGGTCTGACAGGTATAACAGCAGCAGCACCAATTTTGTTCGACCTTGTGAATATGATGGGTGCGGATAAATGGTTTGATGAACCTGCAGGAGATATGACAATGATAAAAGCATGTTCCCGGAGCGGCTCCAGGGCTGGTCCTGATTGTCCTGAGACCAGTGAGGTATTTGCATGTGCCGGCGGACTAAGGAGTGAAGCTTGTCCTTACCACAGGATCATTCATCTGGACAAAAGCGGAACAAGACAGGTAAATGCTGATTGCTTATCTGCTGCTGAGATAAGAAACGAATCGTGGTTTGTTCTTCCGCCGGCGATGGAATACTTCTATAGGCAGAAACATCCTGAATACAGGGTGCTTCCTCCCTTTGCTCCTGATTGCATATCAGATAAAAGCATTGAAGTAATGGAGTTTATTTATCCGTCAGCTGGTACAAAGATTTTCATTCCCCGCGACCAGTCCGGACTGCAAACCAGGATAATTCCGGAGGTGGCACACCGCAATCCGTCAAAAAAGATCTTCTGGCATCTCGATGAAGAATATGTTGCCACAACAAGGTTCATGCATCAGATAGAGATCTTTGCAATGCCCGGTGCTCACACATTAACTGTAGTTGATGAGGATGGGAATATGATTAAAAGTACTTTTACCATTTCAGGTAATTCATAAATATGAAAAATAATATCCCTGAAGAACTCTTCCCAATCGTTGACGAAGCCGGCAATGAAATTTCAGCTGCTCCGCGGACACTTTGCCATGACGGAAAGAGCATGCTGCTTCATCCTGTTGTTCATTTTCATCTTTTCAGTGATAGAGGAGAATTATACCTGCAGAAACGGGCAATGACAAAAGATCTTCTCCCCGGCAAATGGGATACATCGGTCGGCGGACATATATGTCCCGGAGAGAGTGCTGAAGAAGCTCTCAGGAGGGAAGCCCTTGAGGAACTTGGATTAAAGAACTTTAAATTTCAGCTTGTTGCCAGATATATCTGGGAATCTCCGCGTGAAAGAGAGCTTGTATACTCATTTAAAGGAAATTCTGATGAGATCGTCATCATTAATCCTGAAGAAATAGATGATGGCAGGTATTGGACGATTGAGGAGATCCGGGATAAAATGGATAAGGGAATTTTCACACCTAATTTTGAATTCGAATATAAAAGGTTTTTGACCACGGGTTAACACGGTTCTCAGACTCTGTGTAACTCCGTAGTTTATCGATTTTATTGATATATTTACTCAAAATCTGTTTTGATGAGAAGAACTGTAAAAATACTGGAATTAAGGACTGAGGTGGAGGCCAGGCTGCTTTCAGGGCTTCTTGAGCAAAGGGGTATTCCGCACATGCTCCGCTCCTACCACGATTCCGTATATGACGGAATGTGGCAGACACAGACCTGCTGGGGTTTCCTGGATGCTGATGAGGAGAACAGGGAAGAGATCATGAAAATCTTTATTGAAATGTCAAAGCCTGAAAATCTGCTTGAATAAATGAATCACATTCAGAATGATAACAACAAACCAGGAGCGCAGATCATAGAAGTGATCCGATCAATGATCCCTGTACTCAGGAGCAGGTATTTCTATATCGGCCTGATTGCAGTAATTGCTGGTGCTGCACTTAACTTCGCTTCCCAGACCTATCTTCATAACTATATGATCCGGGGAAAAACCCTTCCTATGCTGTCCGACCTTATTCTTGATAATCTGCCTGTAGTTGATCTTTCCCTGATCTACGACGTGGTATGCCTGGTGATTCTTGCAATTGTTGCTATTTATATTATTCACAGAAAAGATTATAACAGGCTCCCTTACTTCCTTTTATTATGTGGTATATTTTATATTATAAGAGGAATTTTTATAGTGCTGACTCCGTTTGGAAATCCGCCGGAATTTCAGGGGTCCGATCCTCTTTTTAACGGCTGGTCGAAATATGAGCTTGGGGTTTATCCGTCAGGTCATGTGGGGAATTCTTTTCTTATGCTATTACTTGTTAACGACAAAATCTACAGATATATTCTGGGTTTCTTCCTTGTGGTTGTAATGTTCGCTTTATTCCTGTCGCACGGACATTACAGCATTGATATTCTTTCGGGATTCTTTTTTGCCTATGCAATCCGTGCTTTCGGAGAAAAATACCTTAAAGTATTCGACCTGGGATTTGTACCGAACAGATCCTGAAACGATTTATCTGTGTTTTCCTTTTTCAACTCTCCGGATCAGAAAGTAATTTATCACAGCTATAATCAATAATCCCACTACAAAGAGCGGATATGCAAGTCTCCAGTTTGAAGGACCTGTCATCATTGTCCATTCCGACATTCCGCCGATGCTCGCAACAAGGGTAAGAGGCATAAATATGGTAGCTATAAGTGTAAGCCGTCTTACAGAAGCGTTTGTTTCGTTTGACACTTTTGTCATCTGGTTATTAAGCAGCGACATGTACAATTCCATAAGGCTTGTGACGATCTCACGATTGGTCTCCGTGAGTTCAAAGAATTTTGCCAGGTGGTCATATATATCGCGGTAATGGAAGATTGCTTTCTCAGGGATAAAAGGGCAATCCATCCTGGAGATCTTGACGAGTATCTCTCTTTCATGAAAAAGACTTTTCCTGAGAGATACCAGGTATTTCTTTAATCTCATGAGTTCTGACGGCTGAAATCCTCCGGGATCATTAAGTACCTTATCCTCTGCTTCTTCGAGCTCATCTTCAAGGGATTCAAAAGCCTGGAGCTTCTCATCAACAATATAGTCGAGCACTACATGCATGAGGAATGCCGGACCGGCTTTTGCCATTGTGGGATCATTTTCGATTATCTTAACGATATCGTTAAGCGGTATTCTTCCTTCTGAATTTATTCCGCTGACAGTAATCAGAAAATTCCTGCCGACAAAAATATCCACCTCATCAATGAACAATGATTTGTCTTTATAGCTGAATGAATTGAAAATTATAAAAGTGTTATTCGGAAAATGTTCAATCTTGGGCACCTGGCTGCTATCCAGACAGTCTTCAACTGACAACGGGTGAACTCCCATGGTATCAACCAGTGAGTGGAGTTCCTCAATGGGAGGATTGTAAAAATTAAGCCATATATAACCTCCCTCGTTCAATGCAGCTATTGCTTCCTCCACTGATTTCACTCCGTAAAAAAGTCCCGTGGAAGTAAAATGATAGAATTTTGATTCTGACATATTTGCGGCTTTAAAAACTCGAATTTACTTCTGTTTAAGCTGATATCAAAATTTATAATAAAATACTGAAATATATCCTTCCCGGCCGGATAGGCCTGCATAAATTTGATTTCATCAAATAAAATCCTAAACTTGTGTTTTCTTTTATTATGGAAGTATCAGGGGACAAAAGATCTCTCTTCATCCTTAATCCTTATGCAGGAGTCATTCCTGTGAAGCTTATTATTTCCAAGGAATTGCAGCGCCGGAAAAATGAATTATCCTATTTCAAGTCGCTCAGCATTGATGAATCCGGCATACATATCAAGCAGTCATTTGATAAATATGATGTTTTTATCGCGGCCGGAGGAGACGGTACTGTTCGAACTGTTGCAACTGAGCTTGTGGGAAGCGAAAAAATATTAGGCGTCCTTCCTATGGGCTCAGGGAACGGCTTTGCAAAGGAAATGGGATTCAGGCCTAATATCAGGTCGCTCCTGAAGGACATACGAAAAGCTGAAAGCCATATTATTGATGTAATCCATATTAACGATCAGCTGTGCCTTAATGTGGCTGGCGTCGGACTTGACAGTTTTGTCGCCCATTCGTTCGATAAACTGAAAACCAGGGGATTCTGGTCGTATGTATGGGCTATTCTTATTAATTTCATCAGGTTGCAGCCTGTTCATATAGAGCTCGAAATTCCGGGTGAAGAAAGGATCAGAGAAGATCTTTTTGATCTCACAATAGCTAACACCCGGCAGTTTGGCAATAATGCATATATAGCTCCCGATGCCCGTCCTGATGACGGAATAATCGATATAGTCCTCTTAAAGCCTTTCCCTAAAATGATAGCCCCTGTTATTGTTTACAGGCTTATGAGGGGAACCCTTAATAAATCAAAATATGTGAGATATATTAAGACAGATAAACCATTTTCAATTCATACTGACGAAACAAGGTTCCATATTGACGGCGAACCGGTCGAAATCTCCGGAGAAGTTCATATCAGCATCAAAGAAAAGAACCTTAAAGTCTTAAAGACAAAGCATCTGAAACAATGAGTTACTGGTTGCTGATTTTGGAATTTAAAAAATCCCCTGCCTGAGGGGGTCGATGCAGAATATATGACATGGCCCAGAGGATGGGCGCTGGCTGAGGTATTCTGGTCTCCCAACGAAAAGAAGGACTGGAATAGTTTTATTCAACGTACTGAAAAACAGTTCTTCCGCAGTGACATTGGAGAAGTTAACTACTCTAAGGCAATCTATGATCCAATAATCTCTGCAAGAAGACAGGATGGAAGGATCACAATCACAATGGAGACAGAGGCTCCCGGCCTTGATATTTTTTATACAGTTGATGATGCCATGCCTGATAAATATTCACCAAAATACACCAAACCATTTGACCTTCCGCATGGAGGTCCTGTGACACTCAGGGTACAGACCTTCAGGAACGGTAACCCGATCGGGCATTTTATAACCCTGAAGCCGGAGGATCTCAGAAGAAGATAAAATTTAGAGCAATAAACCATTTTTTTGGTTTAACTTGCCTTTTGTACGGGTATAACTAAATCCTTGCGCCATGAAACAAAAGGTATTTATACTTACATTTCTTCTTCTCTCACTGGCTGTCAGCGCACAGTTTGAGCAAAAAGCAAGCATAAATTTCTCTGCCGGTGTTTTTAAGACTCTTGGAGATAAAACCATAGAATCAGTGCCCAGACAGATGTCCTGGTACAAGCCGGGCATTTCTGCTGATGCCGGATTCCAGTATAACTTCAGTCAGAAGTTTTCCCTGCTTGCTGAAATAGGAGTCTTTTATTCATCTAAATGGTATTGTGTTATAGACGATTACGACTGGATGACTTATGAAGTATGGCAGGATACGGTTACGATGCTTTCATCAGGCCTTAATGAGATGAGTCTTTTAAACCTCAGCCTGAGTGTCAAGCCTAAATTTTATCTTATCCTGCAGAAAAAGGTCAGGCCGTTTCTTTATGCCGGATTAAGCATAAATTACACAAAAGCACCTTTTAAGGATCGTTACTGGGAGGATTGCATCGAATTTGGCCTGAATGACCCGGGTGATGACTCACCATGGCCATATCTGCAAAAGAATTTTGGATTAGGAATCAATCCGGGAATCGGAATTGAATATTCTCCGACTGATAAAGTTGCTTTATGGCTCGCATCCGGATTGAACATTATTCTTATGAACAATAATAATTTTCCGTATGATTCCCGCGAAGAAATAAAAGGTAATCTGACCGTTTTTCAGGCAAATGCCGGATTAAGATTCAGCATCCTTAAATCAAAAGATTTATAAAATGTTGCGCAAACTTGTATTATTCTCTGTTTTTTGCGTGTGCCTGATAAATGCATCAGGACAGTATAGTTTTAATGTAAAAAAGACTCTCGGTGAAACAAATCATCAGATCTTTTTTGCATCATTTACTCCTGACGGAAAATATATAATAACCTGCGGGGCAGATAACAACGTTATTATCTGGAATGCCGGGAAAGGAACCATCCACAAAACCCTGACAGGATTAACCGGCCGCCAGAACAATGCGATATTCTTACCCGATAAATCCCTTCTGCTGTCAGCCGGAGAGGATAACCTGATAACTATCTGGGATGTATCCACTGGTACAGCAACAGGTACTTTAAAAGGCCATACGGGACCTGTTAAAACTATAGACATAAGTCCTGATGGCAGGCTTTTGGCATCAGGAGGTACCGATAAAATGATATTTATCTGGGATCTGGCGCAAAATTCACTTATATATGAACTAAAGGGTCACAATAAAATTGTTAATGTGGTGAAATTCAGTCCGGATGGAAAGATCCTTGCATCCGGAGGAGGTGATAATATGATATTCCTTTGGAACACATCCACATGGAGCATCATAAAATCGAAACAGGTTCATAAAGGCTGGGTACGTGATCTTGACTTCAGTCCTGATGGTTCTGCTATTGCCAGTTGTGGTTATGACGGAATGATTTACACTTCCTCGGTTCCTGATCTGAATGTCATAAAATCCTTTAAAGGCCATAAGGAATGGGTACAGACAATCGATTACAGCCCTGACGGCAAATATCTTCTGAGCGGAGGACACGACCAGCTGATAATCCTGTGGGATGCTGAAACAGGCAATATCCTTTCACAATCTTCCAAACAGGGGCAGGTCGTACTTGCAGCCGAATTTTCCCCGCTTCAACCGGATTTCATCTCTGCATCTGTCCGTTCTGAAAAACTTGACAGGTGGGTCATTTCCGGTATAGATGAAACCCAATGGATTGCATCAAAAAGCAAACCGGCGGAGATACAAAAACCTGTGACGGCCAATGCAAATCAGCCAGAGGAACCGATCCGCAGTAATTCCATGGTTGAGATATTTTCACCGCTGGCAGAAGGAGGAAGGGTCTCACACAATAACAATTCAATCCTGATAATCGGCCGGGTATCAGATCCTGAAGGAATAAATACTTTCCTTATTGACAAGAAACTCATTAAATTGTCAGAAGGAGGCATTTTCCAGCTCAATCATAATCTTGTAAAAGGAGAGAATATAATATCCCTTGTGGCAATAAATAATAAAGGGATTATGAATGAGCAGAAACTTGTTATTGATTGTACATCAGACAATGCAAATGGGCCCGGTGAATCCGTTCCTGAAATAGCAAGAGGAAAATATTATGCCCTTCTCATAGGAATAAATGAGTATATGAGTGATGAAATTACAGATCTTGACAATCCCATAAAAGACGCTGAGAGCCTTTACAATGTCCTGCAGGCAAAATATACTTTTGAAAAAGACAATATTGTTTTCCTGAAAAATCCTTCAAGAGGTGATATTATTATGGCATTTGATAAGTTCAAGAAAAAGCTTACTGCCAATGATAATTTGCTTATATTCTATGCAGGCCATGGTTCCTGGGATGAAAAGGGTAAAGTGGGTTACTGGTTTCCTTCTGATGCTATGAAAAGCAATTCTGTTAACTGGTACAGCAACAGCTCACTGAGAGATGATATAGGAAGCATACAGACAAAACACACAATACTGATTGCAGATGCATGTTTTAGTGGTGCAATTTTCAAATCAAGGTCAGCTTTCACTGATACCCCCAGGGGAATTGAGAAGCTTTATGAACTCTCAAGCAGGAAAGCCATAACAAGCGGCATTCTGCAGGAAGTGCCTGATGAAAGCATGTTTATTTTCTATCTTGTTGAAAGACTTAATGAAAACGAGGAAAAGTTCCTCCCCTCTGAAATTCTGTTCAGCAGCTTCAAGCAGGCTGTAATGAACAATAGTCCCAATGTTCCGCAATATGGTGTTATTCAGAATGTCGGGGACGAAGGCGGTGATTTTATTTTTATCCGCAAATAAAAAGGTGCGGTTCCCCGGTCCTCACCTGTGTGTAAAATCTATGTAACGATTTGATATTCAAATATTGATTTTTTAATTTGGGTGCTGCAAGTACGTTTTTTGAGTTAAACATAGCTTAAAACATACTTAGCCACGATAGTGGCTGAATGTGAATAAGAGGGTGTCTCAAAAGGATCACCTTTTGTTTTAATAAAGAT
>CAZGGZ010000066.1:0-15025 GCA_964525415.1 uncultured Rikenellaceae bacterium | reverse complement strand
TTCACGCCCTCTCCCCCTCTCAAGAACCCCTGAAAATCAACCGTGCTGATTCCAATTGCCGGGTCCTCTGAATAAGGGGACTCGGGTAAAAGTTATTCGGGTTGCTCTCTTTGCGTTGCATCCGTATCTATCGGCTTAGGCATGCAACCAAAACGCAACCTTCGCAGTTGATAAGTGCTCGTCTGAATTTGAAAAAGAGCACTTACTCGTTTTGTTTTATTCAAGTTTACGAATCAGTGCGAAAATCATCCTGGATATCTCTTCAAGAGATGATGTAAATTCCTCATATTCTTTTTGCTCAAGCTCATTGGTTTCATAAAGAAATTCCATAATAGCTGCACATTCGAAAGCACTTCCTCTGGAAATAACAAGGAGATTTTTTCTGTCTTTGTTGCTGAACCGCGAAGAACTCTCCGCAATATTGAGCATTATACTTAAAGATGCTCTCCTAAGCTGATCGTTCACAACCCGGTCAAACCTTTTACCCACTAATAGCCTGATTATAGCTTTATTAAAAACCTTGGACTTCTGGTAAACATCCAGTTTCTGAAAATCAAACATTTTGATGAAGGTTAGATTGTTAGCACTAAAATTCAACGAGACTAAAAAGTAAATATACGAAAAAAGAGTGAGTGTGAGAGTGAGAGTGAGACAAAACAGATCGAGAGTGCTCACTCCCGCTCCCACTCTCGCTCTGTTTTGTTGACCCACCTGGGCTCGAACCAGGACTCTGCGGAACCAAAATCCGACGTGTTGCCAATTACACCATGGGTCAATGTATCAATAATTGACGACGCAAAATTAACAAAAATTTTAATTGTGGTATTGCCTGAGTCAGAGAGGCCTTGAGAGTATTGACTTATAAAGATCGTCATTCATATAATCAACTTTTACAATACGGAAAGAACATTCCATCAGCGATTTGATTATATGACCGAGATCGCTCATATCTTCATCACCTTCCTCATAATACCACGTAACAGCAGTATGATGAGACAAATTATCCAATCCTGATAATTCCCTCAGCAGAATGTAAAGCCATTTTGTTGAACCGCTGTTGATAAAGTCAAATCCCAGTTCGATCCTGGTTTTTCCCTGCCGGTCTTTTATATATTCTGTGATCCATTTGTGAATTGATTCATAGAAAATGCTGGGATTATCAATTATTGATCTTCCCATTATAAAGATCCTTCCGTGTTCGAGCATGATCCACGGCGTTCTTTTTGTAGGTTCTATATGCAGTTTGTCAGGATACATATAGCAATCAATTCACCTTTGCTGCTGATTTAAATTATCCCCCCTGATATTGAGACCGCATCCGTGTGTAAAATCAGGTTCCTTCCTGGTTGAAGAGAGTCGGTTCGGATTCTTCCCATAATGAAGGATGCTCATCATCAAACCTTTTCAGTATCGCCTTCATTATTGTCTCCCTGAAAAATTCTGATTTATTGCTGATCCTGTAACGTCTGCAGTAAATTTCCAGGGCTCTCATCTCCCTGTCGTTAAGCATCACCGAGAACCTGTTGATCCTCTTTAACTGCTCTTCCTTATAAACCAGATGCCTCAATTCGTGGTGGTTTCCTGATTATCCGGCTAAATTATAAAATCATTAAAACACAGTGGAATAATAAAAAGGACAGTTTTAAACATAAAAAATCAGCCGGAGTGTATCTGGCTGATTATCTTTTTGTTATTATATTGACAACTTTATCTTTGAAGGACCCCCGTCCCGCTGAAGCGGGACTGCCCCCTGAAGGGGGCCTAAAATCCATATTAAATTTTAATCAGTAATGGATTTAGCCCCCCTTCAGGGGGGTTGGGGGGTCTATTCCGTTACGCCTTATTTGCGCTTCCAAGCACATTAATGACCTTGTGCCTGTAAAGCTCCTTCAGCTTGTCGCGTGCAGGACCAAGGTAGTTGCGCGGATCAAATTCCCCTGGTTTTTCAGCAAATACCTTGCGGATGGCAGCTGTCATTGCAAGCCGTCCGTCACTATCAATATTGATCTTGCAGACTGCTGACTTTGCAGCTCTGCGCAGCTGATCTTCAGATACTCCGGCTGTGTTTTCCATTTTCCCGCCATATTTGTTTATCTCAGCCACGATATCCTGAGGCACTGAAGAAGCCCCGTGAAGGACTATAGGGAAACCGGGAATACGCTTTTCACATTCCTCAAGAATATCAAAACGCAGAGGAGGAGGAAGCTCTCCGGGTTTTACCTTGAATTTGAAAGCTCCATGCGATGTTCCGATTGATATGGCAAGGGAGTCAACTCCTGTTTTCTTCACAAAGTCTTCCACTTCCTCGGGTCTTGTATAATTCGTATGTTCAGATGATACTTCATCCTCTATGCCGGCAAGAACTCCCAGCTCTCCCTCCACAGTCACATCGAACTGATGGGCATACTCAACAACCTGCTTTGTAAGCTTAACATTCTCGTCATACGTGAAATGCGATCCGTCAATCATCACTGAAGAAAAACCTGTTTCTATACACGATTTGCATGTTTCAAATGAATCTCCGTGATCAAGATGCAAAACTATCGGGATCTGATAACCCAGCTCTTTTGCATATTCCACTGCTCCCTTTGCAAGAAACTGCAGAAGCGTCTGGTTGGCGTATTTGCGCGCTCCTTTCGATACCTGCAGTATCACGGGTGATTTCGTCTCCACGCAGGCGCTTATAATAGCCTGCATCTGTTCAAGATTATTGAAATTGAATGCCGGGATTGCATATCCTCCCCTGACAGCATCTTTAAACAACTGTCTTGAATTCACTAAACCCAGTTCTTTATAATGTAGCATGGTTTCATTGTTTTAACAGCCGCACAAGATAGTTATTTTTCATAAAAATAAGTCCGTCAAATTAAGATAATAACTATCTTCGTAACCAATTTTTCAAAATAAAACTGTACTGATAACAAGTTATAAATGCAACAGAATCCATTTGTTCCCGTATTTGTTTATAAAACCTGTAGTATCCTTTTTAAAACAGATCACTAAAATGAAAAAGATACTTTTTCTCATAATCGTCTTCCTTTCAGTTTCTTCCGGTTTTGCCAGGGCGCAGGAAAAACTCTGGTCGCTTGAAGAGTGCATACTCTATGCAATTGACAACAATATCCAGATCAAGCAGCAGGTGATACAGACAGAATACCAGAAGAATGCCCTTGACCTGGCCAAACTGAAGCTCCTTCCTACATTGAGCGGTAATGTAAGCCATGATTATACCTTTGGCAGGGCTCTCAATTTTCTTGAGTACAAATATGTTGATCATAACACTCTTTACGATAATTTCAGTCTGGGTGGTAATTTAACCATATTCAACGGGCTGATCAACTATAACACTATTAAGAAAAACAAGTATGAGCTGCTTGCGAGCCAGGAGGATCTGCAAAATATCAAAGACAATATCTCCCTGAATATTGCCCTGGCATATTTGCAGATACTTCTAAATAAGGAACTTCTCAATGCGACAAACAATCAGCTCCTGATAACCAGACAGCAGATAGATAAGACAAGGAAGCTTGTTGATGCAGGAAGTTCTGCACGTGGTAACCTCCTTCAGATTGAAGCCCAGGCTGCCCAGGAAGAGCTTCAGTCTATCAATATGAAAAACCAGCTTGATATCTCGTATCTGACACTGACTCAGATGCTTGAACTGGCAACGCCGGAAGGATTCGAGATAGTGATGCCCCGGATCAGTGTAGATACGGGCTCGGTAATCACCGGTAAAATAGAAGAAATATATTCTGTGGCATCCAAAAACAGGCCTGAGATCAGGAGTGCCGAATTAAGACTTACATCAGCAGAATATGATCTTAAAATTGCCAGAGGCGGCAGGTCGCCGAGGCTCACTTCAAGTCATTCGTTCGGAACAAGGTATAGTTATGTCTTTAACGACACATCCAATATTGAATTTGAAGAACAGATAAAAAACTACAAGAACCTGGGACTGGGTTTTTCACTGAGTATTCCGATACTGAACGGCTGGCAGGTAAACAAGAATATCAGCAATTCCAGGCTTGGCATTGAAAACTCTGAATATGCTCTCGAGGCAGCTAAAAAACAGCTTTACAAGAGCATACAGCAGGCTTACGCTGATGCTGTCGCTTCCCTTAAGAAATACACCGCAAGCGTGAAGGCAGTTGCTTCAATGGAAGAATCATTCCGGTATACAGAGCAGAAATTTAACGTTGGCATGGTCACACCTGTTGATTATAATGCTGCCAAAACACAGCTTCTGAATACCCAGTCAGATATGTCGCAGGCAAAATATGAATTCATTTTCAAAACCAAGGTTCTTGATTTCTATAAAGGCTTACCTCTTAATTTAAACCAGTAAAAATATTTTAAGTTTTAATATTATGAAAAGTAATAAGATATTAAAGATTCTCATCATTGCCGTTGTTGTGCTCCTGATCTTTGCAATTGTCGGCAAGAAAGCCGGATGGTTCGGAAAAGCCGTTTCGGTAAAGGTTGCAGTTGAATATGCGGAAAAACGTATGATTACCGAAACAATTACCGCCAATGGCAAGATACAACCCGAAAAAGAGGTGAAGATCACACCTGATGTTTCGGGTGAAATTGTCGAACTTAACGTCAAGGAAGGTGATCAGGTTGAAAGAGGAGAGCTTCTTCTAAGGATAAGACCCGATGTATATATTTCACAACGCGACCGTTCGGTTGCTGCAATCAGCTCAGCCCGTGCCCGCCTGGCACAGACTGAAGCGCAGTTCAAGCAGACTGAGTTAGCATATAATCGCACAAAGCAGCTTTACGAGGAACAAACTATTTCCAAATCGGAATACGAACAGGCTGAAGCTTCATATAATGTCGCAAAAGCAGAAGTGGATGCTGCTAAATTTTCCATAACAAGCGCTGAAGCATCTCTCAAGGAAGCAAATGAAACCCTCATTAAAACTTCAATTTATGCTCCAATGTCAGGAACTGTATCAATGCTGCTTGTTGAGCTGGGAGAAAGGGTGGCCGGAACAAACCTGATGGCCGGTACAGATATATTGCGTATTGCTGATCTGTCGCGAATGGAGGCACAGGTTGAAGTGAATGAAAACGATATCGTCAGGGTAACCCTTGGAGATACAGCCATAATTGAGGTTGATGCTTATCTCGACGATAAATTCAGGGGGGTTGTAACTGAAATAGCAAATTCGGCAAAGACAACCGGCATGTCGGCCGACCAGATAACCAATTTTGATGTGAAGATCTTTATCCTTCCTGAATCATACGAAAAGCTGGCTGTTAACGGGAATAATCCTTTCCGTCCGGGAATGTCGGCGACAGTCGATATCCAGACAGAATCAAAAAAAGATATAATCACCGTACCTATTCAGTCTGTTACTACACGCACGGATACCACTAATATTACTTCCAAATCGGGTGAGGAGGAAATCCGTACACTTGTATTTATGACTGACGGGGAATATGCTCTTGCCAGAGATGTTAAAACCGGGATCCAGGACAATAATTACATTGAAATATTATCCGGAGTTGAGGATAGCGCCCGTGTAATTTCAGCACCTTTCAGCGCTATCAGCAAGAAATTATCTGACAGCACACTGGTTGAAATTGTAAAGAAAGAAGACCTTTATAAGGAGAAGTAGAGATAAGGTTCTCTTTTCAGGAAAAATGATCATCTGCCTTGAAACAGCAACATCCCTCTGTTCTGTTGCATTATGCGACAGCAGCAGGGTGATTTCGGTGAAAGAAAGCGCGGAAGACAGATCACATGCTTCAGTTCTGACGGTTTATATTCAGCATATGCTTAAAGAGGCAGGCATCCTTGCTTCTGATCTTGATGCAGTTGCTGTCAGCAAAGGCCCCGGATCATACACCGGACTGAGAATCGGTGTTTCAGTTGCAAAAGGAATGGCTTATGCAGCCTCAATACCGCTGATCGGGATCGACACAACATGCTCAATGTTCCATGGTTTTATTTCTTCAAAAGGTGACCTGCAGGAGACGGATCTTTTCTGCCCTATGCTTGATGCACGCCGGATGGAGGTGTATTACTCTGTTTTAGACATTTCCGGAAACATCGTGAAGAGCATAAGAGCAGAGATTATCAGCAGGGATTCTTTCAATGACATACCCGGCCCGCAGAGGATTTTCTTTTTTGGTGACGGCAGCATAAAATGCAGGGATATTGTAAAACGTGATAATATATTCTTTGATGAAGATTTCACAATATCTGCATCATTTATGCAAAAGCCAGCATACGACCTGCTTAAGGAACGCTGTTTTGAAAATACAGCATATTTTGAACCGTTTTACCTCAAGGATTTTTTGACTACCAAACCTGTTAAAAACATCCTGTGAAATAATTGGCCCGTAAATTGCCTGTGATTTATTTACCATGAAGAAGCTGATTTTGGTTTTGGGGATTCTTTCCGTTCTGCCTGTACGGGGTACCGGGCAGGCAGGATCATATCAGGCCGGGGAGAAGGTTACCTACCTTGTTCATTACGGAGTAGTCACAGGAGGTATCGCATCCCTTGAACTGAAGAAGGAAATACTGGACGGAAAGGAACTCTGGCACTCAATTATGGTCGGAAGAACCACGGGTCTCGCTGATGCCGTTTTCAAGGTCTATGATATTTACGAAAGTTATATTGATCCGAAAACCGAACTTCCGGTTCTTTCAGTACGCAATATAAGCGAAGGCAGGTACAGGAGGTATAACGAGGTGACATTCGATCATAAAACAAGAAAGGATTCAGCTATACTGGCAAGCGACCTTACAGGCATACATATTGCGCCGCAGGGCATCCATGATATTGTTTCGTGCTTTTACTGGTACAGGAATCAGATCTTCCCGGGTATCGATAAAATAAACAAGGGAGAGATGATCACCGTCATGACATGGTTTACTGATGAGCTGTATCCCATCAAAATGAAGTACCTGGGCACTGAAGAGGTTAAAACCAAAGCAGGAAAAATAAAATGCCATAAGTTTAATCCCGTAACAGAAAAAGGGAGACTCTTCAAAACCGAGGATGATGTTTCATTCTGGTTTTCGGATGATAAAAATTTTTTACCGGTTAAAATTCGTTTTGATATCTTTGTGGGGTCATTTATGGTAGATATGCAGGATTATGAAGGTCTGCTATATCCCCTGGATATTAAAAAGAAATAGTTTAAAAAGTAATTAATTTTATTTATGGCAAGTACGGCAGATTTCAGGAACGGGCTGGTAATTGAATTCAATAACGATCTCTATTCCATTGTTCAGTTTCAACATGTAAAGCCCGGAAAAGGACCGGCATTTGTAAGGACCAAGCTCAGAAACCTGAAGACAGGAAGGGTCATTGACAATACATTTTCGTCAGGGGTAAAGGTAAATGTGGCACGTGTGGAAAGAAGGCCCTACCAGTATCTGTACAAAGATGATATCGGTTATTACTTCATGCACCTGGAAACATTTGAACAGATACATGTTGAGAATGTAATGATTGATTATCCCGAGTTTCTGAAGGAAGGACAAAATGTTGAGATTGTCGTACATGCTGATACAGAGACTGTTCTGTCCGTTGAGCTTCCTCAGTTTGTTATAATGGAGGTTGTTTATTCAGAGAAAGGCCTTAAGGGAGACACAGCCACTAACGCCTATAAGCAGGCAAAAATGGAAAACGGAAGCACAATAATGGTCCCTCTTTTTATAAACACCGGAGATAAGATAAAAATTGATACCCACAACCGGACCTATATGGAACGGGTTAAGAATTGAACCCCGTAATGGAAAGCAAAAAGATCCCGAACGACAGGCTCAAGATATCCAAATTCAAGCTGGATTCGCTGCTCGATATAACATTATCGATCAATGCCAACCTGCCGACCGAGGTGCTTCTTGCCAAGTACGAATCAATTCTCAGGGACAATCTCGGAATAGGCAAAATCCTCATTTTCAATCGTTCCGAAACATGGGGCTGCCTTCTCAACGGAGGGTTCCCTAAAAGTTATGAGAATATCAACGTTGAAGAACGCCTTCTCGGTTATGATGATATCACCTATGTATCAGCAGATATGGATTTTGAAATGGTCGATATCATTGTTCCGGTTTTCAACAATAATGTCCATCTTGCTTTTCTGTTCATAGGCGATATTGAAGAAGAGGGAGAAGGAATGAGTCCGGTAATCAGGCATCTGAATTTCATCCAGACAATATCAAGCATCATAATCGTGGCAATTGAAAACATCAGGCTCCATAAGGAGAGTCTCCGCCAGGAAGCCCTGAAGAAAGAGCTTGAGCTTGCAGCAAGGATGCAAAAGATGCTTATTCCGGAGAACCGCCAGATGCCCAGGAATCCTGAAATAATAGTGAATGGCTTTTATCACCCGCATTATGAGGTGGGGGGAGATTATTATGACTGTCTCCGGCTGTCAGAGACGAAAACCGGATTTTGCATCGCCGATGTATCAGGCAAGGGTATTTCTGCTGCCATACTGATGTCAAACTTCCAGGCAAGCCTCCGGGCGCTTTTCACTGCAGAAATTGACCTTGAACTGCTCATCAATAAGCTCAATTCAATTGTAGTTTCAAACGCAGCAGGTGAAAAATTCATCACTTTCTATGTTGCCCGCTATGACCATAAGAATAAAATGCTTGAGTATGTAAATGCCGCTCACAATCCTCCTGTCCTTTATAATACTGTTTCCGGTGAGGTAAATCACCTCCCGGCTTGTTGTGTCGGCATCGGAATGCTTGATGAGATCCCTTCTGTGAAAAAGGTTGAGATACCGGTAAAGGGTTATACCAAAATAGTTTGCTATACCGACGGGCTTTCAGAATTAAAGGATGACAACGGGAAAGATATCGGAACAGGAGAGATAATACGGCATATCTCAAATAAAGAGCCTGTTCTTGATAATATACAGGCAATGATAAAGTTCCTGGGGATCCCGGATAACTCGAATCCGTATCTTTTTGATGATGTCTCTATAATCGCCGCTGATCTCAGGTAGCGGTCAGATAATCCTGATCAGGAAATAGTTCTTTTTGCCTTTCTGAACAAGCAGATACTTATTGTTCAGCAATTGTTCCCCGGTTATTCTCATTTCCGGATTTTCAACCTTTACCTTATTAAGGCTTACACCACCTCCTTCTGTCATCCTCTTCAGTTCACTTTTTGAGGCAAATACCTGTGCATGTCCCGCACAAAGTTCGGTAAATGTCACCCCTCCTTCAATAATCTCCTTTTTTATATCAAATGACGGAACGCCTTCAAATACTGAAAGAAAGGTTTTCTCATTCATTCGTATGAGTGAATCCGTGGTTCCCTTTCCGAACAGTATCTGTGATGCTTCAATGGCTGCATTAAGCTCATCATGTGAATGAACCATTATGGTCATTTCCTCAGCAAGACGCTTTTGCAGAATCCTTTCATGAGGAGATTTATTATGTTCTTCAATAAGGTCTTCAATTTCATTACGTTTGAGCAGCGTGAAGATCTTAATGTATTTTGCTGCGTCATCATCCGATACATTCAGCCAGAACTGGTAAAAATGATAAGGGCTTGTCTTTTCAGGATCGAGCCATACATTACCGGTTTCGGTCTTGCCAAACTTTGATCCGTCTGATTTTGTTATCAGGGGACTTGTGAGTGCGAAGGCTTCTCCTCCGGTTTTACGGCGTATCAATTCGGTCCCTGTAATGATATTGCCCCACTGGTCGGAACCTCCCATCTGCAGCTTGCACCCGTATTTAATGAACAGGTGCAGGAAATCCGTTCCCTGAACAAGCTGGTATGAGAACTCAGTGAATGACATTCCTTCGCCGGCATCAGATCCAAGTCTTTTCTTTACCGAATCCTTTGCCATCATGTAATTAACTGTAATATGTTTCCCTATATCCCGTATAAACCCAAGAAAAGAGTATTCCTTCATCCAGTCATAGTTATTAACCATGATAGCCCTGTTTTGCTTATCCGACTGAAAATCCAGAAATTTTGAAAGCTGTTTTTTTATTCCCTCCTGGTTTTTGCGGAGAGTCTCTTCATCAAGCAGATTTCTTTCCTCGGATCTGCCTGAAGGATCGCCTATCATTCCTGTTGCGCCTCCCACCAGTGCTATGGGAACGTGTCCGGTACGCTGGAAATGAACCAGAGTCATAACCTGAACCATATGACCAAGATGAAGAGAATCAGCGGTTGGATCAAATCCGATATATCCCCTGGTCATTTCCTTCTTAAGCAGTTCCTCCGTCCCCGGCATGATATCATGTATCATGCCTCTCCATTTTAATTCTTCAGTAAAATTCATAATACTCTATTTTCCGACCTGCAAATATAACAAAGAGGGTTAAATGGCAACTTCTTCCGGTTTCTGCTCCGGTTCAGGCTCCGGTTCGGATTGAGGTCTTTTCTTAAACCTGTCAAAGCTTTTCATAAAATCACCCTCGCCGATTATCGGAAAAAGTGCAGGAGCGATATCAGAAATCGGATTGTACAGCATTGATTCCTCAATTTTCTCCCTGGGAAGGAAAGGCTTGCGCGTATCTATTGCATTCAATATAACAAAGAAAACACTGAGTATCAGGACTGATTTAAACAAACCGAAAACTATGCCAAGGAGCCTGTTCAGAAAACTAAGTGCGACTGCATCTACTAACTTATCAACCAGTATACCTGCAAAATTGATCAGTACAACGATCACTCCGAATGTAACCAGAAATGAGATTATTCCAACATACTGCCCTGTCATATCGAACCACTCATAGAGTTTCATCGCAGTGAAGCTTGAAAATCTTATAGCACCCCAGATACCAACGATGAGAGCTGCCAGTGAAGCCACTTCCTTTACAAAACCCTCGGTAAATCCCCTGAAGAGGGCAATACCCAGAATGATGATAATAATCAGGTCGATCCAGTTCATTATCCTGTGTTTATGAAAGTATCAAATATAGCTTATTTTTAGAAACCGGATATTGGCCGGTGTACGTGCTTTTTGATTATTGATAATTTACTTGTAATTTTGATATTATGATTACCTGGTGATTACCTGAAGAATCTGACAGGGATCCGGGTGCTCATGATTATTAATAGGTAATAAAGGATGTAAATATGAATATCAAAGCCGGTTTTAAAGGCATTGTCAGGTTTTACAGCCTGATATTTGTTATTCTTTCAGTGTGTCCGCTTGCAGGGCAGCAGGTTGTTTCTCCACCAGTCATTACAGTTGTCTCCCCGTTATCCGCAGATAGTCTGAATAACACGGGGGTTATCACTGTAAGTGCGGAAATAATTTCCGCTGAGCCGTTGCAGGCTTTCAGGATCATTCACAACTCAGGAACCGTTGTCAATGAGGCAATGATGAAACCTGAAAAGAAAGATGAGAAAACATATGTTATCAGCAGCTTTGTTCCCCTTAGAAAAGGCATCAATACAATAAGCGTTGAAGCAAAGAATTCCGGGGGCATGGTATATTCGGAAACGCGGACCATCAATAGTCATCTTGAGCCCTTTATCACCTGGCTTTCCCCGGCTTCGCAAAACGCAAATATCATGTCAGGGGTGGTGAACATCAGGGCTGAGATAAAAACCTTCTACCCTATTCAGGATTTTAGTGTGAATATCAATGGTGCGGAATCGTCAAGGGAAACTGCAGGAATTGTGCCGAAGGGAGAAAACACCTATACTTTTGAAAAGAGGATTCAGCTCAGGGCAGGGAAGAATACCGTTTACTTTTCCGCGAACAACGGTAAAGGAGTGACAAAATCGGTTGCCAGGATAATCAATTTCGGAATTCCTCCCGTAATCATCCTGACAAATCCTGTGGCAGAGGACAGCATCAATAACTCAGGTCTGGTTACTCTCATAGCGGAGATCCAATCATCCACCCCCTTGCTGGCATATAAAATATATCATAACGGCATACCTGTCCTTGATGAAAAAGGAACTACTCCGGAAAAGAAAGACAGTTCTACCTTTATACTGGGAAGCAACCTGCCGCTTAAGAAAGGATTCAATACTGTTTATGTTGAGGTAAAAAACGCCCTGGGAACAGCAGTCTCGGAAAAACGCACTATTAACAGCCACAGCGAACCTTTTATAACATGGCTCTTACCCGCTTCAGACAATATGGCCGCCAAATCCGGAACATTAAATATAAGGACTGAAATCAAAACTATCTTCCCGCTGCAAAACGTCAGAATAAATGTAAATGGAAGCTTTACTTCATCTGATGAGAAGTCAGGGATAAAGCCTCTGAAGAACGATACGTACCTGTTTGAAAAAGCTGTACAGCTTAAGCCAGGTAAAAACCTTATTTTTATTTCAGCAGGTAATGCAAAAGGGGCAATCAAATCAGCCACAAGAACCATAAATTTCGGCTCAGAGCCTGTCATTACTGTTATTTCGCCTTCGTCGAGGGACAGCCTGAATAATTCGGGCGTCAGCCTGGTTCGTGCAGAGATAGTCTCCTACACGCCATTGCAGACATTCAGGATAGTAAATAATGAAGTAACTGCAGTCAGTGAAACTATGATGAAGCCTGAACAGAAAGACAGCATAACATACATCATAGGAACCAATGTTCCTCTCAGGAAAGGTCTTAATACTATTTACATCGAAGTAAAAAATGCACTGGGCACCTCAAGTTCCGAAACACATAATATCGTCAGCCAGAGTGAACCATTCATATCATGGTTGTCACCTGCCGCTGTCAGTTCGGAAACAAGTACCGGGACGGTGAATATCAAGGCAGAGATCAGGTCATTTCTTGATCTGCAGAATGTCAGGTTAAACCTGAATGGAACCATATTACCTCCAAAGGATGGTGAACTGACAAGGATGAATGACGGGACATATGTTTTTGAAAGGACATTGCAGGATGCTCTGGCAACAAAAAATACCTTTTTCATTACAGCATCAAATATCAGGGGAACAACCACTTCAGATTCAAGAAGCTTAAATTATTCATCTGGTTCAAAGCCGGTTGTGACAATTATCTCAACAGACAGTCTTAATAATTCCGGCATTATTCTTTTCACCGCCGAGATTGTTTCCCGCACTAAATTACAGGCAATCAGGGTAATTCAGAACGGAGCTGTTCTGGCAAACGAATCAGCGAAGATACCTGACCAGAAAGACAGTATCACGTATGTCCTCAGGAGCCTTATACCGCTCAGGGCAGGACAGAACACATTTTTTGTTGAGGCCAAGAATTCTTTTGGAACTGCAAGCTCGGGAAGACGTACAATCATCTGTCAGCCTGAGCCTATAATAAACTGGATCTCCCCTTCTTCTGTCACTTCGACTGATGGGACCGGGACAGTAAAAATCAAAGCGGAGATAATAACCAGTTTTGATCTGCAGAATTCTGCTATAAATCTAAATGGCGCAGTTCTGGCTGAAAAGCAAGAAGGAATTACCAGGGTTAATAATGAAAAATATATCCTTGAACAGGACGTTTCCCTGAAAAGTGGAGAAAACAGTTTAATTCTTACTGCCGCTAATGCGAGAGGAACAGGTTATTCATCCAGAAGAAACGTTACCTATGTGCCGGGAGTTGTTTCAGAAAACATTCAGGTAAGTCCTGCTGTGACAGAGGACAAAAAGGTTCCTGAAACCATTGTGGCCGATAAACAAGTTTCCCCTCCACCTGAAATAAAACAACAGGAGGATAAAAAGATCACTGAAACCGTAGTTGCCGAAAAGGAGGTCCCCCCTGCCCCTGAAATAATCAAGACTGAGCCTGTTATAATTCCTGCTGCCGTAACTGAGACACCTGCAGCACCAGCTATTGCGCCTGTCGTTACCTGGGTAAGCCCTTCAAGACCGTCTACTTCAATTAACCAGAATTCGGCTGAAATAAGGGCAACCGTTAAATCGGCCGAAAAGCTTCAATCAGTATTGGTCTACGTGAACGGTATTGGATCTGAGGAGACAAACCTGGCGCTTCCGTCCGGCACACAGGGCGAATATTCTATTAAGAAAACAATCAATCTGCAGCCCGGAGATAACACGGTTTATCTTTCAGTAACCAACAGCGTCGGTACAATCAGGTCGGACGACCGTCTTCTGACAAATCCTCCTGCAAGCAAACCTGTAATCACCTGGGCTATTCCTTTTGAGCAGAATACAAGCGTCAGTTCCGACATGATAATTGTTGAGGCGTGTATCAAATCCGCAGCGCCGCTTAAAGAAGCACAGATATATGTGAATGGTGCGCAATGGGCAAGTGAAACAGTTTTTTCCACTCCGCAAGCAGGTGACTGCAACTACCGGTTTACCAAATCGGTGCTCCTTAAAGAGGGAGATAACAATGTGATTATAAATGCTATAAATCTGGCAGGCAGTGAAATGTCGGAGCGCAGGACGATAAGATTTCAGACGGGCATAACGGAAAAACGTCTGGCACTGGTGATTGGAAATGCTGAATATGCAAATACCCTTGCCCTTAAAAATCCGGTCAATGATGCAAACCTTATTGAAGGCACCCTTAAAACCCTTGGATTTGAAGTCATAAAAAGCCTCAACTCAAAGAAAGCTGAAATGGAGAAGGCTATCAGGGAGTTCAGTGAAAAACTACCTGATTACAATGTAGCGTTGTTTTATTATGCCGGGCATGGCATTCAGGTGGGAGGTGAGAATTATCTTATTCCTATAGATGCTGTACTCGATAAGGAAAGTGATTGTCAGTGGGAAGCAGTACAGGTGAATACTATAGTCAGACAATTTGAAGAGGTCCCGGAAAACATAAATATCATCATTCTCGATGCCTGCAGGGATAATCCGTTCAAAAGCTGGTCGCGGGGAGCACCGCAGGGCTTTAAAATGCTGAATACAGTAAGCGGCTCTTTTGTTGCTTTTGCCACAGCTGAAGGAGCAACTGCGGCAGATGGTCTGGATGTTAATGGCATTTATACCCAGGAACTGGTCAGGCAGATGGTGGTTCCGCAATCCATTTTCAATGTTTTTGTCAATACAAGAAACCAGGTCATGAAGCGGACAAACAATCAGCAACAGCCTGAAGAAAAGAATAAACTCACCGGGGATTTCTGGTTTAA
>CAZGGZ010000065.1:0-15640 GCA_964525415.1 uncultured Rikenellaceae bacterium | reverse complement strand
CCCTTCAACCCCCTTCAACATAAGAATAAACCCACCCCAAACCTCCCGCTTCACTGAAGTTTCGCGGGACAAGTTCTCCCCGTAGGGGAACTGTTTTATTTCTTACTTTTGTCCTCTAACCAGTAACAAGTAACCAGCAACCAGCAACCAGCAACTCGATTATGATCTACCCCGAAAACTTTGAAACCAAGATCGGCTTTGACCGGATAAGGGAACTACTGAAGGAGAAATGCCTGAGCCCGATGGGCGTTGAAAAGGTCGAAGAGATAAGGGTTTCGGATAATTATGATATTATTAAGGAACAACTTTCGCTGACATCCGAATTCCAGCAGCTTCTGAAGTTCGAGGAGAACTTTCCGTCAGATAATTACTATGGCTTCTCGGATTGTCTTAATAAGATAAGGATAGAAGGTACGTTTCCCGAAGTGCGCGAACTGTTCGACCTCAAGCGTTCGCTCGAAACAGTGAAGTCAATCCTTAACTTCTTCAGGAACAGGGAAGAGGCAAAATATCCTGCACTGAAGAAAATGTGCGGCTCGGTGAAAACTTATCCTTATGTCCTCGATTCAATCGATAGGATAATTGACAGGCACGGAGCAATCAGGGATAATGCATCCCAGCGTCTGAAAGAAATAAGATCGGAAATCGCTTCAAAAACGATCCAGGTATCCAAACGTCTGAATGCAATTCTGAAGCAGGCCCAGGCAGACGGGATAATTGATTCCGATACAGTCGCTTCTGTGAGGAACGGGAGGGGGGTAATACCTGTAAGCACCTATGACAAAAGGAGGATAAAAGGGCTGATCCACGACCAGTCGGCCAGCGGTAAAACAGTATTCATTGAACCTGAGGATATTGTCGAAATAAACAATAACATTGTTGAGCTTGAATACGAGGAGAAAAGGGAGATTGTTAAAATATTAACAGCATTTGCTGATAACATAAGACCATATATTGACGATCTCCTTGAATCAAACGACTTCCTGGGCGAAATTGATTTTCTCAGGGCAAAAGCACTTCTCGGCAACCATCACAGTTCGATTGTGCCCGTATTGTCCGGCAGGCCCATGATACTGTGGAAAAAGGCTGTCCATCCTCTGCTGAAGATCGCGTTTGAGAGGCTTTCGGGAAGGAGAGTGGTGCCGCTTGATATTGAACTCAATGAAAAGAACAGGATACTTGTCATCTCCGGCCCTAACGCCGGAGGTAAATCAGTCTGCCTGAAAACAGTCGGACTACTCCAGTATATGGTTCAGTGCGGGATTACAGTCCCGATGGAGGAAGGTTCGGAAACAGGGATATTCAAAGATATACTGATTGATATAGGCGATGAGCAAAGTATTGAAAATGACCTTAGTACATACAGCTCGCACCTGATAAGCATGAAATATTTCCTTAGAAGCGGCTCTGAAAAAAGCCTGATTCTCATTGATGAATTCGGTACAGGGACCGAACCTATGCTCGGAGGATCAATAGCAGAGGCAATACTCGGCGAACTGAACAGAAAGAAAGTTTTCGGAGTCCTGACAACACACTATACCAACCTGAAGCATTTTGCCTCGCTGACTGATGGGATCATAAACGGGGCTATGGCTTTTGATAACCATCTTATGCAGCCCCTGTTTCAGCTCTACATAGGCAAGCCGGGCAGCTCATTCGCTTTTGAAATTGCCAGGAAGATAGGTTTGCCTGAAGATATCCTGAATACAGCTTCGGAAAAAGCCGGTGTGAAGAACATAAAATATGACAGTCATCTGAAGGATATCGCCCGCGACAAACGATACTGGGAAACAAAGAGACAGAACATAAGGCATCATGAAAAGCGCCTTGAGGAACTGATTGAGGAATATGAAAAAGAGCTGTCAGGTGCGAAGTCATTGAGGAAGGAGATAATTTCAAAGGCAAAGGATGAAGCACAGGAGCTTCTGAAGGAATCAAACCGGGTGATAGAGAATACTATCCGCCAGATAAAAGAATCGCAGGCAGAAAAGGAGAGAACGAAGGATATCCGCAAACAGCTTGAAGAGTTTAAAGAAAGTGTAGTTGAAGGAGCCGGACCGCATGAGTCTGAAACGGAAAAAAAGATCTCTGTTCTGGCGGAAAAGGCAAATAGATTCAAATCACGGGGAAAAGCGGTGAAAGCTGAAGAACCTCTGAAAAAGGAGAAACCGCTTAAAGTTGGCGATGCAGTTAGGATGACTGACACAATGGCTGCAGGAGAGGTGATTGAAATAAAAGGCAATATGGTGCTTGTCGAATCAGGTTCTTTCAGGTTCCGGGTTTCAGCAGAAAGGATAGAGAGGATCAGCAGGGCGGAGCTGAAGAAGAGCCTGAAATCGGGCCAGGTGCCTGAAACAGATCCTTCCATTTACATACGCAAGCTGAATTTCAAACCTGAGATAGATATCCGGGGAGTGAGGGGAGAGGAGGCGATCAGTCGTGTCCAGGACCTGATTGACAATGCGCTGATGGTTCAGTACAGGAGCCTGAGGATCCTTCACGGCAAAGGTAACGGTATCCTTCGGCAGCTTGTAAGGGAGTACCTCGCTACTGTTGATGTTGTCAGATCGTTCCGTGACGAACATATCGAATTAGGAGGATCGGGAATCACGGTAGTTGAAATGGATTTTTAATCCGGCAACCGGCGACCGGCAACCGGTGACCGGAGAAAAATAAGAAAAAAATACTATCTTTACTTGTGTGCTAAAATAATAATTTAAGATCGCTGCATTATGGCTAAGTTTCAAGAACTCAGGGTTTGGCAAACCGCCAAAGAAATCGCTGTTAATATCTATCATCTGACGGATTCTAGAATCTTTTCGAAGGATTTTGGATTGAAGGACCAGATACAAAGAGCTTCAGTAAGTATTGCAAGTAACATTGCTGAAGGGGATGAATTAGGCTCAGACAAGCAGGCTGTCCGGCATTTTTATATTGCCAAGGGTTCTGCAGCTGAGCTTATGACACAATTGATTATTGCCAATGAAATTGGCTATATTGAAAAACAGATCAGTGATCAACTTATCGATCAATGTGATAAAATATCTGCAATGTTATCCAAACTAATCAAAGCCAGAAGCTTATAACAAATACAGCCGGTAGCCGCTCGCCGGTCGCCGGTAGCCGGCAGCCGGTTAATATAGTTTCACAGTTCCGTATGAAGCCTGTACCTTAACCGTTGAAGCCGGTGATTCATCTTTTCCGATAGTACCCGATACTTCAGTTGAGTTGTTCTCAATGATCCTCCTCTTGTAGCTGAAGTTTTCCTCATTGAATTTCAGTCCGCCGTACGAGACTTTCCCTTCAAGACTGTAGCTTGCACCTTCATCGATACCTACTCTGACGCCTGTATAGCGGGCATTCAGCTCAATTGATTCAAATCCGGCAGGCACCCGTTCCACGTTGAGGGAGCTGTAGCTTCCGTCAAATTTGAATTTCCTGGTGAGAGTACCGATATTGATATCAGCATACCCTGTGTCAAGTATCAGGTTATTGATGCTTTCTATCCTTATATTGTCATATCTTGTTTCTGCGACAATTGAGCTTGCCGTACCGAAAACAAGCTTGGAGTATTTGCTGTCCAGGAGGAGTGCCTGACTCTTTGTGATGGTCAGGTTCCCGCAATACCTTATCACCAGGTCCATCCAGCCGGCTTCTTCTATTGAGCCTTTGCCGTACGCAAGGTCAAGCCTGTTCAGAGGTTTCTCATTGCCCCTTGTCAGCTTTGAAGCTGTCAGGTTGCCATATTTTATTGTAAGATTAACCACTCCCGTAAGATCATCCAGTTCGGTGTTGCCGTACTTGTTGGCAAGGTTGAGATCCATCCATACAGGCATCTTTACATTATAATTGATCATGAATTTCCTTGACTCACCGCTCCAGCCTGTAAAAGTGAATTTATCATCTATGACCGTCTGAGCTGAGATCATTTCAGGAGTTTCTTCAAACTGGACATCAATGTATTCCAGCAGTTTTTCTGCCCTCTCCCTGCTTGGATATCTGACGGTTACCTTCACATCAATCACTACCTGATCGCTTTCCGAGGTCTCGACAATGATATTGCCGTACCTGTTACTCAGATCAAGAGTTACACCTTTTCTGGCTGTGTAGTCCTTGTGATACTCCTTGCTTACCTCTTCCTGTCCCGATAGTCCGGTTGCAAGGAGGAATAGTCCGGCTAAAAGGAGTGTTCCTGGTTTATATACTGACTTTTTCATTTTCTGTGGTATTTATATTTTCATTCCTTAAGGCTTTCAACTGATTGACAATGAAGGACATTACTTCCAGCTTTGTCTGGTAGTGCTCGATCATGGCATTTATGATCCTCTCATCGTTGGGATTGGCTTTGAGCTCTTTCTGAAGCTGAACATAAACAGAATCCATGCTTTCCAGTTCGTTCATCAGCATGTCATTGTGTTCCTTATCGCTGACAAAATCAACATCGCTGATCTGATCCTCCATATAACTTACCTGGTGGATATAGTAATTTTCAACCTCCCTGTATTCCGGGGAGACATCACCAAGCGACATCCTTTTGCTGTCGGGCCTGATAAAATGATCCCATGTCCACAGCGAGGAGAGCGTGACCAGCAGTGTGACAACTGCAGCCTTAAGCAGGTAAGGAACGATGCTGCGCTTGACGGCAGTTATTGTCCCGAATCTTGCTTCCAGCTTCCTTTCAAACCGTTCTAAGTGACCTTCTGAAGGCTCTACGTCTTCAAAGAAGTCCTTGTTGCTCCTGATTATTTCTTCTATAGTTTTCATTCCCTTAAATTTTCATTTCATTCCTAATTCACCTATGAGTTTCTGTTTTGCTCTTGAGAGCTGTGATCGTGATGTACTGCTTGATATTCCCATTATTTCCGCAATTTCATCATGATCATAGCCTTCAAGAAGATAAAGTGAAAGAATAATCCTGTAACCGTCCGGAAGTCTTTCGATAGCTTCCTTTACCTCTTCTACCTTTACGTCCATTTCCTGGTAACGGACCTCTTCTTCAGGGCTTTCATCCCTTATCCCGACATGAGACTCAATATCTTCAAAGACCGCTTTTCTTTTTCCCAGAGCATCAAGTGACCTGTTTATCACTATTTTTTTCAGCCAGGCCCCGAAGCTCACCGTTCCTGAGTAAGTATCAATTTTTTCAAAGGCCGACAGGAACGATTCCTGCATTATATCTTCGGCTTCCATCGTGTCGTTTACTATCCTCAGACTCGTGTTATACATCGCTTTGTAGTATAACTTGTAGATCTGAAACTGTGCCTTCTGGTCGCCGACCTTGCACCCGTCCAGAAGATCCTGGTGCAGGTTTCTGAATGCCGCTTCTACTTTTGCCATCCTTATGTAATAAAGACTAGGTTTGATATTAGATGCTGCACCCACGTTTCTTTTCTATCAGTTTTCTGAACAAAAGACGTGGGTATTTTAATTATGATGCACTCAATTTAAGAATTTTTTTCCTTTATCATAAAAAAAGTGAGGAGTGCACCCTGGATGACCTGACCGCTGCTATAATCGAGCTCCGATCCAAAGAGACTGTGGGGGATTGAATATACAAGCAGAAGTACCACTGCTGCAAGTATTGCATACAATGGTCTCTCTCTTTTACGATTCATCAAAACTGCCAGGAGCCATAAAAGGAATGTTATAAGCGTCTTGTTATCAGTGAGATCCCATCCGAAAGGAACACCTGTCCACAATTCCCCGAATGCGAATTTCTGTACAACAGGTCCGAGGATCATTCCTCCGGCTGTGAGCAGCGCAAGCGTCCAGATGCCGGCTTTCCTGTATTCGTGAATTTTAAAGATGCTCATCAAGCCTGTTGCAGTTGATAAGAGCATTGCAATGAACATTATTAAAATATGGGGAACCAGGATGTATCCGGGCACACTGCCCTTGAACCGTATCACGACCGGGGATTCCTTCATAATCGTCAGAGTCCCTTTTTCATCAGTTATTTCAACATAGTACTGGAGTTTTCCGGCAGGAGGCTGGGGCGGAATATCAGCAAAGAGTCCTATTTCCTCATTCATTTTGAAGATATTATTCATTACGAATGAGTGTATCGGATACACTTTATATGTGAATTCAGTCCTCTGATATTCATCAGATGTCTTAAGCCTTTTATAATAAAGAACAGCTTTAACCGATGTGTCATTTAAATGAAGCTTTACCTCCGGCCTCTCATCAAGCCCTATGCTGCGTACCAGCTTTAGCTGATACACCGAATCATTAAGTGTAATATTTACACTTTTCGGATAGGTAGGACCGGTCTTCCTCTGGTAATAGGCAGCAGCCAGGGTGATAACAAATGCCAGAATCCAGAGAAGAGTTTTTTTCATTGCATGTACTTAGTTCATATTGTTCCTCGGTCCTCGGTTCTGGGTCCTCGGTCTTTTAATGATCAACCTAGCACCTAGCACCCAGCACCCAGCACCCAGCACCGAGCACCAAGTTCCCGATTTTATTCAAACAATTTAAACGCCTCTTTTATCAGTCCTATTGCCTCCCTGAGCTGTTTTTCAGTAATTACCAGGGGAGGAGCGAACCTTATAATATGTTCATGCGTCGGTTTTGCAATGAGACCTTTGTCTTTCATTGCCAGGCAAACATCCCATGCTGTCTTGCCTTTTTTAGGCTTTATGACAACAGCATTCAGAAGGCCTTTGCCGCGGACAAGCTGTATCATATCTGATTTAATACTGCTTAGCTCCTTACGGAATATTTTGCCGAGACGTTCTGCATTTTCAGAAAGCTTCTCATCCTTGATTACTTTGAGCGCTGCTATGGCAACTTTGCCGGACAGCGCATTGCCGCCGAAAGTGGAACCATGTTCACCAGGTTTTATCGTAAGCATTATTTCATCATCAGCAAGCACAACTGAAATTGGCATTACGCCTCCCGAAAGAGCTTTCCCGAGGATCAGTATGTCAGGACGAACACCTTCATGATCGCAGGCAAGCAGTTTGCCTGTACGAGCAAGACCTGTCTGAACCTCATCAGCTATGAACAGCACATTGTGTTTCTTGCAGAGGTCATATGATTTTTTCAGATAACCATCATCAGGAACATATACTCCGGCTTCTCCCTGGATCGGTTCAACGAGGAATCCTGCTACATCAGGATCTCTCAGCGCTTTCTCGAGTGCCTTGATATCATTATATGGAATAATTATAAATCCAGGCGTAAAAGGTCCGTAATCGTTCCTTGCATCCTGATCGGTTGACATCGATACTATTGTTATGGTGCGGCCATGGAAATTGCCTTCACAGCAGATGATCTTTGCCTTATCTTTCTTTATACCTTTTTTATTGTACGCCCATTTACGGCAGAGTTTGAGTGCAGTTTCATCTGCTTCAGCGCCGGAATTCATAGGGAGAACCTTATCGTACCCGAAATATTTTGTTATATACTCCTCATATTCGCCGAGAACAGCATTATAAAATGCTCTTGAAGTGAGAGTGAGCCTCTGTGCCTGGCCGGTCAGAGCCCTGATAATTTTGGGATGACAATGACCCTGGTTGACAGCCGAATAGGCTGACAGGAAATCAAAGTACCTTTTTCCCTCAACATCCCATACAAACGGACCTTTGCCTCTCTCAAGAACTACAGGAAGAGGATGGTAATTGTGTGCGCCATACTTATCTTCCCGCTTTATATAATCCCGCGTCTTCATGTTGTTGATTATTAATTAGTTATGAAATATGAAATATAAGTCACAAGTTTAATAAAGGTTTTTGGAATTTCCAAATGACGGCACAGCGGCGCAACGGCGCAATGGCACAAAGGTGTGATGGTACAAAGGTGAAATGGTATAGTGGTATAGTGGTAGAATGGTTTATTTGTTTATCGCCTGACGCCTGTTATTCATCAAAAAAACTTGACTCGCCTTATAATTTGTTGTAACTTATATCTTTTATTCTAAACATATTATCAGTGATGAGTTACCGTCACACCGTTATACCGTCACACCGTCATACCGTCGTACCATAATACCATTTAGTCATGAAAACAAAACTCTCCCCTCTGCATTATGTCTTTTGTATCTTGTCATTTCTTGCTCTGAGCCCTGAGCCCTGCGCCCTGAGCCAGATCCCGCAGGGATTCAATTACCAGGCAGTAGCCCATAACAGTGCCGGAGCCCCGGTAATGAACACAACCATCCGGGTGAAAATGGGGATACTTTCCGATACACTCACTCCTGTAATCGTATGGGAGGAAATACATTCCTCAGTCAGGACCAACGTATACGGTGTCTTTAATCTGGTTGTCGGAACCGGGACAAAAGAATCGGGATCAGCAAATGCATTTACTGACATTGACTGGAGCACAGGACCATTATACCTGAGAACTCAGATATATTACCAGTCTTCATGGCATGGCATGGGATCGGCAAGGCTCTGGTCAGTTCCATATTCAATGGCGGCAGGTGAAATCGATGGTACAGTAAGTAAACTGGCTATTGCCGGGGAAACAGCTTTGCCGGATGAAGCTCTATTTGAAGTTAAAAACAAGGATGGCCAGATAATCTTTGCTGTCTATAATGAGGGTGTGAGGATCTATGTCGATGATGGTGCCAAAGGTCCGAAAGGCGGATTTGCCATAGGAGGTTTCGGAACTGAAAAAGAGGAATCCAGGAAATACCTTTTTGTCAGTGCCGACAGTATTAGAGCATATATCGGATCAGATACTGAAAAAGCGGTAAAGGGAGGATTTGCAATTGGGGGATACGGAACGGTCAAGTCTCCTGATGAAGAATACCTTCGTGTAACCCGCGACAGTACCAGAATTTATGTTAATGAATCGGGGAAAGCGGTTAAGGGTGGTTTTGCAATAGGAGGTTTCGGAACTGTAAAATCAGAACCCACACATTTCTTCCAGATGAATCCGCGCAACTACTTTATCGGTCATGAGGCAGGTTATTCAAACACAACAGGCACCTATAACTCATTCATGGGATATAAGGCAGGCTACTCAAATACCACTGGCATATTGAATACATTCATAGGTTATTATTCAGGATACTCAAACATTTCAGGTAACAGGAATATATTTATCGGTGACTCTGCAGGATTTAACAATATTTCCGGCAGACTGAATGTATATATTGGAAATGAATCAGGACTAAAGAGTACAAGTGGTTTCCAGAATATTTACCTGGGCGACTATACCGGATATGAAACTACAACCGGAAACAGGAATATATTTATCGGAGCAGTTGCCGGAGCAAATAATACTACAGGTATTGCAAATGTTATTATCGGGAACTCAGCAGGCATGAATACCACCACAGGATCGAGTAACATAATTATAGGCAGAGCAGCCGGTTATTTCAATTCATCAGGTTCTGATAATATTTTTATCGGACAGTTTGCCGGATTAAACAGTGATACCACATACTCAAATATATATATAGGTAATGAAAGTGGTTATAATAGTAATGGGGGAGCGGGCAATGTTTTCCTCGGAAACAGAACCGGTTATGAAAATACCACTGGTGATAATAACACATTTGTCGGCCATGAATCTGCACATTATAATTCATCAGGAGAAATGAACGCTTTTTTTGGTGCATACAGCGGTTTCTATAATACTACCGGAAGAGCTAATACATTTCTGGGCAATAATGCAGGAGAGAATAACAGCACCGGTAATGGTAATGTCTTTATCGGCGATGGCGCAGGTCTGAGTTCAAATGGAGACTTAAACATATTTATAGGTCAGGCTGCCGGTTATCACGAGGCCGGATCGGAGAAGTTATATATAGAAAATTCTTCAGTCGACAGCACAGGAGCTTTAATCTATGGTGAGTTTGATAATGATTATCTTCAGTTCAACGCTAAAGTGGTGATCAAAGGTGAGCTCCGCGTGATGAATGGCTCAACCAATTTTTTCTTAGGTGATTCAGCTGGCTATGTAAACACAGGATCAGGCAATACATTTATTGGAAATTACACAGGAGCCAGGAATAATAATGGCAGTAACAATTTGTTCAGCGGTTATGCTGCCGGTTATATGAACCTTTCTGGTAGCAGTAACATTTTTCTGGGACGCCTTGCCGGATTAAATAATTCGTCAGGTTCTGAAAACACTTTTGTGGGGTCTGCTGCCGGGTATAATCATGCTTCAGGCGATAAAAACGTATTTCTGGGAAGACTGGCAGGATTGAATAATATTGACGGTGCCGGTAATATTTTCATAGGTCATAACGCAGGTGCAAATGAATCCTCCTCAAACAGGCTTTATATTGAAAATAGTGGAGGTGATCATGCTAATGCGCTGATCTACGGTGAGTTTGACAATGATAAGCTTAAGCTGAATGCTAAAGTTACTATAAGGGATCTTCTGAATCTGACACCAGGTTCTGCTCCCGGAACTCCTGCCGAAGGTGATGTCTATTACGATTCATCTGCACATAAGCTTATGGTCTTTGACGGCTCAGCCTGGCAGGCATGCTGGTAGAAGCAACTAAAGAACAGCAGCAGACAGATCATCTGAAGACAACGCTTGTGGTTGTGATATTCGCTCCATCACCCACTCTCGCCCTCTCGCGCTCCTTCCCTTCATTTGCCCTGTTCCTATTCAAGCAGATCCGGCCTCAGCCTTTTAGTCCTATCTTCAGCCTGTTCATGCCTCCACTTCTCAATCTCCGCAGCATGGCCTGAAAGAAGAACATCCGGCACTTTCCAGCCCCTGAAATCAGCCGGACGTGTATAAACGGGAGGAGCAAGGAGATCGTCCTGGAAGGAATCGGAGAGAGCAGATTGTTCATCTGAAATTGCTCCGGGGATCAGCCGGACAATTGCATCACAGATGATGGCAGCCGGTATTTCTCCTCCTGATAAAACATAATCACCTATCGATATCTCCCTGGTTACCAGATGTTCCCTTATCCTCTGATCAATACCTTTATAATGCCCGGCGAGAATTATTATGTTATTGAGAAGTGACAGGCTGTTAGCAGTTTTCTGAGTGAGTTTTTCCCCGTCTGGTGATGTGTAGATTATTTCATCATATTTTCTTTCGCCCTTCAGTTTTTCAATTGCCTTGTAAACAGGCTCGATCATCATCACCATACCAGCGCCACCGCCGAATGCATAATCATCTACACTTTTGTATTTATCATTTGCAAAATCGTGCAGGTTGACAACGTTTATTTCGACAAGCCCTTTCTCCCTGGCTCTCATCACAATTGAATAGTTTAGAGGGCTTTCCAGCAATTCGGGACAAACTGTAAGTATATCGATTCTCATGTTGTCAAAATTAGTTAATTTTATTTTGAATAAATCGCATATCGTCTATCTCAAATCGCCTATGGAATGCCGACCTGATTGTGGTGCATGTTGTTTAGCTATTTCGATTTCAACTCCGATCCCCGGAATGCCCGGTGGCAAACCGGCAGGAGTGAGATGCATCCACCTGCTTGATGATTACAAATGTGCTCTCTGGGGTAATCCCCTGAGGCCAAAGGTGTGTTCCGATTTCAAGGCTGAGCCCGAGTTCTGCGGCAGTAATCGGGAGGAAGCGATGCGGATACTGGAATCACTTACCTGACTTATACACCACCTTCCCGCCGGCAATCGTATAATCGACTTTCGTCTTCATGATCTCCGATTCCGGAATAGTCAGAAGGTCCTTATCAACAATCACTATATCAGCAAGATATCCTGACCTGATCATTCCTTTCCTGCCATCCATGAACTGTGCATATGCAGATCCGAGAGTATAATACTTTATTGCTTCTTCCATGGACAGCTTTTGTTCAGGGAACCATCCTTCTCCTTCCTCTCCAAGACGGTCTTTCCTTGAAACTGCAGCATAAAGACCTTCCATGGGATTAAGAGGTTCCACCTGGTAGTCGGTCCCGAAAGCAAGTGTTGAGCCTGCATTAACCAGGCTTCTCCATGCATATGTTCCTTTGCATCTTTCGTATCCCACCCTTTTTTCATAGAACAGCTTGTCTGATATGCAGTGGGTAGGTTGCATTGACGGAATCACCCCAAGTTGTTCAAACCTCGGAATATCTGATAATTGTACAGTTTGAGTATGCTCATCACGATGACGGCTGTCGCGCTTTCCATTAACCTCAATTGCTTTCTCAAATGCGTTCAGTATCCAGTTGTTCGCTTTATCACCTATTGCATGAACTCCGATCTGGAAACCCATTTTATCGGCTGCCAGAACCATTTTTTCAAGATCTTCATAAGACCACATTGCAAGGCCGGAGGAAGCCGGATTATCAGCATAGGGTTCAAACATCAGGGCTGTTGAGGAGCCTATTGATCCGTCAGCAAAACCTTTCAGGTATCCGAACCTTATCCAGTTCCCGTCTCCCGGATATTTCTTCCTGATGTCAGTGTATTCCTTAAGCCGGGATGTATCTCCTGTCAATGGAGCGCCTATGTCGATCCTGCTTGTAAGTTCACCTTGCTTCTGCATCTTCACGTAAGCATTGAAATCGCCCCATCCTGCATTCTGGATGCTTGTCACTCCATATTCACGAGCTTCCTTCATTGCAAGCAGATAGCCCAGCCATTCTTTCTCCTTCTGTTCTTCGGTGCTCAGTTCACTCTTTGTATCACCTGTTTTTATCAGATCCATAGCCGCATCCTTAAGAATACCTGTTGGTTCGCCGGTGACAGGATCTTTCTGTATCTCTCCTCCGAAAGGATCTGGTGTGTTTTTGGTAATGCCTGATTGTTTTAAGACATAACTATTAACAAGGACCGAATGGCCGTCGGCCCGGTTGAGCATTACCGGATTATTTGGAGAGACCTTGTCGATGAGCTCTTTTGATGGCCATTTCTTATCAGCAAACTGCTCATGCACCCAGTGTCCGCCGCGTATCAGCTCACCGGGTTTTGACTTTGCTGCCTGGGCTTTCACTTTTTCGGTGATCACCGAGGGATCAGTAGTATAGCGGAGCTCAATGAAATCAGGATCGAGCGGACCGAAGTGGACATGGGCATCGTTGAAGCCGGGGATTACAAGCCTCCCGCCGGCGTCGATCACTTCAGTGGCTCCTTCCTCTATCATTCGTGAAATTTTCTTCGTTGATCCGACAGCAAGGATCGTTTCTCCTTTTACGGCAATTGCCTCCGCTGACGGATTTTCACTGTCGATTGTAAGAACCTTTCCGTTAATTATAACCAGGTCGGCTTTCCCCTGCAAGCTGCATGAAGCTGACATAATAGTGTATATTAGTGATAATAAAATAAATAAGTATTTCATAGATCAATATTTTTTTTGGAAGTTAATCATTTTTCTATTTGGTTACTTCCTGGTGTTCCTTTGTGACCTGGAGTCTTTGTAGCATATTATTTCTTGCCACCAAGGCACCAGGACACAAAGTTTCACAAAGTAATTTAACGTATTGTTAAGAATTTTATGAGTTAATTAGGATGGCTCATGTATTAAAAGAGATAAATTAGCAGAAAACCATAGCAATGAACATAGCACTCATAGGGTATGGCCGGATGGGCCACGAAATTGAAGAGATAGCAGTTGCCAGGGGACACGTCATAAAACTGATTATCGACATCGACAATCCAGGTGATCTGAAAAAGGAAAATATGAAGGACATTGACGTCGCTATCGAATTTTCCTCTCCCCATTCTGCGTTTGAAAATATTTCAAAGTGTCTTGGCATGAAGATACCGGTTGTCAGCGGGACAACAGGATGGCTTCAGGATTATGACAAAGCCGCTGAGATATGTAAACAGAGAAGGACATCATTCATTCAGTCTTCGAATTTCAGCATAGGTGTCAACCTTCTTTTCAGGCTTAATGCTGAGCTGTCAAAGCAGATGGCACGTTATAATGATTATTCCGTATCCATCGAAGAGATCCATCATGCCAAAAAGCTTGATGCACCGAGCGGAACGGCAATTTCCCTGGCTGAAGGCATCAAAAAACAGCATCCGGGTTATAAGGGATGGTGTTTTGAAACCGGGAAGGAAGACAATTTAATACCAGTCCGCTCTGTTCGTGAAGGTGTTGTTCCGGGCACGCATACGGTATTGTGGGACTCGTTGGTTGACAATATAAGCATCAGGCATGAAGCCAAAAACAGAAAAGGATTTGCTCTCGGCGCTGTCATTGCAGCGGAATTCATCAGTAACAGAAAAGGTGTTTTCACAATGAACGATGTACTGGGATTCTGATTTATTTATTTACTTTTACCCCTTCAAAAAAAACCATAATCATGATCCCCAGGATTTCAAAAAAACATATAAGTTTTGCAATAGCAGCCGTCATTTATATTCTTGTGGTGGTGTGGATAGGCAATTACTGGCTTTTACTTGGTCTGCCGATAATATTCGACATATACATCACAGAGAAAGTAAACTGGACATTCTGGAAGAGGAGAGACGGGAACAACAGCTCTTTCATTGAATGGCTCGATGCTCTTATCTTTGCCGTGATAGCAGTGACCCTGATAAATATTTTCCTTTTTCAGAATTACCGTATTCCAACTCCATCAATGGAGAAATCGCTGCTTATAGGGGATCATCTTTTTGTAAGCAAGCTGGCTTACGGACCGAGGATGCCGAATACACCCATCGCTTTTCCGTTCACACAGCATACTTTACCGATAATCAAGACCAGGTCGTGGTCAAACCTTGTGCAATGGCCTTATAAGCGTCTTGCCGGATCCGGTAAGGTAAAACGGTTTGATCCTGTTGTCTTCAATTTCCCGGAGGGCGATACTGTTGTCCTTGAGGAGCAGGCTGTAAGCTATTATGAGATAATAAGGAGGAACGCCAGGGATATGCAGGCAAGGGATAATTATGTCACCCTGAAGCAGAGACCGTTAAGCGATTATATTCCTGTTGCAAGGAAAGAGCTGTGGGAAAGGTTTGAGATTATTTACAGGCCGGTGGACAGAAGGGACAACTATGTCAAAAGATGTGTGGGACTTCCCGGAGATACGATATCTGTCAGGGCAGGAGTGCTTTACGTGAATGGCGATCCTGCTCCGGAAAGCGATGGACAGCAGACAACTTACAGCGTTGTGACAAATGGCACCACCATAAATCCGAAAGCCTTTGAAAGACTTAAAATTGCTAAATCCGATCAGGGAGTTTCCGGATCAGCATATATCCTTCCTCTTACAAAACAGAATGTTGAGGCAATCTCAAAATTTGTAAATGTAAAGGATGTTTATCCTCTTTATGCACAGGAGGGGATATATGACCCCAGGATGTTCCCGTATGATCCTTCCCTAAAATGGAATGAAGACAACTACGGACCTCTGTGGATCCCGGTCAAGGGAGCAACAGTCCCCTTAACCAGAACCAGTCTCTTTTTATATGAACACCTTATTGATGTTTATGAAGAGAATGACTTAAAGGTCGATGACAATACCATATATATTAATGGCAAGCCGGCGGACAGCTATACCTTCAAAATGGATTATTATTTCGTGATGGGAGATAACCGCCATAATTCAGCAGACTCGAGATACTGGGGATTTGTGCCTGAAGATCATATTATTGGCAAACCCAAATTCATCTGGCTTTCAATCGACAAGGAAGCCAAAGGATTGAAGAAGATCCGGTTTAACAGATTTCTGATGAGGGTGAGATAATCTTATTTCACTTTATCCACCACAGCCTTGAAGGCTTCAGGGTGGTTCATT
>CAZGGZ010000064.1:0-16520 GCA_964525415.1 uncultured Rikenellaceae bacterium | reverse complement strand
TTGCACGCGGATGGGGAAAATGCTGTATTGTAGGTGCAGGCGGGCTCCATGTTGAGGCAGCCACCAAAACCGCTAAAGTAGCCGGATCAAGTATAGTTATTAAGGAAGGTGATATTCTTACTCTTAACGGAACAAAAGGCAATGTTTATACCGGTGCAATAGCACTGATGGATGCTACTGAGAATCCAAGGTTCAAGGAGTTCATGACACTTGTTGACAGGCACCGCAAAATGGGAGTTCGCACAAATGCCGACACCCCTTCAGATGCAAAAGTGGCACGTGACTTCGGAGCAGAAGGTATCGGACTATTCCGAACAGAACATATGTTCTATGGCAAAGGTTCCGAACAGCCTCTCTTCCTCCTCCGCAAGATGATCCTAAGCGCAAATGAAGCTGAACGCCGCAAGGCTCTTGATGAACTATTCAGTTTTGTCAAAAAGGATATGAAAGCTACTCTTGAAGCAATGGACGGACTGCCTGTAACTTTCAGGCTTCTTGATCCGCCGCTTCATGAATTCGTTCCGCAGGGTGCAGAGAAGCAGGAAGAGCTTGCAAAAGCTCTTGGCATCAGGAAAGAAGATATTGCAAAAAGAGGTGAAGCTCTCCATGAATCAAATCCGATGATGGGTCACAGGGGTGTACGTCTTGGCATTACTTATCCTGAAGTAACTGAAATGCAGGTCAGGGCTATGTTTGAGGCAACAATGGAACTCATTAAGGAAGGTAAGAAACCTCATCCTGAACTGATGGTCCCGGTTACTTGCGATGTTTCTGAGCTCGACGTAACTAAAAAAGTTGTTGACAAGGTTTATGCTGAAGTATGCAATAAATTCGGAGTCAACAAGATAGATTACAAATATGGCACAATGATCGAGATACCACGCGCTGCACTTCTCGCTGACCGTATGGCAAAAAGCGCCGAGTTCTTCTCATTCGGGACCAACGACCTTTCGCAAATGACATTTGGATTCAGCCGTGATGATATCGGAGGATTCATGAATGATTATCTTGACCAGAAGATGCTGGCAGCTGATCCGTTCCAGACTATTGACCAGGATGGCGTCGGCCAGCTGATAACCATGTCAGTTCAGAAAGGAAGGGCTACAAGACCTGACCTGAAAATAGGTATCTGCGGTGAACAGGGCGGTGATCCTGCGTCTGTCGAGTTCTGCTTCAAGAACGGACTCACATATGTCAGTTGTTCTCCGTTCAGGGTGCCTATTGCAAAATTGGCATCAGCGCAGGCATCAATTAAATACGGCAAATAATTTAACTGTATACAATAACGAAGAGGCTGCCCCCGGCCCCGGGAGCAGCCTCTTTTCTTTTGCATGGCTGCAAACTAACCTGATCGTATGGTAAGAGAACTACCTTTGACATTATAAAGACCGTTGTGAAATAAGAAACCCTATCAAAATAAAAGCTGCGAATAAATATTTTATTTACTTTGCAAAGCCTAATATTTCACATTCAACAACCTGATGATCACCCCGAAAGATTTATCCGAATACGGTATTCACAATGTAGCAGAAATAATCTACAATCCTGATTATAATCTTCTTTTTGCAGAAGAGACAAAACCAGGTCTGGATAAGCCCGAAAGAGGCTTCATAACCAGGACAGGAGCTGTTTCGGTCGATACCGGTATATTTACCGGACGTTCGCCAAAGGATAAATATGTAGTCCTGGATGAAAAGACAAAGGATACAATCTGGTGGAAGTCAGACAAGGCAAAAGTATCTGATAACAAGCCTATTAATAATGAGATCTGGCAGCACTGCAAGAATATTTCTGCTCTTCAGCTTTCGGGAAAGAGAATTTTTGTGATGGACTGCTTTTCAGGTGCCAATGAAAACACAAGGCTCAGGGTGAGATTCATTATGGAAGTTGCCTGGCAGGCACATTTTGTTAAGAATATGTTCATCAGACCGGAACCTAAGGAACTAAAAGACTTTAAACCAGATTTCGTTGTGCTGATGGCTTCAAAGGGTGTGAATCCCGATTGGCAGAAACAAGGTCTCAACTCAGAGAACTTTGTGATGTTCAACCTTACCGAGAACATGGCTGTCATTGGAGGGACATGGTATGGCGGTGAGATGAAAAAAGGGATCTTTTCTGTTATGAATTACTATCTGCCGCTCAGGGGAATAGCGTCAATGCATTGCTCTGCGAATGTAGGAAGGAATGGTGATGTAGCTATATTCTTCGGACTCTCCGGAACAGGAAAGACAACTCTGTCAACTGATCCGGAAAGGGCTCTTGTTGGCGATGATGAACATGGATGGGACGATGACGGAATATTTAATTTCGAAGGAGGCTGTTATGCAAAATGCATCAGGCTGAACAGAGAGAATGAGCCGGATATTTACAATGCCATAAAGAGAGATGCGCTTCTGGAAAACCTGGTAGTGCTTCCTGACGGAACGATAGATTTCAACGACGATTCAAAGACCGAAAACACTAGGGTCTCCTACCCTATTTATCATATCAGGAATATAGTCAGGCCTGTATCCAGAGCAGGTCATGCGACTAAAGTGATATTTCTTTCGGCTGACACTTTTGGAGTTTTGCCACCGGTCAGCCGGCTTACGGAGGAACAAACAAAATACTATTTTCTCAGTGGTTATACAGCCAAGGTGGCAGGTACAGAAAGAGGCATCATTGAACCAGTGCCTTCATTCTCAGCATGCTTTGGAGCAGCTTTCCTGATGGTCGATCCTATTATATATGCCAATGAGCTAACACGAAAAATGAAAATCCATGGAGCAGAAGCCTGGCTCCTTAACACAGGATGGATCAGAGGCCCTTACGGTACCGGCAGCAGAATAGATCTGCCGTCGACCCGGCGAATAATCAATGCCATACTGGATGATTCAATTAAAGAGAGTGAATTCACAAATCTGCCTGTTTTCGACCTGAGCGTACCTGTTAAAGTTACAGGAGTGGACGAAAGCATCCTTGATCCCGCAAATGGGTGGGAATCAAGAACAAAATGGCACATTGCCGCAACTGATCTCGCTCTTAAATTCATTAATAACTTCAGCAAGTTCACATCCAATCCCGAAATTGCAAGCCTGGTCGAACACGGACCTTTAATATGAAAACATGAATATCTTTCTTTTATTTATAGCGGTTTTGCTCGCTTACATACTGGGTTCAATACCGACATCTGTCTGGGTCGGGAAAGCATTCCACGGGATTGATATACGTGATCACGGAAGTGGAAATGCAGGTGCAACAAATGTCATAAGAGTTCTTGGATGGAAAACAGGAGTACCTGTACTGGCCATAGATATACTCAAAGGTTCGCTGGCTGCACTTCTTCCGCTGTTTTTTCACCTTGCAACCCGGGGTAGTGCAGCACTTACCAACCTGCAGATACTTACCGGATTAGTTGCCATCACCGGTCATATGTTCCCGGTTTTTGCAGGATTCAGGGGCGGCAAGGGAGTGGCTACTGCCGCCGGTGTTGTTATTGCACTACATCCGGCAGTATCCCTGGTTTGCCTTGGAATTTTTGCACTTGTTTTCTTAATTACCGGCATTGTCTCTGTTTCCTCAATGACCGCCGGAATTGCTTTTCCTGTTGTATTGCTTGTTTTCTTTGATACGCCATCGCTGATCTTCAGGATTTTCTCAGTAATAATTGCTGTCTCGCTGCTTGTAACGCACAGGAAGAATATTAAGAGACTCATTAAAGGAGAAGAGCCCAGACTTTTCAGTAAAAAATGAAACAGGTATTTTCCTTGGTTATATTATTCATCTTATGTCTCGCCTGCACGAGTTCATCAGATAAAATCAGGGGCAATAGAAATGCAGAGAATGATAAAGGGATTCCTGCAAATGCAATACCGGCATTATATTTTGATTATCTCCATATTAAACTAAGGATTGATTCGGCTGCAGGCAGCTTTTTGTTTGATACCGGATTCGACAATCTTTGCATCGATAGTACATTTTATTATGAAAATAAAATGGATTATCTGAGCTCTTCAGCGGGCAAGATATTCGGAATCGGGAATGCATATCAGAGGCTGAACCTGATAAGGGATACAGTTGATTTTTCAATCGGAACGGGGAAATACAGGACATCCTTCATACCGGTCCTGAACCTGAAACCTATAGGAGGCGATTATGTTGACGGTCTTCTCGGCCACAGGCATTTCAGCAACAATGCTGTAGAGATAAACTACACTAAAGGATACATATGTATCCATGAATCAATTGATTCAGTTGATGTTTCGGATTACAGAAGTATTCATCTCAAGAAAATTGAAACACATTTTTTTATACCGGTAACATTAAAAATAAGTGATACGATCACAATTAAGGGTAATTTCCTTATAGACTCAGCATCACCGGGCAGTACTCTAACAAGTTCTGTAGTATTTAATTACGGGCTGAATGATAAAATAAGAAAGAAGGTCATGTATTATACGATGTATGGAGGTATAGGCGGAGAATCAGCCGGTTATGATTTCGCTGCAGATTCACTGGAAATATCAGGATTTGGCCTTGCCAATGTAATCCTTTCCTATAGCCTTGACACTGCTGGACTCCTTGCAGCTGAAGAATATATCGGGATATTAGGCAATAACATTCTTGACAGGTTTGATGCGATATATGATTTCAGAAACAATGATCTCTACCTGAAGCCCAATGACACTTTCAGAAAACCCTATGAGTTCGACAGGATGGGATTTTCATATGTTGACAGGTGCAAGACAATGGGAGGCTGGATCGTATCGGGCATGTACGAAAACAGCCCTGCTGAAAAAGAAGGATTAAGGATCGATGATAAAATTATCTCCGTGAACGAAACGCCTGTTGAAGATATCGCCTATGAAGAGCAGGATGATTATTTTGAAGAAATGAAAAAAGTAAAATTTGTTGTTTCAAGGGCAGGGAGCCTTCTTACCATTGAATTTGAGCTGGCTCCATTATGTGATTTATGATCTATTCAAGCCCAAACTTCTTTTCAGCAAAACGGCGTATAAAAGCAGCAGTTTCATCAATTCCCAGCACCGACGAATTGATGCATAAATGATATGAGCCGGTATCACCCCATTTCTTCCCGCTGAAATAGTTATAGTATCCCGAACGCTTTTTATCAGTCTTTCCGATCAGTTCCTCAGCTTTTTCAGGAGTGATATTCTGGAGATCCGCCACACGTTTTATCCGGTCATTAATATCTGCACTTATAAATATGTTCAGGCATCGCGGATTATCCTTGAGCACATAGTCAGCACACCGCCCCACGAAAATGCATGATCCCTGATCAGCGAGTGACCTTATCACATCACTCTGTATTTTGAAAAGTGATTCATTGCTCAGGTAATAGTCGGAATATACCTCATCTGTCACCGAACTTCGCAGTCCAATCAGACCGCCGAAAAGGCTGAATCGCTTCTTTTCATCAACTTTCTCAAAGAATTCTTCCCTGACCCCGCTCTTTTTTGAGGCGATCCTGATCAGTTCCTTGTCATAAAAGGATATTCCCAGAACAGAAGCAATCTTCTGCCCTATTTCACGGCCGCCGCTTCCCAGCTGCCTGCCTATATTGATAACGTAGTATTCATTCATGAGTAGATAGCTGTTAAATTCACAGATTACACTTTAGCAGTTGACTTGCGGTAATGTGCTGTAAGCAAAAACGCCGCAATTATACTAGCGAGAAAATCTGACACAGGCATACTGTACCACACACCCTTCAAACCAAAGAATGACGGAAGGATCAGCAGGCATGGCAGCAGGAAGAGAACCTGGCGCGACAGTGACATGAAGATCGCCTTTTTAGGCATCCCGATGCTCTGGAAGAAATTGGAAGTAACCATCTGAAAGCCAACAATCGGGAAGAATATGACCACTATCCGTAATCCGGTTACTACGAGATCGATCAGTTCCTGATCGCTCGTAAAGACTGAAGCCACAGTGCGCGGGAAAAGTTCTCCGACTATGAAGCCGACTGAGACAACACTTGTTGCAAGAATTATTGTCAGCCTGAGGACGCTGTTTACCCTGTCGTATTGCTTTGCTCCATAGTTATATCCTGCTATCGGCTGCATTCCCTGAGTAAGACCGAAGATGACCATTACAAAAAGAAAAGCCATTCTGTTTATTATCCCGTAAGCCCCGACAGCCAGGTCGCCGCCATATCTAATGAGGCTTGTATTTATGATCACGACAATAACGCTGGCCACCGAGTTCATGAGAAAGGGTGCAAGTCCAATCGAGAGTGAATCAATAACTATCTTGCGCTTGAGTCTGAATGAGCCTTTCCGAAGATGAATGGAGTTGCGCGTATCACTAAAGAATTTTATCTGCCAGATAAGCAAAATTGTCTGTGCCAGAACCGTAGCAAGGGCTGCGCCTTTTATTCCCCACCCAAATACGAAAATAAATAACGGCGCAAGTATTATGTTTATGATAACCGTGGATATCGTGGCATACATCGCTTTCCTGGGATTGCCTGTTGCCCTTAATAATGCGTTCAATCCCAAATAAATATGAGTAATAATATTGCCAAGTGAAATTATCACCATGAAATCATGCGCATACGGTAGTGTATCTTCGCTTGCTCCGAAGAAGTAAAGGATTGGGTCCAGGAAAAGGAGTACAACTAAAGTATAGGCCAGTCCAAGTATCAGGTTAAGAACAAATACATTACCAAGAATATTGTTTGCCGTATAATAGTCCTTTTGCCCCAGTCTCAGCGACATCAGGGTGGATGCTCCTACGCCTACAAGTGATCCGAATGCGGCAGAGAGGGCCATCAGGGGAAATGTAATTGCAAGACCGGAAATAGCCAGCGCCCCCACACCATGCCCTATGAAAATACTGTCGGTAATGTTGTAGAGCGATGAAGCCGTCATGGCTATCACCGATGGTATTGCATACTGCAAGAGCAGATGCCGTATGTTATCGGTACCTAATGCAAAATGTGAGCCGCTATGATCCATTTGTTGATATCAAAAAATATACCCACCCCTCACCGCTCCCAAGAGGGGATTGCCAGACAGGCCACTATACCGTTGAGCCGTTGCACCTTTTAGTACTGTTCGAGAATTTCTATCCTTTTCTTTATCGGTGGATGGGTTGCAAACAATGAACCTGCCGAGAATGATTTCTTATCGAGTTCTGCCTGTGGATTCTCAATAAACATCTGGGCTACATCTTTCCGTCTGACTGCTTCAATTGTCGGATCACCAGAGATTTTTCTGAGGGCTGATGCCAGTGCAAGCGGATTTCTTGTAAGTTCCGCCGATCCTGCATCTGCAAGGTATTCTCGCTTTCTCGAAAGGGCAAACCTGAATAATGTTGCTATAAGATATCCTACTGCGGCAAGGAGAAGGGCAATGAGTATTGCAGCTCCCCCGCTGCCTTTCTTGTCTCCCCTTCCCAGGTTCCCGAACCGGATTGATCTGAAGAGCATCTCAGAAATAAAAGCAAAGATCCCGACGAACACGATGGATATTATCAGCAACCTCACATCACGGTTCCTGATATGAGTAAGCTCATGGGCAATAACTGCCTCAAGCTCCTGGTCATCAAGCTTGTTGATGATACCCCTTGAAAGCGAAACCGCATATGTTTTTAGATTTATCCCGCTTGCAAAAGCATTCAGTGAATCATCCTCAATAATATTTACTTTAGGCATCGTCATTCCGACGGAGATGCAAAGGTTCTCCACCAGGTTATAGACTCTTTTGTTTTCACTGCGTCCAAGAGGTTTTGAGGAAGTAGCCTTATCTATCATTGTTGTATGTGAGAACCAGGCTATTGTAAACCAGACAATTACACCAATTGTGACCCACGGGATGGTTCTCAGGAATTTATTGTTTATCACCGGCATGATATTATATGCTTCCTGTTCGGGAGAAAAATAGTGCGACTGTCCCAGTGAAGTGAAAAAGAAAAACAGCCATGTCAGTAAAAAAAAGACGACAGGGAACATCAGAAGGATCAATACGGAATTCGTATTATTCTTACTGATCTGGCTCTGTAAACCAAAATACTTCATCGACAGTTTCAGAACTTGATCTGTGGAGGCTGTTCAACTGCAGCGCGCTCTTCGCCAAGTTCAAACATTGGTTCACGTTTGAAATTGAAGAGTGTGGCAATGATGTTTGAGGGGAACATTTCGGTTGCAACATTAAGCTCCTTGGTAGCTGAGTTGAAGAAGCGGCGGGCTGCAGCTATTTTGTTCTCAATGTCTGATATCTCATTCTGCAGGTCAAGGAAATTCTGACTTGCCTTAAGATCGGGGTATGCTTCCACAGATACTTTAAGACCTTCAAGGGCACTTGAAAGCCTGGTTTCAGCCTGTATCTTTTCGTTGATGGTATTTGCTTTCATCGCATTGGCACGTGCTTCGGTAATTTCGGTAAGAACACTGCGCTCATGCTGCATATAACCCCTGACGGTTTCAACAAGCTGGGGTATCAGATCGTGTCTTTGTTTCAGCTGAACATCCACATCGGCAAATGCCTGCTCCCTGTTATTTCTCAGCTTTACCAACCTGTTATATAAAGAGATTGCCCACAGGACCACTATTGCGATGATCCCAATAATTACCAGTGCTATAATCATTTTATTGAATTTTGGTTAATAATCAGAACTGACTTCGTTTATTAAAAAAAATAAAGATATTAAATATCGCTATATTTATCGCACAGGAAAATAAATTTGAATTATAAAATATACAGATGATTGACGGGAAGAAAATGCTTGAGATGATCACTGGCCGCCAAAGTGACCGGCGTTACAGTGATAAGCCGGTCGACCAGGAGAAACTTGAACGGATTATTGAAGCCGGAAGGATGTCGCCTTCGGCATGCAATGCACAACCATGGAAATTTGTGGTTGTTACGGATACTGCTGTTTTAAAGAAGCTTGCGGAGGCTGCTTCGGCCAAACTCCTTAATATGAACAAGTTCACTGATCAGGCTCCGGTCATGATTGTCATTGTAAGGGAAAAACCGAATGTTGTATCAAAAATCGGAGGAACAATCAAGGATAAGGATTACTCGCTGATTGACATTGGGATAGCCTCAGAAAATATTTGCCTGCAGGCAAAGGCTGAAGGCCTTGGATCATGCATGCTCGGATGGTTTGATGAGGCCGGGGTAAGGAAGATCCTCGCCATACCGGGGAAAAAGCGGGTCGAGCTGATCATCACGCTTGGCTATTCTCTGAGCGAGTACAGGACAAAGAAGAGAAAACCTCAGGAAGAGGTTGTTTCTTATAATAAGTACTGATCACCTCAGTTTCTCAAGAGCAGCCTTGATTCTTTTCACTGCTTCAACCAGCAATTCATCAGACGTTGCATAAGAGATCCTTATGCATCCCGGGGCTCCGAAGGCATCCCCGCCGACGACAGCTACCTGTGCTTTGTCAAGGAGCCATAGAGAAAGGTCATCAGAAGTACGTATCATCTTTTCGCCATCTGATTTTCCAAGGTAATAGCTGATATCAGGCATAACGTAAAATGCACCCTGGGGGATCTTCACCTTAAAGCCTTTGATATCCTTCAGTAGTTTACAGATAAGATCCCTTCGCCGCTGGAAAGCCTCCTTCATCTTCTGCCTTGAGTCGTCATTCATGCTGATAGCTGCCAGCGCAGCCTTCTGCGCAATAGTGCAGGCTCCGGAGGTAAATTGTCCCTGCAGCTTATCGCATGCTTTTGCTATCCATAATGGTGCGCCTATATAGCCGATCCTCCACCCTGTCATTGCATAACTTTTCGAGACACCATTTATAGTTATTACCTTGTCGTAGATAAAATCAAATGAAGCCATGCTCACATGTTCTCCTTTAAACAGGATATGTTCATATATCTCATCTGATATTATATATAAACCTTCATGTTTCTGAACAATCCGTGCAATTGCTTCCATCTCTTCCCTTGAATAGACCATCCCTGTCGGATTTGATGGTGAATTGAAGATGATCAGCCTTGTTTTCCTGGTAATGACGACTTCAAGCTGCTCAGGCTGAACCTTGAAATCATTTTCCAGAGTCGCTTCTACAATAACAGGCTTTCCTCCTGCAAGTATGACCTGGTCAAGGTAGCTCACCCAGAAGGGAGCCATTAGTATCACCTCATCACCCGGATTGACAATTGAGAGTATTACATTGATAATTGAGTGTTTGCCTCCTGCTGAAACGACTATCTGGTCGGGTGTATAATTGATACCATTCTCCTCCCTGAACTTCCTTGATATTGCCTCTCTCAGATCGTTATACCCTGACACCGGAGGATATTTAGAAAAGTTCTGGTCAATGGCCTTCTTGGCAGCTTCCTTAATATAATCAGGAGTATTGAAATCCGGTTCACCAAGGCTCAGGCTTATGATGTCAAATCCTTTTGCCTTCAGATCACGGCTCTTCTGAGCCATTGCCATAGTCTGTGACACGGCGAGTGATTTGATTCTGTCGGAAAGATGTTCCATATTCTGGTTACTGGTTGCTGGTTACTGGTTCGCTGGTTAAAAGTTAAAAGTAAGAAGATTTTTTAATACTTCGTTTATCTGCCGATATAAACCGAGAACCCGGTGCCGGGTAACTTATTATAACAGTTCTACACTCCGTTTAACGAAAGTACTCAGTTCTTCACCCTTCAGCATATTATTTGCCAGCAGAGCAAGGTCTGTCAACTGCTTTACCACTTTGTTACCCGAACCCCATTCTTCGAGCATCTCATTCCTGTTCTTCTCTATTGCGTCCAGTTCCTTTCTGAGCTTTTCAAGGTCGTCTTTTTCAAGCTGGCTTACTTCTTCAGGCTTCTTATTCTTATGTTCTTTCTCCATGAAGTCAACCTCTTCCTTCACTCTCATTCTTTCGGTATCATTTTCTTTAAGACTATCACCTTTCTCAGCTTTAAGGCTATCATAGATCTTTAATACCAGATGATGGTTAGGATTGACAACAAGGTTAAAGCTGTCAGGAAGTTCACCATAAAAGTTCATTCCGCCTCCTATTTGCGACATGTCCTTCATTCTTCTCATGAACTCTGACTGTGTGATCAGAACCGGGGCTTCATTTTCATCAAGTGTCTCAAATACAACGTTATAAATCTCTTTTGATTTTGACTTCATACTGAAAACACTCCTCAGGTCATCTTTTTGTTCATTCGTCAGTTTTGACTCTTTTGGCTCTTCCTTCTGGATCAGTTTATCGATAACATCAGAATCGACTCTGACAAAACGTGATTCCTTGAGTCTGGTTTCGAGGTGATTTATCAAATGGACATCAAGCTGCCCGTCCATATGAAGCACATCATAGCCTTTGTTCTTTGCTTTGTCGATGTATGCATACTGATCCGTTTTGTTGGTAGAATACAGATAAACGAGGACTTTGTTCTTGTCGGTCTGCTTTTCTTTGATCAGATTTTCATATTCCCCGAAAGTAAAATACTTGTCGCCGGTATTTTTCAGAAGTGCAAATTTTGAAGCTTTCTCGTAGAACTTCTCCTCAGTTATCATTCCATAATCTATGAAAAGCTTGAGACTATCCCATTTTTTCTCAAACTCCTCTCTGTTCTTTTTGAAAATCTCGTTCAGCCTGTCAGCAACCTTTTTTGTGATGTGCCCAGAGATCTTTTTTACATTGGCATCGTTCTGAAGATAGCTCCTTGATACGTTAAGCGGTATATCGGGAGAATCAAGAACGCCATGAAGCAATGTAAGAAATTCAGGTACAATGCCTTCTACCGAGTCGGTGACAAAAACCTGGTTGCAATAAAGCTGGATCTTGTTTTTCTGTATCTCAATATTGCTCTTGATCTTTGGAAAATACAGTATCCCGGTCAGCTTGAAAGGATAATCAACGTTGAGGTGGATATTGAAAAGGGGCTCTTCCCCTGAGGGATAAAGTTCCCTGTAGAACTTCTGGTAATCCTCGTCCTTAAGTTCAGCAGGTTTAAGTGTCCATGCAGGTTTGGTATTGTTGATTATCCTGTCTTTTCCGGTGTCAATATACTTGCCGTCCTTCCATTCTTTTTCCTTGCCGAATGCAATCTCTACAGGAAGGAATTTGCAGTATTTCCTGAGAAGCTGTTCGATCCTGTTTTCTTCAAGGAACTCTTTTGATTCCTTATCAATATGGAGTATTACGTCGGTCCCTCTGGCTTCTCTTTCAGTCTCTTCAATCGTATATTCCGGACTTCCGTCACAGGTCCATTTAAAAGGTTCAGCTCCCTCTATCCATGATCGTGTTATTACCTCTACCTTGTCAGATACCATAAATGAGGAATAAAATCCAAGCCCGAAATGACCTATTATATTATTTGCCTGATCCTTGTATTTGTCAAGAAACTCGTTGGCACTTGAAAAGGCTATCTGGTTAAGGTATTTGTCGAGCTCCTCCTGTGTCATACCAATACCGCTGTCGGTAACCTTAATGGTCTTTTTCTTCTTATCTACTGAAACCCTTATGGTAAGGTCACCCGCTTCTTCCTTGAAATCGCCTGCTGCCGTAAGGGCTTTCAGCTTCTGTGTAGCGTCCACCGAGTTCGATATGAGCTCACGCAAAAAGATCTCATGATCGGAATAAAGGAATTTCTTGATTATGGGGAAAATATTCTCAGTTGTTACCCCGATTTTTCCGGTTTGCATAACTGGTTTATTTTATGATTGAACATGAATTATCCGCCCCTGACTTTCAAAAGGTGTGCCAGTGAATCTTACTGACAAATAGTCATACATCAGAAGTATTCCGGGAATCTGAAAAACGCCACAAGGAGCAGTATTGCTGACAGAACCAGAAATACCAGCAGGACATACAGTGAGAAATTCCTCTTTTTCCTGAAGATGGATATATTGTGTTCACTGAAAAGCTTCTTCACCGTGTTATGAATACGGAGAATCGAGTTTGCATTACGCGGAATGTAAGCATCAATATTAAATTTGACAGTTTTCTTAAGGTCATCCATCTTATCGGGTGGCACAAGCAGGATCAGTCCGGTTCCGGGGTCTGCTTTTTTTATTTCCAGGGTTAGCTCATCAATAGATTCGAACTGTTCCCTGGCATCCGGCACTCCTATGACAGCTACCTTGCAGGAGCTGTTCTCAGATTCTTTCCTGCAATATGACAGCAGATCCTGCTTCGCATGGAAAGATATCACCTGGTACCTGGATGTATCTGAAAATCTTTTCTTTACATCTTCGGTAAAATTCCGGTGATCATCATAACAGATCAGATATGTCATCCTTGTCCTTGCCATCCTTCTCAAAAGTAATAAAGATACTTATTGCCTGTTCTTTACTTCAACGTTTTTTACAAATCGCCATAATCCTTTTTTTAATTTATAGGCATCGAATGAGAATTCAGTCCCATAATACTCAGGATTAATCCCCTGACCCTTATTGACCGGTGCCAGGCGATCAAATATAATCGTTTTCTTATCATTGAACCTCAGTGTCATTACACCATCTGCGGAGTATTCAAGCACCACCCTTGATCTGAGCTGATCCTCCTTTTGAAAGCATTCCCTGCCAAAGATTATGTCTCCTTCTTCGCTGAAGCTCATTACATCAATTATTTTCCTTGATAACTGCAGGCTGCCGTAGTCAAGACCAAGTACAGCATAACAGGTTTCCTTTCCGATCCTGAAAGGCTGAATACCGTAATAAAGCGCTCCGTACCAGTCGTCTGCCGTGTAAGTGATATCAGTTTTGGGCGCTTCGTCCATATTGGCTCCCGTCAGCCTGTATATCTTATTCTCCCTTCCCTGCCCTTCCTTCCTTATTATATAACAGAAATATCTGTTTGTACCGTCAGTAAGGATAAGGTTCCATGTGACAATTTTTACACGCGAATCGGGTGAAGGGATCTGTCCCAGGTAGCGAAGATTTTCAAATCTATGAGTGAATATTACCTCAGAGGCAACATACTTTTCAATTAACAGGTTTATTGAATCGTTTATCCTGATGCGTTCATCATTGCTTCTTGTATTGAGTATCCTTGAGAAGAGGTCTTCGAGTATCTCCTCTGTTCCCGGTTGTTGTGCACTTATATCCAGGAACGGGATTGAAAAGAAGATTAAAATAATTATGCAGATTACTTTTTGTCTCATCTTTTCCCGCTGTTTTTCATTGCGTCATCGAGTAATGATCTTACCTGCCTGCAAGCTCTTTGAATCTCTTCTTCACTGATTACCAGCGGAGGAGCTATCCGGAATGCGTCATCACAGAACAGGAAATAATCAAGAATGATGCCATAAGCCGGTGCGTGTTTTATTGCATACCTTACGTACCGCGATTCAGCAAGCTGAATTGCCAGCAGCAGTCCTTCTCCCCTCACATGTCTTATTAACGGATGTTTAAGTTCCAGTTTAAAAATATCAGAATTTGAATTGCATTTTGAAACCAGATTTTCATTGATTATTACTTTAAGTGAAGCAAGTCCTGCAGCGCAGCACACCGGGTGCCCGCCGAAAGTTGTTATATGTCCCAGCCGGGGATTTGTTACAAGCGCTGACATTATCTCCTTTGATGAAATGAAAGCTCCGAGAGGCATTCCTCCGCCAAGAGCTTTTGCCAGTACAAGTATGTCGGGAATAATCCCGAATCTATCTATGGCAAACATGAAGCCTGTACGGCCAAATCCGGTCTGTGCTTCATCAAAAATCAGAAGAGCCCCGGATCCGGAACATCTTTTCCGTATTTCCTTAAGGAAGCCATCGTCAGGGTAAACTACTCCTGCTTCACCCTGCACAGGTTCAACGATCACGCATGCTGTCTTATTATCAATTGCATCGAGAGCCGGCAGATCATTGAAAGTGATCTGTATTGTATCAGGGAGCAGAGGTCTGAAGGCGCTTCTGTATTTTTCACTGCCCTGGACACTCATGGCACCATGTGTGCTTCCATGGTAAGAGTTTTTAAAATAGATGATCCTGCTTTTACCTGTATATCTCTTTGCAAGCTTCAGTGCGCCTTCCACAGCTTCGCTTCCTGAATTCACAAAATAGCAGCTGTCAAGTTCAGACGGGAGTATTGATGTGATAAGTTCAGCATATTTCACCTGCGGACTCTGGATCATCTCACCGTAAACCATCAGGTGGAGGTAAGAATCAGTCTGTTCCCTGATTGCCTGTATTACGAGAGGATGACGGTGACCGGTATTGCTCACCGAAACGCCCGAAATCAGGTCAAGGTATTTCTCTCCTGATGGTCCGTACATGAATACACCCTCAGCTTTGCTAATCTCAAGCATCAATGGTTCATCTGAAGTCTGCCCGAGGTGAAGAAGGAAGAGTTGACGGTTGGTAAGCATGTGAGAAACAGATGTTATCTGGCCATAACGTTTATATCATTCAGAAGTGTATCCCTGAACGATTTGCCGACAGGTATGCTTTTCAGCGTATCTCCTACAATGAGATCAAGTGAATTCTCCTTGATTGTCTGGATCATGCTCTTATTGATGATGTACGATCGGTGCACCCTGATGAATATGCCTGAAGGCAGCTGGTTTTCAATAGCCTTCATGGTGAAATGGATAGTGAACTTGTCATCATGAGTAGTCAGTGTAACATAGTTTTCAAGAGCTTCAATATATATGATATCCTTCAGCTTCAGCTTGACGAGTGATGAACCCTTTTTGATGAATATTTCCTCGTCACCGGTACTGGCTGCCTCCTTTCGTGAGAAATACCTTATGGTTTTATCGATGGCTTTACAGAATCTTCCATAGGAGACCGGTTTCAAAAGGTAATCCACAACGTTGAAGTCGAAAGCTCTTACTGCATATTCTTCGGCTGCTGATACAATAATTATATTAGGAGGATAGTCAAGGCTTCCTATAAAGTCGAAGCCATCCATTTCCGGCATCTGGATGTCGAGTATTATCAGGTCAATATCCTGTCGTTTGGTAAGTATGTTTCTTGCGGTGACGGAATCATTGAAAGCACCAATCAGGTTCAGTGATGTGGATTTGTTCACATAACCTTCCAGTATCTTACAGCTCATCTTGTCGTCGTCGACAATAATACAATTCATCAGCTACGGTTTAGGCCGGGTAATCAGGGTCAAAAATAATAAAAAAACTTTCACAAATTTTAACTACCGGATTTTGTTTGAAAATAAAAAAGGGGTGAACTAACACCCCTCAGCAATCTCTTCTTTTAAAGATTAAAGACCTTTGTCGAGAGCAGGAGCTGCTTTGAATTTAACGACTTTCTTGGCGGGAACGTTAAGTTTAGCACCGGTACGCGGGTTGCGGACCACTCTTGCACTTCTCTTAACTACTTTAAAAGTACCGAGACCAGGAAGCTGGAGCCTCTGGCCTTTTTTCATAGCTTTTCCAACTGAAGTAACGAATGAATTCAGAGCTTTCCCTGCATCTTTAACTGTTAGGGTTGAGTCTTTTGCGATAGCAGCAACTAAATCTTTCTTTGTCATAATTAATAAAAATTAAAGGTTAGACCATTTTAATTATTAAATACAAATTTATTCCATTTTAGTTTATATGCAAATTTATTTTGTCGTTTTTCCACAAATAGTGCGGTTTTTAGGTTAAAA
>CAZGGZ010000063.1:11469-16593 GCA_964525415.1 uncultured Rikenellaceae bacterium | reverse complement strand
CTCCAATTTTGGAACGCAAAAATAAGGCTTTTTTATGTAAACTATCAAACAATTGGAATATTTTTAAAACTATTCTTACTTTTCCTTTGCTTACTTACATAGAAAAGACGCAAATAGCAGGCCATTCGTTGCGTATGATCGTGGAAATTTTCGTCTGTTTATCAAAGAAATTCGATAATTCGTCAAAAGACCCCCGGCCAGCTAAAGCTGGCCTGCCCCCTAAAGGGGGCTAAAACTCAATCTGTATTAAAACTTATGATTAAGCAGGAGATTAGCCCCCCTTCTGAGCTTGCACTGAGCGAAGTGAAGTGGGGAATGGGGGGTCATCAAGCATCAGTTCGTCCTGCCTCTTCAGGTTCCTTCCCATGCTTATCAGCTTTGCACCGATCCGGCAATCGAGACACTTCCTTTTCTTGCAGTAATTATTCCTCAGATGGATCAGCGCCTGCGAATAAAAGGCTGATTCAACGGTTAAACCTGCAGAAATCCATTCATCAATTATCGAGTTTTCTTCAGGATGTATCTCCTCAAGAAATGAAACAGCCTTTTCATATAATGACCTGTCATCCCTGTACATTCCATAAACAAAGATCACCGGGACTACTGCATTTATAAGAAAAATGTCGGTAGCCTGAGAACCGGTCATCTTTGAACAGGATCGGCTTCTCTTGCCGAATACATAATGATCATCCCAGTATTCAGATGCTGCCGCTTCGAACAGAGCCTTGAGTTGTTTTATGTTGCTGACTTCCAGAATTCTGGAAAATAATCCGCCTGTTACTGCCAGCATTGCCGCAAGCTGGGATATCCTTATTGTCGGGAAATTCGCCGGACGAAGACGTGCGAATTTCCATATCCAGCCATGAAGAGGCCGGAGGGAATATTTGGCTGACAATATTTTGTATTCTCTTATCAGGTCAACATAATAATCATCATTAATGGCTTCCCTGAAAAGTCCTTCATCAAGCAATCCGGCGGTTCCAAACAACAGCGATTCAACCTGGAACCTGTTATCAGTATGCTTGCGGATAATTTTAAACGGCAGCGAAGAAGCAAGCATTTCAAATGGTTCAGTGTTAATCCTGAATCCGAAATACCTGGCCAGTATCCTGTAAAAAGTCTCCTCCCAGTCACTGCCTGTTTCTGAAAAGATTTTCATTATCTGCTCCGATTTTTCTTCCATACGCTCAATTACGAGAGCATTTAGCCAATGACGTATAAAGAAGTTATCAAGGTTCTTAATCTCTGACTGACAGGCTATTATAAAAGGATTGTTTAGCAGCTTAACAAATTTTTCATATATATCCGGATTGAAAGACAGCTGAACCGTAAGCAGCTCTTCACCTCTGGAATTGAAAACAGGTTTGTCATTTTCTGCAACCGCATGAAGTATGACATTGTCAAAAGCAGGATCACTGTTATGCCGATGGCTTTCAAAGTGCGATGCCTTCGTATGGATCTCAACATTCCCTGCCCATTCTGTACCGGCAATCCTGATCCTGGCATTGAAGAAATCGGGACCGGAATCGCGGTTGTATTCACCTGATTGGATCACAATGATCTTATTGCCTTCATTATCAATAAGTTTGTCGGAATCATAAAGATTATATTTCCACAGGTAATGCAGGAATTCTTCTTTCATGGGAGCACGAGTATTAGATAAACAGCGAAACAATAAAGATACGAAAAAAATAGGAACAATACAAGAGGGCGGGAGGGGGTGAGGGGGAGAATTTAAATAAGATTCCTTTCGGCCAGGTATGCTTCCATTTCAATCTGCAGTTCCCTGGCTTTTTCACCGGCAACTTTATCGAAATTCTCTGAATTGTCAGCGAAGATGATTCCCCTGGATGAATTAACAAGAAGACCGCATTTATTATTAAGGCCGTATTTTGCCACTTCGGCAAGGCTGCCGCCCTGGGCGCCAACACCCGGAACAAGAAGAAAATGATCCGGAACGATCTTCCGGATATCCTTGAGCATCTCGGCGCGGGTTGCTCCCACAACATACATCAGGTTATCGGTTGTCCCCCATTTCTGGGATACTGAAAGCACTCTCTCGAAGAGCTTGATACCATCCTCATCGTGATACTGGAAATCATCAGCTCCCTTGTTTGAGGTCAGTGCCAGCAAAACCACCCACTTCTCAGGATATGAGAGAAACGGAGTAACTGAATCCTCTCCCATATAGGGTGCAACAGTAATTGCATCAAAAGGCAGGTTCTTAAGAAAAGCCTTTGCATACATTTTTGATGTATTGCCAATATCGCCTCGCTTTGCATCGGCAATTACGAGGATATCAGGGTGCTTCTTCTTAATATACTTAACGGTTGATTCCAGGGAGTTCCAGCCTGATGCACCATTTGATTCATAAAATGCAACATTGGGCTTGTAAGCTACAGCATATTTATAAGTGGAATCTATTATCCTTTTATTGAATTCAAGAACCGGGTCTTTCTCTTTTTTCAGGAATGCCGGTATCTTTTCAATTTCAGTATCCAGACCAACGCAGAGGAAAGATCTTTTTTGTCTTATGTTCTCAAACAACTGCAAATAACTCATAACCAATTCTTTAAATATTACTATCCTTTAACCTCTCTGCATTTTCTGCCATCTGAAGTTTATCTATTACCTCCTGGATATTACCATCAAGTACTGAAGGAAGGTTGTACATTGTCAGTCCTATCCTGTGGTCAGTCATCCTGCCCTGCGGATAGTTGTATGTCCTGATCTTTGCCGATCTGTCACCTGTGGATACCATCGTCTTGCGGCGGTGAGACACCTCATCAAGATACTTCTGGTATTCAAGGTTATAAAGTCTTGTCCTTAATTCTTTCAGGGCTTTATCGTAATTCTTGAGCTGTGATTTCTCATCCTGACAGATAACAACAATGCCCGTTGGAATATGTGTAAGGCGGATCGCTGAGTAGGTGGTATTCACAGATTGTCCACCCGGACCTGATGAGCAATAAGTGTCTTTTCTTATATCCTCATTCTTTATAACTATATCAAACTCATCTGCTTCAGGAAGCACAACAACTGATGCTGCAGAAGTATGAATACGTCCCTGGGTTTCGGTCTGGGGAACTCTCTGAACTCGGTGAACGCCTGATTCATATTTCATTAAACCATAAACGCCATCGCCTGTAACACTCATTACGATTTCCTTATAACCTCCGGCTGTCCCCTCTGAGCAGCGGTTCACCTCAGCCTTCCACCTTTTTTGCTCAAAGAACTTTGAATACATCCTGAATAGATCACCCGCAAAGATGCTGGCTTCATCGCCGCCGGTACCTGCTCTGATCTCAACAACAGCATTTTTTTCATCCTCCGGATCGACAGGGATGAGAAGCATTTTTATCTCCTCCTCCATTTCAGGGACCTGCCCGTTAAGCTTTTCGAGCTCAGCTTTGGCCATCTCCCGCATTTCTTCTTCCTTTTCTGTTGCCAGAAGTTCTTTTGTGCTTGTAATATTCTTAAGGATCAGCTTGTATTTCTCATAAGCTTCAATGATCGGTTGAAGACTTTTATATTCTTTGTTAAGTCCTACATAGCGTTCCATATCCGAAAGCACCTCCTGCCGGGTAAGGAGCTCACCCACCTCAATGAATCTCTGTTTCACTCCTTCAAGCTTCTCGAGTAAGAAATTACCGGCCATGGATTTTAATTTTCGTGGGCAAAGATAATAAAAAGGTGCAATGATACAACGGTACAACGGTCAGGGAAAGGGAAGAATGAAGAGGAGAAGAGGAGAATGGGGGAAGATGTGAAAACAAAAATCCCCTCCTGGGCAAGGGGTGGGTTAATACACATGATTTATCAGTATTCAAACGCTCCAAATTCTGATTTTATTGTAAGCTTCTTGCTTGTAGATTCTTCGCAATGCCCTATTATTTGTGCTTCGAGGTTGAAGGCGGAAGCGATGCTGATTATTTCGTCTGCATTATTCTCATCTGTATAGATCTCAAACCTGTGTCCCATGTTAAATACCTGGTACATTTCTTTCCATTCAGTTCCGGATTGTTCGTGGATTATTCTGAACAGCGGAGGTAAAGGAAACAGGTTGTCTTTTACAATATGTAGATTATCAATGAAATGGAGTACTTTAGTTTGTCCTCCCCCGGAACAATGAACCATTCCGTGTATCTGCAGCCGCATTGCTTCTGTTATTTTTTTCACAACAGGAGCATAGGTCCTGGTTGGTGACAGCACCATTCTTCCGGCATCAAGATTCAGACCTTTTATGGGATCAGTAAGCTTCAGTTTTCCTGAGTAGACAAGGTCTCCGGAAAGTGAGGGATCGAAGCTTTCAGGGTATTTTGAAGCAAGGTATTTTCCGAAGACATCATGCCGTGCGGAAGTCAGTCCGTTGCTGCCCATTCCGCTGTTGTATTCATCTTCGTATGTGGTCTGTCCGTATGAGGCAAACCCAAGGATTATGTCGCCTGCCCTTATGTTATGATTTGAAATAACATCTTTCCGCTTCATCCTGGCAATAACCGTTGAGTCAACGATAATTGTTCTTACAAGGTCTCCCACATCTGCAGTCTCTCCTCCTGTGGAATAAATTCCTATCCCAAGATCTCTGAGCTTTTGAAGAAACTCTTCGGCACCATTAATAATTGCAGAGATAATTTCTCCCGGGATCAGTTTTTTGTTTCGTCCTATGGTTGATGACAGCAGTATATTATCATAAGCTCCAACGCAGATAAGGTCATCCAGGTTCATAACGATCGCATCCTGTGCAATACCTTTCCAGACTGATATGTCTCCTGTCTCTTTCCAGTAGATGTAGGCCAGTGATGATTTTGTCCCGGCGCCGTCGGCATGCATGATGTTGCAGTAGTTCGTATCACCTCCGAGCAAATCAGGGACTATCTTACAGAAAGCTTTTGGGTACAAGCCTTTATCAATGTTCTTTATAGCTGAGTGTACATCTTCTTTCTGGGAGGAGACACCGCGTTTATCGTATTTCGATTCTGCAGGCATAGGATAAATAATGAGAAGATAAAGATAGAAAAAAGTTGCTGGTTGCTGGTTCCTGGTTGTTTTTCATAACACTTGTATAGACCAGCTTTCAAATGCACAGAGACTGTGATGAAGCGCTATCACAGGCTTCCCGCT
>CAZGGZ010000063.1:0-11369 GCA_964525415.1 uncultured Rikenellaceae bacterium | reverse complement strand
CCGCTTTATATTCATGCCCGCCGGTGATTACAAGGATGCGGATGGGTTCCGGCGGCCTGGATCCTGAAATGACAAAAACGGATGAAAAAATCAGAACTAAAGAAGAAATTGTTGTCTTCATATTGTAATCATTTACAAGATATTAAGTCCCCTCTTTGCTTTAGCATAGAGGGGGCAAATACTGAGCAGAGTGAAGTATTGGGGGTGAGTACATGAGAGGTCATTTTTTCGGAGCCTCGTAATCCGTTCTCAGCACCCTGAATTCGGTATGTCGGTTTATCTGGTGAGCTATCTCTTTCTGTTCATCAGTCGTCAGACCGTTGATATACTGTTCTGAAAGAGTAGTCCCTATTTTAAGGAAAGAGGCTTGATTAACCACTGATGCATCAACAACTTTCGGGACCGATTCACCATATCCTTTTGCTGAAAGCCGCTCAGGCTCTATTCCTTTTTCGATCAGATACTGAACAACTGACTGTGCGCGCTTCTGCGAGAGATCATAGTTATACTCTTCAGTATCACGTGAATCGGTATGCGACATCAGCTCAATAGTTACATTCGGGTTGTCATTCAGGGTCTCGACAAGCTTGTCAAGTGAAACCATTGATTCCGGGCGGAGATCCCATTTGTTGAAATCATAGAAAATATTCGGCAGCTCAATCGGCTTATCGATTGCTGTCAGAAGAATAGTTACCATGAATTCACGGCTTTTCTCCTGTCCTTTTGTGGTCTCCCTTTCCTTACCGTTCAGGTATCCGGTTTTTGATGCAAGAAATATATAATCTACATCAGGCTTAAGGTTGAATTTAAAATCACCGCCTGTCCCTGTTTCAGCCTGTAGGTTAGATCCGTCACTGGCAATAAGAGAGACAGTTGAACCTGTTATCGGGGCTCCGGTCTTTTCATCCTTTACCAGTCCTGTGATGCTGAATCTCAATGGCGGAAATTCAAATTCATATAGTTCGTCGTTGCTTCTGCCTTTGCGGGTTGAGCTGAAAATTCCTTTTTCGTTCCCGTTTTCAAAGGTAATCCCGAAATCGTCAGCTGAACTGTTTATTGGAGATTTCATATTCTGAACAACCCATGAGTCGTCAGGCTGGCGAACAGCCTTGAAGATATCAAGTCCTCCCATACCAATCAGTCCGTCGGAAGAAAAATAGAGGGTGCCGTCACTCCTCACATAAGGGAAAAGTTCATTTCCGCTTGTGTTTATATCAGGACCAAGGTTTTTAGGTTTTGTCCATGCGCCGCCGGCAGCGGTGCGCATAACCATCCAGATATCCTTTCCGCCCGATCCGCCTGTCATATCGGAAACGAAATAAAGAGTTTGTCCGTCAGGTGATAAAGCCGGATGTGCGGCGACAAGGGAATCGGGAAGTATTTCAAGGTTCTTGGGTTCACTCCAGCTGTCACCTGATCTTCTGGATGACATTACTAAGCATCCCTTTTTCTCACGTTTGCCAGCTTCGCACCTGGTAAAATAGATCTCCTTGTAATCGCTTGTGAAACAAGGGGTCCCGTCCTCGAATTCACTGTTTATTCCTTCAACGGGTACAGGGGTGCTCCATTTTGATTTCTTGTCGAGCCTGCTCTCGAAAATATCTGTGTAGCCCTGTCCTGTTGCACCATGCGTCTTATTTCCTGCAGCATCTTCGCGTGAGGATGTGAAGAATATGACTCCGAAATCGTCACGGCCATAAGCAGGGCTGAAATCAGATTCTTTTGAATTGATATCCTTAAGCTCTGTGACCCTGTACACCTCAGGATTCCGCAGCCATTCGAGTGCAAGCTCACATGCACGGATCTCCTGGTCGGCTTTTGCATCGGAAGGAGCTAACTGCTTGTATTTTTTGAATTCGTCTATTGCCTGCTGGTGTTTGCCATTCTTCTTTAGTGAGGAAGCATACCAGAACTGAGCTTCCGGTTTTGTGGCTGATGATTTCACTGCAAGCTTATACCATGTTTCAGCATTCTTCGGATCATTTACAAGCCTGTAGCATTCGGCAATCATAAATATTATCTCAGCGCGGTAGGATTTATCTGATTTTTTTGTTTTGGAATACGTATCCTTGAAGAAGTCAATAGCGTCAAAATACTCACCTGCTTCAAAAGAATCATAAGCCCTGTCGGCTTTTCTCTTTTGCGCAGAAGAATCCTGAAATGCAATGATTGAAAGTAATATAACAAGGACAATAAACCTTTTCATGATACCCTTTCTATACGGCCATAAAAATAGTTAAATAATTGAGAACGGCGTTAAATAGTAACGGTTGCCGTCCACAATTATTATAAAAAAGCAGAGACGCTGCGTGGCAACATCTCTGCTTCAACACCTAACCTATAAAACCTATCTGGTAAAGAGCAATTCCCTGTATTTCGGAAGCGGCCAGATCTCGTTATCAACTATAAGTTCAAGTTTATCAATATGGGACCGGATCTCTTCAAGATATGGTTTAACCTTCTTTTCATAGGCTATCGCTTTCTTAAATGAATCCTCGATCACATTGGCCTTTTTACGTTCTTCGATCATGTCATTTGTAAGCTTCTTGATATTTGTGATATGATCGGAAATTGTAACAATCATCTCCTTGCGGGCGCTTGCAAGCCTTTCATATTCAAGATCACTGAATACTTCACGTAATCCCTTTACATTTTCAAGGAGGGATGTCATATAACGGATCGCAGTGGGAACAATATGGTTTATTGCGAGGTCGCCAAGTACTCTTGCTTCGATCTGGACTTTCTTGGTGAATTTCTCATATTCAACTTCCACGCGGCTTTCAAGTTCTTTATCAGTAAATACTCCGGATCCTGTGAGAACTTCCCTTGAGTAAGGAGTCAGGTAGCATTTCAGTGATTCAGGAACGCTCTGGATGTTGCAAAGCTTTCTTCTTGCTGCCTCCTCATGCCATTCCCTGCTGTAATTATCACCTTCAAACAATACCTTTTCAGATTCAAGAATATATTTTTTAAGAATCTGGAAAATCGCTTCATCCTTGTTCCTGCCTTTTTTGATTATCTGGTCAACTTCGGCTTTGAATTTTGCAAGCTGGCGTGCAACAGCAGCGTTGAGGACTATCATTGCGGTGCCGCAGTTTGCAGATGAGCCTACAGCCCTGAATTCAAATCTGTTACCAGTGAACGCAAAAGGTGAGGTCCGGTTACGGTCGGTATTGTCAAGCAGTATTTCGGGTATTTTCCCGATGCCAAGTTTAAGTTCGGTTTTCAGGGCAGGGGTCATCTTCCTGTCAGTTACCTTGCGTACTATGTTATTCAGCATTTCTTTAAGATAGGTACCCAGAAACACTGAAATTATTGCCGGCGGGGCTTCGTGTCCGCCCAGCCTGTATGAGTTTGTTTCGCTCATTACTGAAGCTCTGATCAGTTCGTTGCTGTCGTGAACTGCTTTAATGACATTTACGAGGAAGGTCAGGAACTGAAGGTTTGTTTTCGGATTCTTACCCGGAGAAAGCAGATTTACCCCGGTATTGGTAGCCATTGACCAGTTATTATGCTTACCGGAGCCGTTAATGCCTGCAAACGGTTTTTCATGGAAAAGCACCCTGAATTTATGCTTCCGTGCCACTCTTTTCATGATATCCATAAGAAGCTGGTTATGATCGACTGCAAGGTTCACCTCCTCATGTATCGGGGCGCATTCAAACTGGTTGGGCGCCACTTCATTATGGCGTGTCTTGACAGGAATACCCAGCTTATGTGCCGTACATTCAAAATCCTTTATGAAACTCATAACTCTTTCGGGTATTGATCCGAAATAATGGTCCGCAAGCTGCTGGTCCTTTGAAGACTGGTGACCCATCAGTGTCCTGTCAGCCAGAACTATATCAGGACGGGCATAATATAATGCTTCATCTATGAGGAAATACTCCTGTTCAATTCCGAGTGTCGCATATACTTTCGTGATATCCTTATCAAAATACTGGCATATATCTACTGCAGCCTTATCGAGTGCTGAAAGAGCCTTCAGGAGCGGCGCTTTATAATCGAGTGCCTCACCGGTATAAGAAACAAAAATTGTAGGGATACAAAGTGTGGTTCCTACAATAAATACAGGTGATGAAACGTCCCATGCTGTATATCCCCTTGCTTCAAAGGTATTTCTGATACCTCCGCTCGGGAAGCTTGATGCATCAGGTTCAGACTGGACAAGAACAGCACCGGAGAAATTCTCCACCATATGCCCGTTATCTCCCATTTCCAGGAAACTGTCGTGTTTTTCAGCAGTTCCGTCTGTAAGGGGGTGGAACCAGTGTGTAAAATGAGTTGCACCTCTTTCGATCGCCCAGGCTTTAAGTCCTATTGCTACCTGGTCGGCCTCCTGTCTGGTCAGCGATTTTCCCTCTTCAATTGCTTTCTTAACAATCCTGAATGCCTCCTGCGACAGGTAGTGCTCCATTTTATGGAGGTTGAAAACATCAGCTCCGAAATACTTTGAAACAACAGGTGACGGTGTTTCATGTTCAATAGGTTCCCTGTTGAACACTTCTCTTAATGCACTGAATCTTAATTCTGCCATAGCAAATTTTTTTCTCAAAAATATGTATTTTTTTATATCACCCCTATGTTTTTATATATATTTTTCATTTTTTATGTGTATTTTCCATATATACCCCCATATTTCTAGGGGTAATATTGATTTATTTTTGTATATTTATAATTTATACCCTGTTTTATTAATCCTGTAGTATAATATCAGCTGTTATAGTTTTTCTACCTGTAAGCAGATAATTCTTTGATCTGTTTTTATTGGAATTTTGTTATATTTGTCGCCTGATTTGAAAAAGCATAATTCTATTAATCATTAAAATACTTACTTAATGTCAGCTATTCAGTTTTTAAGGGAAAAAGCGGCTGTTCTAATTTCGGGAGTGATTGGATTTTCACTCTTCCTTTTTGTCGTGAGTGATTTTTTCGGAAATGGAAGGGGACGAAGAAGACAGGAAAGGAAGTATTATGAAATTGGCCAGATAGCCGGTGAACAGGTTTCCTACCAGGAGTATGAACAGAGAGTCCAGAATCTTTTCGAAATATATAAGCTTTCTGGTGTCACCACCATTGATGAAGCGACTGCTGAATCGGTAAGGGCACAGATATGGGAACAGATGGTCAGAGAAAGGATCCAGGAAAACCAGTACAAAGATCTTGGCATAGGAGTCAGCACTGAAGAAATTGATGAGCTTGTACTTGGAAATAATCCTCATCCTATTGTTCAGCAGCTTTTCACTGACCGTTCCACCGGGATCTTCAACAAATCCTTTCTTGTTAACTTCCTGAAGAATATTGAACTGGATGAAACAGCCAAGAAATACTGGCTCTTCTTTGAAGACGAGATAGTAACCGACAGGATGAGCACAAAATACAATAACCTTGTAGCCAAAGGATTATATGTCACCAGCAAACAGGCAGAATTTGATAATAATATTGCCGGCACGACCGTCGATTTCAGCTTCATTCAGAAAAACTATGCATCGGTTGCGGACTCATCCGTTACTATTAATGCAGATGAAATAGAAAAGTACTATGCAGAACATAAGGATAATTTTAAAAGCAATGCCCTGAGAGATATTGAATATGTAACATTTGACGTGATCCCTTCCGATGAGGATATTAAGCAGACTGAAGACTGGATAAACCGGATAAGCGGGGAATTTGCAGCAGCGACTGATCCTGATCAGTTCGTCAATCTTAACGCTGATACCCGTCACCAGGGAGTTTTTCTCTCCCTCAGCAATGTTCCCGAAAACCTCAGGGATTTTGTAAAGAAAGAAGATAAATCAACCGTTTTCGGCCCTTACAGGGAAGAAGATTCCTATAAGATAATACGGCTTATTGATGCTGCAGACAGGCCTGATTCAGTTCATGCCCGTCATATTCTTATCTCTGCCGGACAAACAAGGACTTTTGAAGATGCAAGAACCACAGCTGACAGCCTTATGGGACTTATAAAAACCGGCACTCCTTTTGAGCTGATAGCACTGACAAATTCCGAGGACCAGGGTTCTGCCCAGTTAGGAGGTGACCTCGGATGGTTCCAGGAAGGAATGATGGTCACACCTTTCAATGATGCCTGCTTTACAGGGAAAAAAGGAGAAATCGTCAAAGCTGAAACAACATACGGCGTTCATATAATTGAGATCCTTGATCAATCGAAAAAATCCCGTAAATACAACCTTGGTACTATTGACAGGAAGATCATTGCGAGCTCAACTACAAACCAGAGAATTTACAGCCTCGCAAGCCAGTTCGCAGGGACGAACAGCACCTATGAGAAATTCAATAACGCGATTGCTGAACAGGATCTTAACAAGAGAGTGGCAAACAATGTTACTCCACAGCAAAAAACACTTCCCGGACTTGAAAATCCAAGAGGCCTGATAATCTCACTTTTCTCTGCCGAAAAAGGGAAAATAGTCCTGGATGCAAACCAGCAGGCTGTTTTTGAGGTTGATGATAAATATGTAGTTGCTTTCTGCACGGCAGTTCAGGAAGAAGGAACATCTCCCCTGGCAGATGTGGAAAACGACATTAGATTCATCCTTCTGAAAGATAAAAAGGCAGAAGTCATTTCGGCTGAATTTGTTAAAAACAGCCAGGAAGGAAAGACGCTTGAAGATATAGCGTATACAATGGGGCTTAATGTACAGGAAGCCACACAGGTCACTTTCCGGTCATACAGCATACCGGGCGCCGGCAGCGAACCTGCACTTATTGCAGCAGCCTCGGCAGCCAGACAAGGTGTGGTCGCAGGTCCCGTCAAAGGTGAAAACGGAGTATACATGATCTTTGTAAACAGTCTTACTACCAAAGAAGCTGAAGACCTTAAGCTCCTCAGGGAAAGGCTGGAAGCTACTTACCAGATGAGAGGAAATTATGAGGCGTTTGAAGCACTCAGGAAGGGTGCTGATATCGTAGATAAGCGGTATAAGTTTTACTAGGAAAGAAACACCCCCGTCCCTGACCTGAACCGTCAGGGACTATCCCCTAAAGGGGGCCTGAATCCAAATAATCAAGTTATTTTCATCCACAATTTATCCCCCTTTCAGGGGGAATGTCGCGGAGCGACAGGGAGGTATTTTATATCTTCTTTTGCAATCGGTTGCAAAAGTAAATCATAATGCATAATTTTATTTACTCTAATTCATGACCATCTTTCCAAATTTAACAGAATCTATATGAATACTCAAACTGAAAAACTATCTGCACGGGAGAAAGTCGGCTACAGCCTTGGTGATGGCGCAGCCAATTTCATCTTTCAGACAATGATGCTTTTGCAGCTCAGCTTCTATACCGATTCCTTTGGACTGACGGCAGCTTCCGCTGCTACACTCTTCCTTGTTGCCCGATTATGGGCAGCAGTCTGCGATCCGATATTCGGAGCACTGGCCGACCGTACAACCACACGATGGGGAAAATTCCGGCCATGGATACTCTGGACTGCGTTACCATTTGGTGTGCTTGGCTATTTTGCTTTTACAACACCTGATCTTGGTCCGTCAGGAAAGATAATCTATGCTTATGTGACCTATTTCCTGCTGATGACAATTTATTCAGCAAATAATAATCCCTATTCTGCACTTAGCGGAGTAATAACCGGAAATATGGATCAGAGGTCAAGCCTTTCATCAGTAAGGTTTGTCGTTGTTGCCCTTGCCACTATCGCAATTCAGGGCTTCACTCTTCCGATGGTCAATCATTTCGGAGAAGGAGACAGCGCCAAGGGATACCAGATCACCATGGGGATTTTCTGCGCACTGGCCGTTATCTTTTTCCTGATAACATTCTTTACGACCAAAGAGAGAATACAACCGCCTCCACAGCAGAAAACATCACTGAAGCAGGATCTTGCAGATCTCTTCCGTAACCGCCAATGGATCATAATGTTCGTTGTATTCCTGATGATGTTTATATTCCTTTCAATGCGAAACGGCATACTGGTTTACTATTTCAAGTATTATCTCAATATAGAAAGCCAGAGAACATTCCTCATGGGTATCGATAAGGTACTTTTCGGATTCTTCAGCGCTATAGGACTGACCGGGACAAGTGCTGATATTGCGGGCAATGTATTCAGTGTCATAAATATTATAAGCCAGATTGCAGCTATCGTAGGTATTGCCCTCTCAAACAGACTCACAAAGAAATACTGCAAGAGAAATATTTTCAGGGCATGGCTTGGTATCGCTGCCCTGGCAGCAATACTTTTTGTAGTAGTGCCTCCGACTTCAATCTGGATAATCTTCATTCTTTCAATACTGTTCAATTTCGCATGGGGTGTGACGATGCCCCTGCCATGGGCTATGATGGGTGATGTTGCCGATTATTCGGAGTGGAAGACCAGCCGCAGGGCTACAGGCATTGTATTCGCCGGCATAGTTGTAGGACTAAAGGTCGGGATGGCGATCGGAGGTTTCCTTGCAGGAAAACTGCTCTCACTCTACGGCTACGTCTCAAATGTTGAGCAAACAGCCGGCTCTATGAGGGGCATAAGGCTGACAGTCAGCATTTATCCTGTGATAGCAATCGTGATCTGTATATTATTCCTGTTCATTTACAGCATCAACAGGAAGACTGAATTACAGATGCAGGATGAACTTGCAGAAAGGCGTAAATCATATGCATAATGGATAAAAACACTCAAATAAAAAGCTACATGCAAAAACCAGGATTTAAAAAGCAGAAAACTGCACCATATAAAGATGCTTCGCTGACCGTTAAAGAGAGGGTTAAGGATCTTCTGAAACGCATGACCCTTGAGGAGAAAACAGCACAGCTGATGGGTCTCTGGAATGGAGGTGTTGAAGATTTTAAACCCGGGCTCTTTGAAGATCCGGTAAAGATGAAGGAGGTGTTCGGAAAAGGATGCCATTCAATTCATCCTGCACCTTTCGGAGTCAAGGCGACTGTTGAATTGAGGAACAGGATCCAGAAATACCTGGTTGAGGAGACCAGGCTGGGGATCCCTGCCATGTTCGTTGATGAGGGCCAGCATGGGATGATGCGTCCCGACTCAACCGTATTCCCGCAGGCAATAGGATTGGCCTGCTCCTGGGACACTGAACTTTTTGAAAAGGTATATGGCATTATTGCTCATGAAATGCGTTCACGGGGTACGCACCATGCACTGACTCCTGTGATAGATACCTGCCGGGATCCGCGGTGGGGTCGTGTTGAGGAGACTTACGGTGAAGATCCTTTTTTGAACGGTATGCTTTCATGTGCTGCCGTGAAGGGACTTCAGGGTGGTGTTACAGGGAAGGTAAGCAAGAAAAACGTTGCTGCCACACTGAAACACTTCACCGGTCATGGAGAACCGGAAGGAGGCCAGAACCAGGGACCAGCAAACTATTCGCTGAGAGCTCTCAGGGATTATCACATGCCTCAGTTTAAAATGTGCATCGACAAGGTGAAGCCGGTTTCTGTGATGCCATCCTATAATGAAGTCGATGGCGTGCCATCACATGCAAACAGATGGCTCCTGAAGGATGTACTGAGAAAAGAATGGGGATTCAGAGGCATGATAGTATCTGATTATTACGGAGTTGACCAGCTCTTTAACAAGCATATGGTTGCTGAAGATGCAAAGGATGCAGTAATCAAAGGTTTTAATGCAGGTGTACAGTATGAATTCCCTCAGGGGAATCTCTATAAAATGCTTCCAAAACTTGTTAAAGAGGGCAAGGTAAGCATTAAGGAAATTGACAAGGCAGCTGAGCAGGCGCTGACAATGAAATTTGAGCTTGGGCTTTTTGAGAATCCTTATATTGATCTTCAGAATGCAATAAAAGTCAGCAAATTGGCTGAACACAGGGATATTGCGCTTAAAGCGGCTCATGAATCAATAGTGCTTCTGAAAAACGACAATCTGCTGCCTGTCAGGAAAGGGAAGTATAAAAGAATAGCTGTTATAGGTCCTTGTGCCAGGGGACTTTATTTCGGGGGTTATGCTGGTGAGCCGTACAAGAAAGTAAATCTGTATGAAGGAATTAAGGCCAGGGCAGGGAGCGGCTCCGAGGTTTTGTTTGCTCAGGGATGCAGGCTGACAACGAATACCACGAATAGTTATTTCAACTGGAAGTATGATGAGATTAAGTTCGCATCAAGAGAGGAAAACCTAAAGCTGATAGCTGAAGCAAAAAAAGTAGGTAAGAAAGCCGATCTGATAATCCTTGCCATTGGTGAGAATGAGCATCTTTGCAGGGAAGCCTGGGCCAAGACGCATATTGGTGACAACATGACTCTTGATCTCTTTGGTGAGCAGGAAGAACTGGCAGAAGTAATTGCAGGGCTTGGAAAACCCGTTGTTGTATACCTGATGAACGGGCGTCCCCTGGCAATAAATGAACTGGTAAAAAAGGTTCCTGCTGTTCTTGAAGGATGGTATATGGGTCAGGAGACAGGCACGGCAGCAGCGGATATTATTTTCGGAGAAGTCAATCCGTCAGGCAAGCTGACTATAACTTTCCCTAAGTCAGCAGGGCAGCTGCCGATGTTTTACAATCACAAGCCGAGCGCTCAGTTCATGGATTATATCTCACAGGATATCAATCCGTTGTTTCATTTCGGGTATGGGCTCAGCTACACTAAATTCAAGTACGGAGCACCACGTCTTGACAGGAAGACGATCAATAAAGGAGGCAGAGTAAAAGTATCAGTAGAAGTTGGTAATGTCGGCAAGGCAGCGGGTTATGAGATAGTGCAGATGTATATCAGGGATGCAGTGAGTTCGGTTACGCGGCCGGTGAAGGAGCTGAAGGGATTCAGGAGGATTGCTTTAAAATCCGGGGAAAAGAAGAAGGTTGTTTTTGAGGTTGGGTATGAGCAGCTTGCGTTTCACAATATAGATATGAAATATGTTGTGGAGCCGGGCAGGTTTGAGATAATGACCGGAGGTTCATCGAGGGATGAGGATTTGCAGAAGGTGGAGCTGGAGGTAAAATAAGCAAAAACAAAAAGCCCCCGGGTTTTCCTGGGGGCTTCTGTTTTAAGGTAGGCGACTACCTACTCTCCCGCGTTTGCAGTACCATCGGCGCTGACAGGTTTAACTTCTCTGTTCGGAATGGGAAGAGGTGGAGCCCTGCCGCTATAGTCACCTTAAGATCTTAAGACGTCTGACCTGATTTTCTCTTTTCGCTCTTCCGACTTCCGTCTTCTGTCTTCGGTCTTATTCAATATCGTAAACACACCGGAATTTAAGTTAATAAAACTTGACTCAGAAAGTTCACGGGTTATTAGTACTGCTCGGCTTTGACGTTACCGTCTTTACACCTGCAGCCTATCAACGTCGTAGTCTTCGACGACCCTTAAGGGAGATCTCATCTTGAGACGAGCTTCGTACTTAGATGCTTTCA
>CAZGGZ010000062.1:0-17279 GCA_964525415.1 uncultured Rikenellaceae bacterium | reverse complement strand
TTTCCCGTACGGCAGTTTAGCAAACTGCTGGTTTAAGCCACTCACCCATCTCTCCCTCAAAAAAAGAGCGCGACAAAAATAGGAAAACAAGCTATAAGTGCAAAATTATTCCCTGTTTATTTCAAGCCTTTGAACATCTCAATAACCTGCCTGAAATTCTCGAGGGTCTCCTCATCAAAATCAGATATTTTTACCACTCCCGACTTGATATCCGCCAGGAATTTTGAAAACATGAAATTCCTTGGTAAAGCTCTCTCAACCATATACTCCGAATTGGCGATTGTTATTCCCTCACGGCTCTTCAGGATATGATTCTTGAAGTCAAGTGTCGATAAAAGATCTTCTGAATTGAAGTACGTCCCGGGTATGTTTATTATCATGTTGCGCCCAGAGCTGTCAGTCTTGAATACAGTCTCCTTTAAAAGCTCCCTCATCCTGTTTTCATTTTCATTATCAAAGAGAAGCACTGCAAAATCAAGCCCCCAGCCCATGAGAATATTGCACAGCAGCGGGATCGATGACACGTTTGTGGAAGGTATAACGCTGATTTTACCCTTGAATCCGGTAAGGATGATTATCGCGTTAAGGATATAGAAAGATCCTGTATCATTGACGATCAGGTTGAATTTCTTTGCCGAAAAACCTTCACCGGACGCAGGATTACCAAGGATGCTCTGTAAAGGTGACAGGGTGTCAGGCGAAGCTGCAGACAGCTGCAAAGGGTCGAGCATGCGGGTAGCGCTCCTCAGGCTGTCGAGATCATCTCTCTGAACAGCAAGGACCCTGTGAAGCTTGCTGATCTCGACAAGGTGGGGAGAGTGAGTGGTGTATATAACCTGTATCGTATCCTTTATATCCTCGAAAACCTTGAGAACATCTTCCTGCGCCCTGGCATGAAGGCTCACCCCCGGTTCATCCACCAGGAGTATCATCTGCTTGTTAATGTTTGCTGCTGCCTTAAGCTCCATATAAAAGGATAAGAACCAGCGCACTCCCCGGCTCCTTTGTTTTGGATAGAGCCTCTCACCTTCATCCTTGATCCAGAATTCGAGATAGGGTTTACCTGCTTTATCACCGTACGAAGCACTGTAATGATCGAGTTCAAACTGGATATTGATCTTGTTATTGCGGCCAATCGACTGCTGCCAGAAATCCTGGAAGTTCCGTGTAAGTGTATGATTGAGGTTTTCAATCTTCTGTTTGAGGATACGGCTTGAAGGCTGCTGGAAAAATGAATAGTCAAGCTGTGCAATGGAAAGAAAATTACGGGCAGCCTTATATCCTTCAACCTGTTCATTACCTGAAATAATATCCTCCATATCGATACGGTTCGGAAGAAGACTCCCGAAATCCTCGAAAAGCTCAATTACCGGACAATATTCAAAATATTTCCTTCCGAGGATTTCGCTGTTGTACTGCGATTTATAGGACTGAATTATCTCGCTTACCTTCTTTTCCGCTTCTTCTTCGGTGCTGCCTGCCATTACATAACCCGATAAAGCAATATGCCTGTCCAGCTCGGCTTTTTTAAAATCCCTGTCTGAACGGGTTTTCCTGTAATCATTAAGAGTATTCTGCCATTCATGATCGTCCTCATCATCAACCGGCCTCATCAGCAGCGTCATCTTCTGGTGCCTCTCCTCAAGCCTGACTGATAATTCTGCCAGGTGATTATCGAGTGAGACGAACTTATCAAGCAGTTTCTGCCATGTCTCTCCAGCTTTTTTCATCTGCTGTTTTCCGGACAGCTCAGCAGTTATCTCCTCTTTCTTTTTCCTTGTTTCAGCAAGCTGATCTTTCATATCTGAAATAACATTGTCAGGCAAAGCATAGGTTTCTGCAGGCTTCCTTCCAAACCATTTAAATCCTTTCATTCTGCCTTCACCGGCCGGAAGCTTCGATTTGATCTCGTTTTCCTGTTGTGTCAGCACTGTAAGCTTTTTTTCATTTTCATTTATAATGCTTATCTCCTGCTCAAGCTTTACAGTTACATCACCAAGGTATATCCTCCACGCATCCTCCAGCGAATCAAGATACTGGCTGATCTCGCCGCTGACAATGATCACCGATGAAAGATCGGCTATCCATGCCCTGGTAAGTTCAATATGTGTAAGTCCCGACAGCAGTTCCTTCAGCTCTGTGCCCGGGTTATCGGTAACCTTCAGGAGCCATCCCTGAGGAATGCTGAAACGGCAGCTCACTTCGGGAAGGGACAGGTCGCTGCGAAGCACATCTTCTGAAATTATGCCGGTATAGAATACTTTCAGGGATTCAAGAACAGATGTTTTTCCCGATTCATTCTGCCCTATCAGGCAGGTGATATTATCAGGAGAAAGTGACTGCCACCCGGTATCGACAATTGAACGGAAATTCCTGATCCTGAAAGCTGTAAGCTTCATCATATCAAAAACAGTTATAACCGGAAACCAAAAACCAGAACATCATCGATCTGCTGTGTATTACCCTTCCACTCGTTGAATGTGCTTTTTAGTATCTTTTTCTGTTGCGGCATCGGAAGGCTTGCCGAAGAGACTATCACTCTCTTCAGGTGCTTGTGCTTGAACTTCTTGTCTGTCAATTCTCCGAACTGGTCGGCAAATCCATCGGAGAAGAGATAGAATGAATCGCCCGGGAGAGTATCAATGATCTGATTTGTAAAAGGCTGCTCTGCCAGCGGAGCAAGTCCTATTGTCATTTTATCAGGCCTATATTCGGTAAGTTCTCCGTTCCTCATTCTTAAAAGCGGCCTGTTGGCGCCTGAATACTGGAATTTACCGGTATGCTGGTCAATAATGCATAAAGCTATATCTATACTGTCTTTTGTAACTGATCCTTCACCTGTCTGATGAAGGGCTTTCATAACCTTTTCCCTCATAAGGTTCAGTATCCTGTTGGCTTTAGGATCGCATTTCGACTGTACGATTTCATTAAGAAAACTGATCCCCAGGATGCTTAGCAGTGCGCCCGGAACACCATGACCTGTACAGTCTCCGGCAGCTATAAAGATATACTGACGGTTGCTGTAAGAATAATAGAAATCGCCGCTGACAATATCCTTCGGCAGAAAAAGAACAAAATAATCCTTAAAGAGCCCTTTAAGTGATTCAGGATCAGGCATCAATGCCTTTTGAATAATCCCGGCATATCTCAGGCTTGCCATATGATCATCAATTCCCTGATTTTGTATCACGGAAATGATATCAATATTATGCAGATCCTTAACCGGCATTGCCTTATACGATGAGGATAAAATTTAAATATACGATAAATTGTTGTGCCCTGCAACAGGACTGGATGCATTTAATCATCTCTCCGCTCAAGCAGGACTATGCTTTCAACATGATGTGTCTGGGGAAACATGTCCACAGGTTGAATACGGGTAACTCTGAACTTATCTGAAAGAAGCAGTATATCACGGGCCTGGGTCGCAGGATTACAGCTTACATAGACTATCTTCCTGGGATTTGATGCAATTATTTTTTGAATAACATCCGCGTGCATCCCGGCCCTTGGAGGATCTGTAAATACCACATCAGGATATCCATAGTGCTCCATGAAACCTGCAGATAAAACTTCCCTGATATCACCTGCAATGAACTCAGTATTGGAAATTCCATTCATCGCGGAATTTGTCCTTGCATCATTTATTGCTTCTGCTATATATTCAATCCCGATAACTTTCAGAGCCTTTGCTGCAATGAAGTTTGCGATAGTGCCTGTCCCCGTATATAAATCATATACTATCTCTTTCCCTGTCAATCCTGCCATCTCTGCTGCAGCCCTGTACAGTTTAAGCGCCTGCCCGGTGTTAGTCTGGCAGAACGATTTGGGACCTATTCTGAATTTAAATCCATCTAGCTCCTCAACGAGGTGATCGTCACCTTTGTACAAGAATGGTTCCTGATCAGAAAGAGAATCGTTCTTCTTGGAATTGATCATATAGAAGAGAGAAGTTATCTGCGGAAATTCTGATGCAAGGTGATCAAGGAGTCCTTCCCTCCTTTCAGGTTCATCATGGAAAAAAACAACTATCACCATCACTTTACCGGCACCTGAATTACGTATCACAAGGTTCCTGAGAAAGCCTGACTGCTGGCGAAAGTTGAAAAAACGGAAACTGTTCTTATGGGCGTACCTTCTTACAGCATCCCTTATAGCGTTTGACGGCTCAGGCTGAAGATGACATTCCCTGATATCCAGAACTTTATCGAAGAGACCTGGGATATGGAATCCCAGAGCATCCTCCTTTTCAAAATCATGATCCGAATTTACTTCCTCCTTTGTAAGCCATCGCCTGTCGGAAAAAGCATACTCAAGCTTGTTCCTGTAAAAGAAGATTTCAGATGATCCGATGATCGGACTGATAGCAGGTAATTCAACCTTCCCGATACGGGCAAGGTTGTCCGCCACCTGCTTTTCCTTGTATTTCAGCTGAAGAGGGTAAGGAAGGTGCTGCCATTTGCAGCCTCCGCATACTCCGAAATGCCTGCATGCCGGCTTTATCCTGTCGGCTGAATACTCACGGAATCTTACAACGCTGCCTTCAATATACCTCTTTCTTTTCTTTCTTATCTTAACGTCAACAACATCACCCGGGACAAGCATCGGCACGAATACAACCTGGTTTTCCACTCTTGCGACAGCATTCCCTTCCGATCCTATATCGGTGATCTTTACATTCTCAAGCAGAGGCAGCTCTTTTTTCCTTCCCATGTTTTTTATTTCCGGATTCAGTAAATTACTGATCCCTCAGGTTTAATATGAAAACAAGTCCCCCGATCATAGAGGGGAGAATTGCGTCACCATGATCCAGATCCGGGAATATCACTTTCGAACATATCTCTGATGATGTACCGGCGTTTATCATGGCTTCATACATATTATGTGTCGCGGCTACACTGACGTGCGTATCTCCGTCCCCATGAACGAACAGTAGTGGTTTATATGAATTCCATGGAGAAATACTGTTGTTTATTAGAGCTTCACGTACAGACAAATATGTTGGCGATGAAGTAAATCCTGAGAGAAAATCCGCCTTGAACAATCCTGGAATTGAAGTCGAAAGCTGGTTGTTAATCTGACTGCCGGAAAGAGTTCCTGTGTATAAAGTCCCCAGTTTTGATGCATACGGTTCATTAAGAATATCTGTAACAGGATTTGTAAACTGGTCATAATATGAATAGGCATTAATGATATAACCAAGATAGTATGGCATGGGATATTCCGTAGTATCAATCATACCCTGAAGAAGACTGTAAAGGTTGTACGGACCGGCACCGCAGACGCTGCCGTGAAGATCAAAATCATCATTATAATCAAGTTCAAGCGCTTTGTGAAGAGCAAGAGTTGCCCATCCTCCCTGGGAGTATCCTACCAGGTAATATTCATTCCTCGTAGTTATTCCTTCAAATTCATACTCACAGCATTCATTAAGGGCGTATAGCATATCCGTAACTGATCTGACTGTTGGCCCGGTAATAAGGTAAGGATGAGGAATTTGCTTCGATCTGCCGAATCCGGGATAATCGGGAATCACGACAACAAATCCCATTGAAGCTATATATTCAACGAGCTGATACGACGGATTTATTACATATTCGCTTGGAGCATAGGCATTTACTGTATTTGTTCCGTTCTGGAAGCTGACAACCGGATATTCGCCGGGAGCAGCCGGAGCACAAACCAGTCCGGAAACTTCAATCTCCTCACCGTAAATCTCTGTTTTATAGACTATTTTGAAGACGTTCACATCACTGGTGACATATCCTTTTATTTCATTCAGTTCAGGGTACAACTCAGCGCCGGAACTGAGCATACTGGTTATAGTTGTCGTGGTATAAGTAACAGCAAGCTCTTTTGAAACAAAATACTCATATTCAGGTTTGTCTTCAGTTTTCCTGCACGAATAAACGGAAAACAATAATAAGAAAAGAAACAGGAGTAATCTGATGGAGTGTTTAGAAGCGATCATTGATTTTTTTCGCAAAGATAATCCTTCCGTTCAAACCTTAACTTCACAGGCTGACATACTTTTCCTATCTTTGCCAGAGTTTTTTTCGACATGGTCTCTGTTCAGAATCTTTCGGTATCATTTGGAAGCTTTGACCTCCTGACTGACATTTCTTTCCTTATCAATGACCAGGACCGTATTGGACTTGCAGGCAAGAACGGATCAGGAAAATCCACCCTCATGAATGTTATAGCAGGGATCCAGAGTCCGGCATCAGGTGTGGTTGATATGTCGAAAGATGTTACCATCGGGTATCTTCCGCAGCAGATGAAGGTGGATGATACCACAACCGTAATGAATGAGGTCATAACTGCTTTTTCAGAGGTTACAGGACTTTCAGAAGAGATAGAGAGATGCAGTGCTGAGATCGCAGCAAGGGACGATTATGAATCTTCCGGGTACATGAAGCTGTGTGATCATCTTACGGTTATTGAGGAAAGATACAGGATGCTGGGAGGGATCAACTATCTTGCCGAAGCAGAGAAAACACTTACCGGACTCGGATTCGAACGGAAGGACTTTGACAGGCATACCCGTGAGCTTAGCGGAGGTTGGAGGATGAGGATTGAGCTTGCTAAAGTGCTTCTGCGAAAACCTTCCTTGTTCCTGCTTGATGAACCTACGAATCACCTTGATATTGAATCAATTCAATGGCTTGAAACCTTTCTTGCCGGTTATCCCGGGGCAGTGGTCCTTGTATCACACGACAGGGCATTCCTGGATAATGTAACCACAAGAACCATAGAAATCTCACTTGGAAATATATACGATTACAGGGCATCATGGTCAAAATATGTTGAACTGAGAAAGGAAAGAAGGGAACAGCAGACAGCTGCGTACAGGAACCAGCAGAAGATGATAGAGGATACGGAGAAATTCATTGAGAGGTTCCGTTACAAGGCCACAAAAGCCGTGCAGGTCCAGTCAAAGATCAAGAAGCTCGTCAAGGTCGAACGTATTGAGATTGATGAGGAAGACAACAGTGCAATGAATCTAAGGTTTCCCCCTTCACCGCGTTCGGGGACAACAGTAGTTGAAGCAGAAGGGTTATCGAAAAGCTATGACACACTGAATGTGCTGAAGAAGATCGATTTCAGGATCCACCGGGGAGAAAAGGTCGCGTTTGTAGGCAGGAACGGCGAAGGCAAAACAACCTTCTCAAGGATCATAATCGGGGAGCTCGATCATGAAGGCTCGCTGAAGATAGGCCATAATGTGAAAACAGGATACTTTGCACAGAACCAGGACGAATTGCTGGACGGCTCAAAGACTGTTTTTCAGACTATTGATGATGTGGCAAAGGGAGAAATAAGAACAAAAATCAGGGATATGCTGGGAGCATTCCTGTTCCGCGGAGATGATATTGACAAAAAGGTAAAAGTTCTGTCGGGTGGTGAACGGTCACGGCTTGCACTGGTTAAGCTTCTTCTTGAGCCCCATAACCTGCTGGTACTCGATGAGCCGACAAACCATCTTGATATGAGATCTAAGGATATCCTGAAAGAGGCCCTGATCAAATACGATGGCACATTAATTGTGGTCTCCCACGACAGGGATTTTCTGAACGAGATCGTCGGGAAAGTCTTTGAGTTCAGGAATAATAAAATAAAGGAAAATATAGGCGGCATATACGATTTCATCCGGAGAAAGAAAATTAAGAACCTCAGGGATATTGAACGAAAAGAGGCTGTAAAGTCAGAGAATTCTGATGAAGGAATATCAGCCAATAAGCAAAAATACCTGGAAAAGAAAGAGTATGACCGCACCCTCAGAAAACTGCGAAAGCGGCTTGAAGAGTCAGAGAAGGAAATTGAGAGGATTGAAGCCGGGATTGCAGAACTAAACAGGATAATGAACATGCCGGACAAGCCGGCATCAGAAATGGAGGAGATTTACAGCAGGTACCAGGAGCTTAAGGATCAGCATAATGAAGAAATGAACAGGTGGGCACAATATACTCATGAGGTTGAAGTTTTCTTACAAAACAATAGTTGAAAATGGAACTGAAGCAGCTTGAAAAAGAATACAGGGTGCATGTTTATGAAACAGGCCCCGATGGCAGGGCAACCCTCTGGTCACTGTTCAATTACATGCAGGACATTGCTTCAGATCATGCAGTAAGACTGGGATTCGGGAGAGAAGATCTTCTGAAGAAAAATCATTTCTGGGTCCTTTCAAGAATGTATGCAGAAATATATGACCTGCCATCGTGGTTCGATGCGATTATTGTAAAAACATGGCCAAGCGGAACCGATAAGCTGTTTGCTGTGAGAAACTATGAGATGAGATTCCCCGGCGGGAGGAATATTGCTGCAGGATCATCCTCATGGCTTATTATTGACCGCACGACGAAAAAAATTCAAAGACCTGATGATACGCTTACCCGGTATAATGATGATAACAAATCTGTAAAGTCACCTGTCAGAAGCGCTGATAAACTTGCCGGGGCATCTGAAGATGGAGTGGTTTCTTCTTCATCAAAAGTGAAGATAAGTGATCTTGATGTAAACCTGCATACCAACAATGCCAATTACCTTAAATGGGTTACCGATACCTATGACCTAAACTTCATTCTTGCTCATTCACCACTTTCGGCAGAAATAAATTATCTTGCCGAATCAAGGCATGAGGAGGAAATCGTTATTAAAACTTCCAGAGACGCTGATGAAGTTTTCTTCAATCATTCGGCTTTCAGGATCAACGACAATAAGGAATTATGCAGGATACGGATTGGATGGACTGAACAGGGCAAAAAGAAATAAATCAGGAAATGAAATCTGTCAACACATACTTCATGAGGATTATTCGTCTGATACCGGCATTAATTTTGCTCTCTGCATATATTGTCTCATGCTCGGTAAGGCAGGTTGCAGTTGATTCAAAAGATCTTTCTTACCTGTATAATCCGACAAAAAGCCCATTGAATCCGCGTTACAATATCGCCAATGTGTCGGAAAATGAATCCTTTCTGGCAGTAAAGTTCTTTTCAGATGAGCTCTATTTTTCGGAAGCCAATCCGCAGGGGATTCCATTAGCATCACTGCTTCTTACAGTGAAACTTTACAGGACAGGACAGGGGAGGTTCCTTTCAGACACTGCATTTTACAATCTCACAATTCACAAGGAAGAGAACCAGCAGGAATATACTTACAAGATCCCGCTTAAAGTAGCGCCCGGAGCTGAATATCTGGCTGAAATTAAGATACTCGACAGGGTAAGGTTACAGGTTATTCAGGCATTTGTACCGTTCAACACAATGTCGGAGTTCAACAGATATAGTTTCAGGGCACAGGGGCATTTCGGGAAGAACGAAATATTCAATCCTGTACTGAGGATCAATGAATATGTCAACCTTGTTTACCTGAGGGGTTATCTCGATTCACTTTATGTTTCATTTTATAAACCCTACACATCAATCCCGTATCCCCCCTCGATGCTTCTGCCTGAGAAGACAATCGATTACGGGCCTGATACAATAATTGCCATCCCTTACTCTGATACCATACCTTTGATGTTTCCCAGGCATGGCATTTACCTGTTAAAGGCCGGAAGGGATCTTAATGAGGGATATACTTTCCTTAACCTGGGGACCACCTTTCCTAATCTCACAACTCCGGATGTGATGCTTGAACCGCTCGCATACCTGGTCAGCGAGGATGAGCTTGACATAATGAGGGAGTCTCCAAGACCAAAGGTGGCGCTGGATGAATTCTGGATCAAATGCGGCGGCAATATTGAAAAATCGCGGGAACTAATACGCATTTATTATACGCGGGTCCTCTACTCCAATCAGTATTTCACATCATATACTGAAGGCTGGCGCACTGACAGGGGAATGATCTATATTATCTACGGTCCGCCGGATAAAGTATATAAGTCATCAGATGGTGAAAGCTGGGGTTATAGTAAGCCTGTCATAAAATCTTCATGGGGAACCAGGTACAGAGTCAGGGATGAGTACATTTTCTTCAATTTCAAGAAGAAGCAGAATATTTTTTCAGAGAATGAATATTATCTGAGCAGGAGTGAAACACTGGTTACGATGTGGGATCAGGCTGTTGCAAGCTGGAGAAAAGGTATAGTATTCCGTCTTGATAATCCCGAGGAATTTTAAAATATGCTGAAGGAATCAGATTGTATTTTTGGCTTAAGGCCTGTCATTGAAGCAATCAAAGCAGGAAAGCAGATCGACCGCCTTCTTATCAGGCAGGGACTTCAGGGTCCCCTGTACCATGAACTGATGAATGAAGTAAGAAAACATGAGATCGTCTTCCAGATAGTACCAGTTGAAAGAATAGAGCTTGTAACAAGGAAAAATCACCAGGGAGTTCTCGCGTGGCTGTCAGTAATTGAATACCAGCGTATTGCAAATCTTCTTCCGATGATCTTTGAAAAGGGGGAAGATCCTCTTGTGATTGTGCTTGACGGAGTTTCAGATGTAAGGAATTTCGGAGCAATTGTACGCACATCTGAATGCCTGGGGGCTCATTCAATAGTTATTCCTGAAAAGGGATCTGCAAGGATAACCGCCGATGCAGTAAAGACCTCTGCAGGAGCCCTTCATACTTTTCCTGTCTGCAGGGAAAAATCAATTGTCAGATCGGTTGAGTTCCTGAAAAACTCAGGACTGAAGATAATATGCGGAGCGGAGAAATCAGGCATAACAGCCTCGGCAACAGATCTTACCGGGCCTGTGGTCCTGATACTTGGTTCTGAGGATAAAGGGATAAGCCGTGAGCTTACCAGCCTTGCCGATCTTGTTGTTAAAATCCCTATGAAAGGGACCATAAGCTCGCTTAATGTTTCTGTCGCTGCCGGAATTCTTCTATATGAGATCCTCAGGCAGCGTAGCGCCTGAATCAGGATATGATATTCAGTATCCTGTCGTCAAGCATTTTCTGATCGGCAGTAAAGGAGGACAGTCCCGCAAGTGTGAGAAGAGTGTCAGGCGCAATCTTTCCCTCCTTTATTTTCTTTTCCCACCTTGAATATTTCGGGATCTTTCCGTCTGAAGCAAGGAATGATTTTTCCTCTCTGGTCAGTATCGGGAACATATCTTCACAGCCTTCCTCATGTGCGATCTGGATGAGCTCAGCTCCGGCTGAGGGCAATTTTGATGTACATCTTTCTGCAAAATTCAGAATCTTATCATCAACACTCCAGAATTTTTCAAGGCAAGCCTGTTTTCCTGAAGCTGACATATTTACCTTATAATTCTTATGAATTCTTGAAGAGAATTTACCCTTCAGCGATTTGCGTCCAGATGCTGCGACCTTTGGCGGTACAGTGAATACATCCGTACCTGCAAGCATTTCAAGCTGTTCATGATTTCTAAGGCTGGCAGCTATCAGTTTTGTCTGCCATGGATTCTTAGCCGAAAGCCCGGTTACCCAGTTCTGTGATGCAACAACAGCCATTTCACCTGCTCCTGAACCATCACCAAGCTTGTTACCGCTGATGAATGCCCCTATCCTGCCCAGGAATACATTCACATAGTCGGGACGTGCTGCCCTGGTCACCAGAACATTTTCCCTCGCACTGAATCCAAGCGTGAAGTTAATCCTCACACCTGCATCCTTCAGCCGCCGGGCGCCAATTATTCCCTCTGCAGTATAGGGAACCTTTACTATAAACTGATCCGGGCAAATCTCATGAAACCTCTTCCCGTAATATTCTATTGCCTTAATATCATGCGCGGTATCGGTGTGAAGCTCAACACTCACCATGCCTCCGAACTTCGAAGCCAGTCTTAAACCATGACGGGCATTCAGGATGAATGCTATCTCCCTGACCTTTTCCTGAAGAGGCAGTTCCCTTACGAGCCCTTTTGCCTCAAAGATAAAAACATCATATATTCCCTTTTGTATCTCATTGTTAAGCAGAGTATTATTCGTTGTCAGGGCACTCATTTCCGCTGTCCAGTTTGCTTCAGCTTCCTCCATATCCCCTGTATCAAGCCAGAGCTCGGTGCCAGTATTGCGAAGAGAATGCCAGAATTTGTCAGGCCTGGCGGTTATATGCTTTTCGCTCAGGTCCTTCCACAGGAAATCGCTGATTCTTGTATTAAGGTCTGCCATAATTAATTTTGTTTTTGGTATATAACAGTTGAATACTAATATAGTTTCCGCATCGGAGCATAAACACCGGTTTAAATAATTTGTCGCAAAATTATACAATTTATTGAACTGATTGATTGTTTATTATTAGCTTTACTATACTGACGCTTAAACCATACTGCAAATGAGGACTTTCACTGCTTTTATTTTTATTTTTTTATCTGCTTCATTGATGGCACAGGTACAATTTGACAGCTTTTTCACTGATAAGACCCTTCGCTTTGATTTCATGTTTGCAGGAAACAGCACAACAACTGTTGTATATCCATCAGGAATGAAGGAAGAACCTTATTTCGGAGGATCAAAAACACAGCTGACAGATCCGTTTGGCTACGGGAATTTCAAATATGAGCTTTATGACGTGGCAAGTAATACTCTGATATATTCAAGAGGTTTCTGCTCCCTGTACCAGGAATGGCAGACAACAGCAGAGGCAAAGAATATGGATAGAAGCTTTTATGAAGTAGCAACAATGCCTTTCCCTAAAAACAAGGCAAGGTTTGTTCTGAACATCAGGGAGCGTAACGGGAATTTCTCAAAACTTTATGAAACCGAAATTGATCCTTCTGACTATTTCATCAGGAAAGAGAAGCCTGTAAATGCATCATTTACAAAAATATATGACGGCGGAGATCCCGCAACTGCCGTTGATCTTGCATTTGTCGCTGAAGGGTACACTGCTGAAGAAATGGGGAAATTCAGGAATGATGTAAAGAGAATGGCTGACGCTCTCTTTGCTGAACCTGCTTTCAGTGCCAGCAAGGATAAGTTCAATATCTGGGCGGTTGAAGCCGTGTCAGATGAATCAGGGACAGACGTGCCCGGAGAGGGGAGCTATGTCAGCACTGCACTCAATTCAAGCTTTTACACATTTGATCTTGACCGCTATCTGACAACACAGGATATCAAATCAGTGAACGACTATGCTGCCGTAGTACCTCACGACAATATAATCGTGCTCATCAACAGCCCGCAATACGGAGGCGGCGGTGTTTATAACTACTACAGCGGCACCACTGTTGATCATCCGGTCTCACTGATGGTATTCGTGCATGAATTCGGGCATGGATTTGCCGGCCTTGCAGATGAGTATTATTCATCCGAAGTGGCTTATGAGGAGTTTTACCCTCTTAATGTTGAGCCATGGGAACCCAATATTACCACCAGGGTAGATTTTGATTCCAAATGGAAAAAGATGATTTCCGGGGAGACTCCTGTTCCAACCCCCCCTGAAGAGAAATACAGGAATGTAACCGGTCTCTTTGAAGGAGGGGGCTATTCTGCAAAAGGTATCTTCCGTCCCGAATATGACTGCAGGATGAAAAGCAATAATACTAAAGGATACTGCTCTGTTTGCAGCGACGCAGTTAAAAGGATGATAGAATTCTACATTAAGTAACCACTTTACAGACTTTATAGACTAACTATTCCAGCTTTTCAAAAAGCTGCCTTGCTGTTTCAACCGGTATCTCCTTCTTCCCGAGCCATGCCCCTACCTTTGCATTACTGAATCCGTTTCTTATCAGCAGATCTGTATATTCCTCGGCACTTTCATATGTTATGAATGTCCCTATCAGGTATACCATTGTTTTATCTGCAAGTGTAACTATCTCAAGTCCCCTGGCGCCTGCAAGCCTGTTTATTCCTTCAAGAACATCCTCCCTGACAGGTTTTAAGGATCTTATTACTTCAATCCTGAAAGTCAGAGCAGGCGGAACTGTGTCAGCAGGAACCTGGTTTACAGTAACCTTGGAAACCGGCTTTTTGCCCCACTCCTTCTCAAGCTGAACTGCCTTTTCGGACGATACTGCTTTACCTCCGTAGAGTGATGTAATAAAAGCATCCTTGAAACCTTTTTTCCTGACAATTGCGAGAGCCTTGTTAGCATCAGTCAGCTTCCTGAACATTCCGGCATAATAAACAGTAAGGTCTTTACCGGCGATCGTGAATCCATAAACCGGAACAATCCCTTTAAAATATGAATAAGCTACAGGATTCCTGAATACTGCCACCTGGATACGGTATATAAGTCCCTGTGGTATTTCAGGATTGATCTCGATCTTCTCATCGGGAGCCTTGTCTGCGACTTCAAACACCGAATACAGATCAACCGTTTCAGGTTCTTCCCGGGTTTTAGCTTCAGCCAGTGAAACTGTATCCGCAGGCGGCTTGATATACGGTGGCTTAGTTACAATATTCTTCCTGATTGTGTCTTTCCGTGCTATTAAAGTGTCACTTGCCGGAATTGTCTTTGTTTCCTTCCAGAGGGTATCGGGGAGGATGGTTTCAACTGGTGTCGTGTCGGCAGAAGAAGGAACAGGAATATATGCTGCTGTAAATGGTTTCTTGTTCATTGCAACCTGGGCTTCATCATATTTCCTGTCGGCTTGTTCCTGAACAGATGCTGCAAGAGTTTCAGTTTCGGTTATCCTTGTCTTGAGTTTTGTACGTTCGGTATAGCTTCCTTTTTCAAGTCCTTTTTTCTGTTGATCAGCTATCCTGTAAAGCGAATCAGCCTTATACTGCAGCTCAAGAGCTTCGGATAGTGTTCTATCATAGTCAGGGGAGACAGAATCTCTTAATCCTGGCTTCTCATCAGGTTTTTCAACCCGGCTAATGACTTTCCTCCTTTCTATTGAGGTCTCCGGTTTTTGTTCTGCGTTATTAAATTTTGCATCCGTAACTTTTTCAGTCAGCAGTCCTTCCTTCCTTTCGCACTGTTGAATGAATTCAGGAATGCCAAGGTCTCTGGCAGCTTTTTTGCCGTTCAGTTCGGTGAAGTAATTATATGACGCAATGGCATCATTAAACTTCCCGGACATCTGCAGCGCCCTGCCCATCCAGAACCGGGCATCGGACGGAATACTCCTTATTGCTGCAGAACCCTGCTGCGCCTGCTTAAGCAATGCAGATGCCTTTTCAGGCTCCCTGTTCAGTTTTACCAGGCATACTCCGGAGTAATACTTGTACACCGGATCACCCGGGTATAGGACCAGGAGCTCACTGAACTGGCTGTAAGCTAGTTCGTAATCACCTTTTGAAAAAGCCTCAAGTGAAGATTGCCTGGAAGGTTTTTGTACATTTTGAGAAAGGAGATCTGCTGCCGGCAGAAATAAAGCAAGGGCGATCAGCAAACTCAGAAGATACTCTCCTGTAAAAAGTCCGGGTTTATTCCCTGTATTCACAAGTAATTTATATTCAGACTATTAAAAGACAGATTGAAATTCTTTTAAAACTGTTTTTGTTAATAATTAAAAAACTCAATTTATTCCGAAAACAATTCAAACTTCGTAAATTTACCCATAATACCCATATCCTAACTATATATCAATGTATTATGATATTTTAAACATTGTTGATATACAGTTTCTATACAATATTTAATCTTCTATAGCATTCTATCACAGCAAATATAACCACAAAATAAGTTTCATGATAGATTTTACATCAATGATACTTGGAACACCCAGACTGATAACAAAAGATATAGCAGATGTATTTGCTATTTTGGATTTTGTCTGTTATCCCATTTCGTTCCTTGCCATTCACTAATCACTCCTTCATTCTGGCATTTTGAACATACCCAATGGATTTCATTATTTTTGCCCAATATCTCACTTTTAATCAATCCCTGACAACCCTTTTTAAAGCACCTGATATCAGTTGACGCTAATGTTTTAAGATTTTTTCTGGTTGTACTATCAACTACCAATGCCATGAAACTTGCCAGTTCACGTGCTTCTTTGGGCATTTGTTTGGGAATATTTCCTTGTTCGTCAAGGAAGTGCTGCATGTTGGATATGAACATTTTAAGTGTAATTGGTTCAATGATTTCTTGATGCCTTTCCTATTTGTATATTCAGGCATCAACTAATGACTAAAATATGTCAATAAAAATACATCTATTGGAAGAATTAAATGTTCCATACGAACAAAATGACAGAGGAAGCTGACAAGAATATTTAAGTCTACTGACAGTTAGTCAGAATACTTTACGTGGCAAGAAATTTGATTGAAAATAAATGCCTTAACTTGCTGTAAAGTAGAGTTAAGGGGTGAATGTTTACTTTGAAGTTTACGGCAAAGATAATAAATATTGCTGGATATCCCAAATTGACTGGGAAGAAGCTGTTTAACAATTGCTTGATAACATCTTAACTTATAGTGAGTAGATATTTTGCTAATCCTTGTATTTTCGAAAAATTGGTACATTTTCTTTTATATAACTCTCAATAGTTATTTTATGTTCCAAAAATTCTGGTGAACCATTTTGAATATGGTCTTTTAAGGATTCAATAAATTTAAAAACATATCCAATCCATTCAAAATTCATCTCATTTAATGCAAAATCAACAATAAATATTAATACTACAGTAGCATTACTAATGATTGGCAAATAATCTAAGTCTATTCCGCCACTTGGTTTTATGCCAGTAACTAAACCAAACTCTTCTTCACCATCTGATGCCAATGGATGGACATATCCTGAAGAATGCTTATAACCATATTTATATAACCATAATGCATTATGTCTAACGGCAATTTCCTCAAACTCTTTTGAGGTTGGTCTTTTCCAATTTATTCCCTGCTTTTTTAGTTTCTGATAAAGACAAATTCGTTCTTTACTTTCATTCCATAACTGTTTGTTTAAATGTTCTTTTTGTTCAATGTCACTCTTTGCCTTATTTCTGGCTTCAAAATTTTGTATAAAACTCCAATCATCAAATTCTTGAATGGAATTTGTATCTATAAGATAATAAAGAGTAAGAAGTCTTTCTACCTGAGTGCGATATAGAATGAAACAATCAGAATAATGGTTTAGTCTGTATAAATGGAAAATTGATTCAATTTGGGCAACACCTCTGGCTAATGAGTACATAAACAAAATATCCTTTTTGTCTCTAACCTCTGTTCTCAACTCCCGAAGTATAATTGTTATGAAATCAACTATTTGGGTTTTCAAATCAGAATAATCATCAAATGATAAGATTACTCTATTGTCACTTTTTAACGGCATGGTCATAAAGTTTCCAATTTACATTCATCTGTTAACTAATTTTATCCATCCAATATTTCCATATTATTATCATCGCCATTGTATCAAGTGCACAGTACTGAAGTATAAGTTGTTTTAATTGCTCTTTACGTTCAGA
>CAZGGZ010000061.1:0-18140 GCA_964525415.1 uncultured Rikenellaceae bacterium | reverse complement strand
AGTGTGAGTGTGAGAGCGAGAGTGAGAAAAAAGAGTGAGAGTACTCGCTCTCGCTCCCACTCTCACTCTTTTTTAGCTCCCCAGGTAGGACTCGAACCTACGACCCACGGATTAACAGTCCGTTGCTCTAACCAACTGAGCTACTGAGGAATATTACAAATAACGCTATAACTATTTAGCGTGCCAAAAATAAGGGCTTTTAATGAATTTAACAATATCTTTACCGAAAATTTTTAATATGAAGAAGATCCTGGGCATCGGCAATGCCCTCGTTGATGTTATGACTCTTATCAATAACGATCAGATCCTTGATAAATTCTCGTTGCCAAAAGGCAGTATGACGCTTGTCGAAAGTAAAAAATCACGGTTTGTAAAAGATGAAACTTCAGAATTCAAAAAGACTTTTGCATCAGGCGGCTCAGCTGCCAATACGATTCACGGACTTGCAAAGCTCGGTGTAAAAACCGGATTTATCGGTTCTGTAGGCAAAGACGACACCGGCGATTTCTTTGAGAACGACATGAAAAAAGCCGGAGTGAAAACAATGCTTTTACGCCGCGATTCAGAAACAGGTACTGCTGTTGCCCTTATCTCTCCGGATTCTGAAAGAACCTTTGCCACACACCTCGGCGCTGCAGTGGAACTTAAAGCCTGCAACCTTAAACCGGAATTTTTCAAACCGTTTCAGATCCTGTATATGGAAGGTTATCTTATCATCGATAAGCCTCTTGTCGAGAAAGCCTGCCTGCTTGCCAGAAGCAACAAAATGAAAATCGCCCTGGACCTCGCGAGCTATAATGTCGTAAAAGCCAATTTAAGCCATTTCAAAGATATTATTGAAAGATACGTTGATATCCTCTTCGCCAATGAAGAGGAGGCAAAAGCATTTACCGGACTTGGACCGCTTGAAGCACTGGATATAATTGCCCGGCACGTTGATATTGCCGTGATAAAAACAGGCAGGGATGGTTCTGTTATACGGCGTGGAGAAGAAGTGATCAGGATCGGCACTCTCCCTGTCTTATGCAAGGATACAACGGGAGCAGGTGACCTGTATGCTTCAGGGTTTCTTTATGGCTTTGCCTGTGGCCTTCCTCTTGATAAATGCGGCGCCCTGGGCGCTCTCCTTGCCGGAAATGTGATTAAAATGGTCGGTGCAAGAATCCAGGATAAGAGATGGAAATCTTTAAGAAAGAACGTATTAAAGATCATTGAGAAATAACAGATTAATAATAAGAACGACATTCAATGAAAAATAAAGCTCAGACTATACTTGTAGTCATTTTGCAGATACTGATTTTGGGTGCCTGTAAAAAAGAGTCGGAAACTCCGGATGTAACGCTCACCAGTAGCTTTTTTACTATTGTCGAAGATGATCCGGCAGGTTCAATAGAGATCCCGGTCAGACTGTCAGTTCCATATGATGAAATTTCCACTCTTGACTATAATACAGAGGACAGCACAGCATCAGCCGGTAAGGATTATGTACCGGTTTCATCAGGAAAACTGACTTTTCAACCGGGAGAAACAACTGGATCAATTAAAATCAACATCCTTTCAGACACAGCACAGAAACAGGATGTTTATTTCAGGGTTATTCTCAGTAACCCTGTCAACGCCATGATGACTAAAGCAAGTGTCACTGTCAAAATTCAAAATGTTGATTATGCAAATCTTGTCTGGAGTGATGAATTCAACCCGGGATCATTGAACACCAGCACCTGGAACTATGAACTTGGTGCGGGAGGATGGGGCAATAACGAGCTTGAGACCTATACAAATTCAATTAACAATGTCCATATCGATTCAGGATATCTGCATATCACTGCCCTGAATCCTTCAGCCTCATATTATACTTCAGGCAGAATAACAACGCAGGGCAAAAAAGAGTTTACCAATGGCAAAATAAGGATAAGGGCTAAACTGCCCCAGGGACAAGGAATATGGCCGGCGCTATGGATGCTTGGGGCAAACTTTTCAAGTGTGGGATGGCCTAAATGCGGTGAAATTGATATTATGGAGCTTCTCGGTAAAGCTCCTTCGGTGGTTTACGGCACCATCCACTGGGATGCAAACGGATATACAAGCAGGTCGAACAGCTATACCCTCAGCGGAAGCAGCTTCAGCTCGGGATTCCATACCTTCACCCTTGTGTGGACCCCGAATAATTTAAAATGGTCGGTTGATAATATTCAATTCTTCCACCTGAGCCGCGGGGAAGTCAGTGCCTTTCCGTTCAACCTGCCGCAGTTCTTCATATTCAATGTGGCTGTAGGCGGAAACTGGCCCGGGAGCCCCGACCAGACAACTGTTTTCCCGCAGCATATGATTGTGGATTATATCAGGGTTTATCAGTAACCGGCTTCCTTGTTCTGACTTTATACCCGCTCAGTCCAAAATAGAATATAAAGGCAAAACAGATCAGCGGTACAATAAATCCAAGTGCCATTGTTGAAACATCAGCAATACGCCCCATGATTACAGGAATGATAGCTCCTCCGACAATTGCCATAACAAGGAAAGAAGAGGCTTTTTTGGTGAGAGGCCCCAGTCCCTTTATTCCGAGTGCAAAAATTGTCGGGAACATTACCGACTCGAAGAAAAAGGTAGCAAAGAGCGCAACTACTGAAATCCATCCAAGTCCAGCAACGACAAGGCTCATGGTTATGACATTCATCAGTGCATAAAATGCCAGCAGCTTGTTTGGGCGAACAATGCGCATAAATAAAGTGCTGCCGGAAAATCTTCCAAGCGCGAACAATCCGAATCCTCCGAAAGCCAGTATTTTTGAAGCCATAAGGTTGTTTATCGCCGGCATTTCCTCCGTGACATAATTGATGAAGAAGCTGTTGATACCGGTCTGAGCTGCAACATAAAGTAACTGGGCAATCACGGCAAATACAAAATGAGGATATTTCAGAAGGTCCGAGATCTTTCCTGATGCGGCTTCATCATTTTCAGAATGAGCTTCTTCTTTAATCGCCGGAAAGCGGACACGCCAGAACAGAATCGCGACAATCAGGACAAGCGTACCTATTAACATATACGGAAGTGCTATGGATGCAAATTCGTTCTCATTGTTTCCGGTTCCTGAAAAAATAAGCATCCCTCCAACCAGCGGACCTGCAATCCAGCCCAATCCGTTGAATGACTGTGAAAAGTTAATTCTCCTTTCCCCGGATTCCGGCGGGCCGAGTACAGTTGTATAGGGGTTCGCAGCTGTTTCAAGACAGGTAAGACCGCAAGCTATCACAAAGAGGCAGAAAAGGAAACTTCCGAAGGTCTGGACAAAGGTTGCAGGGAACATCAGAAAAGCACCGACTGCAAACAGGAGCAACCCGAAGATAATGCCTTTCTTGTACCCGACCTTCTGCATCAACAGTCCTGCAGGAAGTGCCATCAGGAAATATCCTCCGTAAAAAACAAACTGAAGAAATGCTGATTTGGCTTTCGACATGCTCAGCAATTCCTGAAAATGCTTGTTGAGAACATCAATACATCCGTGAGCAAAACCCCATAAGAAAAAGAGGCTGGTCACCAGAATGAACGGGATCAGAAATCCCTGATAAACAAATTTTTGTTTGTTGTTTACAGCAGAAAGGTCACTTGTCATACGATCCTGTATTTTGTCAATACAAGATTGTCATGATTTGTGACTTTACCAAAAGTTTATCTGGAAATTACTTCACCAGCAGATTCACCTTCAGCTTGAACTCATCATAGATGGTCTTGTCGCCGAGGTTGTCAAAGAATGAACCTGATCCGTAACGGACATTGTATTTTGTCCTGTCAATAACAATATTTGCAAAAAACCATGTTCCGTCATCTTTCTTCTGCATAGCCGCCTTAAATTCAATCGGGTTTGTAATCCCCTTTATAGTAAGATCGCCTTTAACAACTGCCGTTCCCTTGTCAAAAAGGGTACTTCCAGTTATAACAAGCTTTGATGTCGGATATTTTTCGACTCCGAAGAAATCATCAGATTTCAGGTGTCCTTCAAGATTTGCATTTCCGTCATCATCCTTTATGGTAGTCATATCTATCGTGAATTCACCTGCTTCAATCTTGTTATCCTTCCAGGTCAGCCAGCCGTCCTGAAGTCTGATCGTTCCGTTGTGTTCACCCAATACTTTTTCTCCAAGCCAGTGCAAGGTTGTTTTCTCCTTGTCTGCATTTAACTTCTGCTGTGCATTCATTGTTCCTGTCATTATTATCAGCGTGATAAAAAATAATTTGTTTCTCATTGTTTTTATTTTTGTGTTCGGAACATTAAACAACAGAAACAGCTTTATTGTTCAGGGATAAGAAAAAAACTACGTAAATGGGAAACTACAGCTTATGGATATTCAGTCCTCCGCTGATCTCGAATACCATGCCGGTTGAGAAATCCCAGTCACCGCGGGCCAGTGATGCTACAGCCTTACCAATATCTTCCGGTATTCCCCACCGGTTCTGAGGTACACGGCCTCCACTTATCATTTTATCATATTTATCCTTGACCTTAATGGTCATATCCGTCTGTACTATGCCCGGCCGTACTTCAAAAACACGTATATCCTCTTTTGAGAGCCTGTCGGCAAATACTGCAGAAGCCATGCTCAGCCCTGCTTTTGAAATACAGTATTCAGCCCGGTTGGACGAAGATAAGGCAGCGGATACAGATGTAATGAAAACAATAACAGGCTTATATTCAGATATCTGGTCTCTCAGCCAGATCATTTCCTTTGCGATCTTCTGAGCAAAGAAGAAAGGTCCTTTCAGGTTGATGTTCATCACCCGGTTATAACTCTCCTCTGTCATTTCAAGAAGATCGTTCCGCTGAAGAGGGGCAACCCCGGCATTATTCACCAGAAAATCTATCCGGCCGTATCTTTCAAGGATGTTTGAAACAACTTCACTCTGACAGCTGGTACAGGAAATATCAAGCCCCACCGGGAAAAACTCTGCTCCTGTCTTTTCAATTTCAGGACCAAGTATTTCCATTCCTTCACTGTCAAGGGAGCGGGCTATTGCTGCGATGTCAAAACCTTCGGATGCAAGGGAAATTGCTATTGCCCTTCCAATCCCTCTGCTGGCGCCTGTAATAACAGCAACAGGTTTATTATTCATCGTAAAGGGTAATTACCAGGTTTTACCGAAAATATGGCGGTAAAGGTAATAATTTGGGTGAAACAGTCAACACCCGTATATATTATCTTGAACAAAATCCTTCCAGACTTTTTCAAACCAGAGATCCTGAACAGGTATCTCCCTGACTTTCATAAGCTTCTTGACTATTCCCTCATTTCTGAATCCAATCTCAAGTATATCTTTTTCAATTTCCCTGTCATACCGGCACAGATCAGGTTCCCATTTATGGTCTGCAAGGTCATCAGGCAAACGGTTTTCATTTTCTGTCACCAGGTACGATCCCCTGCTCCTTCCCCCGTTTTCAATATATGTCTTTATAGCATCAAGATAAACCAGGTGCGTCATACAGTGATCATTGAGAAGGAATGCTTCAGCAAGCTCCTTTACGGATCCGGCTCCTGTTTTCTCCGGAAGATATTTCATCATTTCTTCAGCTTCAGCCAATGCGGTTTTTGCTTTTTCAAGGCTCCTTATGACCCCTCCCGCTTCAGACATCCTTCTCCTTATCTTTTTCAAAAACAGCCGGTTGTTTGATGACTTCCCTGATTTCAGCCACATTTCAGCCTGTATCAGCTTTGACTCTATTTGTTCTCCTGACTCTCTTATCAGATCATCCGGACCGGGTGCGGGTGCATTGTATTTTGCATTAATATATTTTGCTGCCCTCAGGCTCCCAGCCTGTCCTGAATTGAGCGCTGCACCTCCCGGTCTGTAAACTCCATGTGAACCGTTAACTTCACCCACCGGGAAAAGATGCTTAAGATCAGATTCCCACCAGATATTCCCTTTCAGGCCACCATTGTTGTGCTGAACACCGACAGCAATCTGAAGAGGTTCCCTGGCAAGGTCAATTCCGTGTTCCCTGTATAAAAAGTATGCCGGAGAGTTCAGGGCAATAAGCCTTTCAAGGGGAGTATCCTTTAATGCTTCTGATTTTGCCAGGAAATCAAGCACATCCCTGTCGAGATTCTCAAACGAGAATGATTCTCCTTTGAGAATTGACGGATTGCGCGTATAATCAAGAAAAACCTTCCGTCCCTTTTCTGTTATCTCCCTGAATACCAGGAGATCAATAAGTGAAGAACCATGATTCTTGATTTTCCGGGGATCGAAAGGCCATTGATTGCCTTTCAAAAAAATTGCCCTGGTAAGCGACAGGAAGTCAGGGAATGAATCATTTAAGAATTCCCTTTTATCCCTGCCGTTTTTTTCCGTTGAAAAATAGGAAGGAATTGCCTGCTGATAGCTTCCGGAAAGATTCCACCTGAATTTCACCGAAGCGATCCCGAATTGCGATTCACCAAGGTTTTGCCCGGTGGCGCCTGCTTTAAATGCCATACCGACAGACCCTGACTGTGATACGGGATAAACGCTGGTTTCATAAATTCCGGCCGGACCACCGGTTCCCAGTATCACATTCATACAGCTCACGAGAACAAATGCCTTTAACGGATCTTTGGTTTTCATGTTTATTGCAAGTGCTCCGACAGCTTTTGATCTGCTTCTGTCTGTCAGAAGAGCTATTACCTGGTGACGATCCAGAACTTTTATTCTCTTTCTTTTTACTTCACCGGCAAGAACCTGAAACATCAGCTTTGATGTGTAAGGCCCTGCCGAAGTGGCTCTTGACCTGGGATCATTATCAGTTTTATAACCTGCCCACCCGCCATATTTGTCCTGAGGAAATGGAACACCGAGCCTCACCAGATTCATAAATGCCTCAACAGATCCCTGAGCCTCGCAAAGAGCAATATCGCCATGCATGCAATGCCCGCTGAAAAGATCTTTTGCCATTTCAGCGACTGAATCGGCATGTTCCCCGCACAGTGACAGCTTATAATAAGTCTGCTTGTCGGAGCCTGCATTATTTGAGGTGCCTCCTCCCCATTTTGACGTGGCAATAATCAGGTCTTTCTGACCGTATGAGTGCAGTGAAGCAGCTGCATTCAAAGATGCTGCTCCGCTTCCGATCACCAGTGTATTTACAGTGTGACAGGTGATTTCAAAATTCCTGAATTTCTTTATCTCAGTGTTCATCAGCGATCAGTTTTTTTAGTTCAGCTCCGTAAATTTCCCTGTCGTGAATTACACATCCGCCCGGTCTGAAGCTTCTTATAAGACGGGTGCAGCCCGAGCATGCTATACAGAATCCGGCAGGATCCGGCTTTCCCTCCTTAATTATATCTGACGGCATCGATGGATAAGCAAATGAATTTCTGCCAAATCCGATAAAGGCTGAATTAGCGTCTTTTATAACAGCGGCTCCCACATGAGGAGCATATTGCCTCAGCCACGAATATGCTGAACCCACGAAAGATATATCCGGAAATGCTTTTTGAAACAACGTTGTTCCGTTTATCATTCTCATGACACCTTCAAGCGGATGCTCGCAGGGAATTTTCTGGCCCGGCACATGATTATCGAATGGTCTTGTAACATAAGGATTAAAATGAGGACTGCCCATGCTTACATTGATCAGTTTTATTCCGTGCTTCTGCAGTTCCCTGACCAGCTTAAGCGGTTCAGTGAAATCGGGCTTCCCTTTCTCATCAACGCCAAAACCTCCCTGGTAAAGATCTGAAATGTTCAGTCTTGTTGTGATGACAACACCGGGAATTTCGTCTTTCAGCCTTTCAACTGTTTCAATCAGGAACCTGAATCTTTTTTCCGTCTCTTCACCGCCAAATATGCTGTTATAACGGTTTTTTGAAGCCAGAAGGTCAACTACCAGGTAGCCGTGACAGGCTTTAATATCAATAGCATCAAAACCAGAGCGGGCTGCAAGTACCGCTGCTGTAACGTACTGGTCCTGAATTCTTTTAAGCTCGTCATCCGTCAGTACATGTGGTGTGATTCTGTCAATTACCGGATTTAATGAAGCGACCAGCGGGGAAGGTTTTCCTTCCGGATTGCTGTAACGGCCGGAATGTGTCAGCTGGATTACCAGTAACGGATCAAATCCATGTTTATGTGCCTTTTTTCTTACCTCATCATTTATTAAGGAATACTTGTCTGCGTTTTTTTTGTGCAGCCATAATTGCCGCGGATTTGATCTTCCTTCAGGCGAAACTGAGACTGCCTCAAACCATATTATCCCGCTTCCTCCCCCGGCATAGCGAAGATATCTTCTCTGTGTCAGTTCAGAGGGTGATCCGGTATATTCAGAATCGTGTCCTTCCATAGGCTGGACTACCATCCTGTTTGTCACTGTCAATCCCTCAACGTACGAAGGTTCAGTCAAAGGAGCCAGGTCATCAGAAAAAGGGAGATCCAGTCCAAGCTCTTTTGCCTTCAGAAGGAGCTCTTCTTTGCTTTTATACCTGAACCTTTCGTGCATGTGTTTAGGTTAGTCAAAGTCGTTGCCATTACCGTTACCAAAACGCGGATTGACAACATTATTATAGATTGATCCGAAGGTATAGGTAATTTCTATTCCCCCCTCAAGCCTGTACCTGGTTGCCAGCTCTCTCAGCCTCAATAATCTTTCAGCTTCAGAGATTGCACCTTTCTTAAGATTGACCTGATCGTTGATATGTGCAGCATCCCCGGAAACCCGAAGTGAGAGTCCCTTAAAGATCCTGATATTGACAAACGATCCCACCTCAATTCTGTTCTTTGAAAAGTCATGAAAGTAATTTGATCCCGTGAGTGAAATGTTTATTGAGCCCCACTTTTTCTGTACCTGGAATGCTATGCCAAGCATGTGAAGAAAGAGATTTTCGCTGACCTTATTGTAAATTGTAGAATCGTTGTATTTATTATACTGATATCCGGCGCTGTAGAGGATCCTCAGCTGCCTGTGAGTTGCCTCCGAATACGGGAATATGTCATATTCAACTGACGGCAGCATTTCAGTTACAAACCTGTAGTTTTCGCGTGTAGATGAACCCAGCGCCCATATTAAACCGGCCGACCAGTGATCTCCGAGACTTTTGACGTACAGGTTTTGCATCGATGCTGAACTTGTCGCATAGGAAGATATATCTACAGAATCAGTATTGGGATTCTCAATAAATTTCTCATGCTGATAGAAATGATCCATTTCGATCTCAAGCTTCATATCAGGTGTAATCCTTGAAATATTTATGGAGTTTCTAAGGTCCAGCTGTTTCTGAGTCTCTTCAGATTCGTAATCCGGTTCGGTTGATAATTCAAAAACCCAGTAGTTCCACCTGTCAGTTACTTCCTCTGATTCCAGCTCCCTGTTGTGCCTGATCTCTATTTCATTGAATAAAGGTGTTCTGGCAACATATCTCATTAGACCCATTTTAAGGAGATCCGTTCTTTTCTGTCTTATTATGGTACTGGTCTGGTCCGGACTGCTTGTGTAGCTCAGAGTATCATCCATACCTCTGAAATCGAGTTGTCCGTGAAATGTGTAGGTATACTGCTCTCCTCCGCTGCCGGCATCCTGTTCAGATACAAGAATTACCACCTGCGCATCATGGATATCCCTTACATAGTTTATGTACGGGATCTCCTGCCTTGTATAGTTCATGTCACAGTCGTGACAATCAAGAAAAATTTTAACCGCATTTTTTCTTAGGGTATCATCCACGGTATCAGTAATCTGTCCTGATACATTACTGGAGAAGAGCACCAGGAATAACAGGATTGTCGAATTCTTAATACCTGGTCTTATCATGAGTAATGATTTTTTATTGTTTCCTGAAATTGTTATAAGAATGTTTCCCTTTCTTTTTGCCGGTTCCGGTTATCAACCATAAAAACCTCTTGATCCGGCTTCTTAAAATATCAAATCCGATTTTAATTATCGATGGATTCAGGTTAAAATCCCCACTATATTTCTGACCTATTTTCAAAAAGTGTCTTGTAAATGAAAATGATGTTATTCCCCACTTATTCAGAAATTGTTTGCTGCCGTTGTTCATTTTGATTCTTTGGGTCGATTTATTCCCAAAATGATAGATGCGGCTTTTATCAACTCCTTTGAAGTGTTTCACACCTGCTTCGAATAGCTTCATTGAAAAATCCGGATCAGAATAAAGACCCGGGAAATATTCAATACTGTACCCGCCTATAAGATCCCATATATCTTTATGGACAATGTTCGGCGGCCAGGTTGCTCCGCTCCAATCTCTTCCTTTTATAGAACTGAATTCCCTGAGGAGATCTTCCTCTCTGAAGTTTTCCGGATCCGTGCCATAATCATAGGGAGCAAGCGTCCCCGGATGAGGCCATACTTTTGGTTCAATTATGGTTGAAGACAGGAAAAAATATTTATTGTTATAATACTCGATTTCTTTTACAAGTTCAAGATCCCAGCCAGGTAATATATACATATCATCATTCATATAAACTATAAAATCCGTTTTAACAAGCGCCCTGCAGGCATTAACTGCCCAGCAAACCCCAATGTTATGGAAGCTGTGGGTGAAATCGAATCCTCCTTTTTTGACCCATTCCAGAGTACCATCGGTGCCCTCGTTAACATGTATTATTATCTGATGGTTATAGGTTGAATTTTTAATAATACTATCAACACAAATTTTCAGAAATGCCAGGTTATTCCAGGTGGGTATGATGATTGAGAATTTCCTTATATCATTTTTATTATTTGGATACCAGCTGATCATCTTTATTTATAGTTACTGTACTTTAACAATTCCATTTACACAAAATGATATTCCTGTTTTTTTCTTTTCTGCCATTAATTTTTCCACATATTCAGCATCCGAAGCACTATGGTTTAGATTGTGGTATAAATGAGAAACAATCGCCTTCCCTTTCATAGATTTTGTTTTCAGACCATTTTTTTTCAACCGCCAGTCAATATCAAAGTCCTCACCTACACCGGCACGATCATAATCTTCATCAAAACCATTTACTGCCAGGATGTTCTTTTTCATTATACCCCAATTACATCCTAAAATTCTTCTGGTCTGTTTGTTTATGTTCTTTTTGAATGGAAGATAAATTCCTGCTCCTATGCTTTTACCTCCATATAAAATTGCAAGTAAAATATTGTTTTTCTTAATGGATTTCTCTTTTAACAGTATCCCCGTATGTTTCTTACTGAGGAAAACTCTCCTGCCATAACAAAAATGAGAATCTGTTATCGCCTTGCTGTATTCTTTCAAAAAAGATCCGTGCATTATGCAGTCACCGTCAATAAACACAAGTTGTTCTCCTGCAGAGATTTTAACGGCACTGTTCAGAATTATTGTTTTGCGGAAACCAATGTCTTCCTGAGATACGTGCTGGATCCTGAAACTGTTTGTCAGGCGAGCTTTAGTTATAAAATCTATAGTCTGCGGATCATTGTTGTCCTCAGCTATAATCACTTCAAAATCCTGACAGGACTGTGCATCCAGGGACTGAAATATGAGTTCCAAAAAATCAAGCCTTTTATATAATGAAATAATCAATGAAATCATTTTTGCAATGCATTGTTTTTCAGTTTACAAAACCTGATTCAAAAGTAATAAAATCTGATTCCTAAAAGCATTAAACTGCAGGAATTGCAGCGAACCTGAATTAATCCATTATTGATTTGTTTCAAATCCTGCTTTTTTCGCAATAATTATGTATTGTGATGTTAAAAAATCCCTGATCAGGCCAAATGTCAGTTTATTGATTATTTTTCTCGTCCGCTGGACTTTACCAAATTGGAACATTGAATATATTGAAATCGGTACATATTTAGCTGAGATTAAAAGAGATATAATGTTCTTTTTACAGTAAAAACGCATATGGGTCCTGTCTAAAATACCCCGGTCAGTATATCTGAAATCGGCAAGTATCAGCACCCTGTACAGAATATGATATTCCCTGAAATTAGGAATACTTAAAATAATGATCCCATTTTGTTTCAGATGATTATGCAGTTTTCTCAAAGCGGCTTCCGGTTCTATTAAATGTTCAATTATATCACCACAGATAATCACATCAAAGTAATTTCCCGGCAGATCTATTTCAAGATCTTCAATATTCCCTATGATTAATCTGTCAATCTCGGGATTATCCTGCTGAGAATCTTCCAGTTTTATTAATTCTACCCCGACAACTTCTTTGGCAAGCTTCAGTTTCTTTATCTCTATTAATGTTTCACAGCTGCCGGCACCAATCTCTAATATTCTATTGTTTTCATTTTCAGGGATCAGGCTTATCAAATCCATCCTTAAATTATTAAAATACTCTTTGTTTTTATCCTGATACATATTTCCCTGATTGATTATTCTATTAACGAATAATATAATTTGGAATATTTACTTGAAATAACATCATCCCTGAAATTAACTGCATAATCAGCTCCTTTAGCTATCATTTCATTCCTGAGTTCAGGCTGTTTGGTTACTCTCAGGATAGCTTCTCCGATCTCTTCAGGCCTGTGCGGATCTATATATATGCTTCCGGGGCCCCCCGCTTCAATAAAACATCCGGAATTGCTTGAAATAGCAGGAATTTTCGAAACCAAAGCTTCAATAAGAGGTATCCCAAATCCTTCAAAAAACGACGGATAGATTAAACATTCTGCATTCCTGTATATTACAGGTAATTCAAAATTCTCAATATTTCCAGGAAAGATGATATTATTAAGTTTATTGGCAGTGATATATTCAAGAATCTTCTTAAAGTATGGAGTTGTTTTTCGCCCTACAACTACAAGGGGAATATTGATTCCGGAAAGATGAATGGCTTTAAGAACGTTTAGAAGATTCTTGCGTTCTTCAATTGTCCCGACGTTTAACAGATATCTCTCCGGCAGTTTATATTTATTACTGACAGTTTTATTGAATTCTTCATCATGTTTTTCATAAAAATAATGGCCGCATCCCTGGTAAATAACTGATATTTTATCCGGAGATATATTCAGAAAACTGATTAAGTCTTCTTTAGTCTGGTTACTAATGGCAATAATCCGGTCAGAAACTTTGCAGGCATGAGATAGTTTCCTGGTATATATTTTTATATCATGCCATTTATAAAAGCCTGGGAATCTTAAAAAGATAAGATCATGTACTGTCACAACTGATCTTGTACCTGTCTTTTCTATTCCAATTGGCAATTCCTGGCTGAGGCCATGATATATTTGCAGTTTTTGACGTTTTATATCTTCTGTCATGTACTTTCTGCGCCATAAAGGATTCGCCATTTTTAAGATAAATGAACCGGGCTTAATCAATATAAACCGATCTTCATCAGCCAGGATATAACGGTTTTTGGTTTTAGGCGTAAAAAGGTAATATTTGTTTTCAGGATAATATTTTGCCAGAGCAGATAAAAGATTACGGCTGTAATTGCCTAATCCGCTTGTATTGAAGAAGGCTCTTTTAGCGTCAAATCCGACAGAGAGCGGTCTTGTTTTATCAGTATATGGATCATCCCGGGATATTAAAGGCATGGAGGAGTTTTTTCAGAATCAAAGTTATCTATTTTATCGAGATCGTTATTCTCAGTTTCCCCGGTTCCGGTATCCTCCTCCATCCATTCATATACCGGTCTTTGAGGTCCCTCCTTCCTGTACCAGACCGCAAGCACTATCCCTGAAAAGAAACCAAGCATATGTGATTCCCATGAGATGTTTTTATAGATGCCCGGAAAGATGCCCCATACCATTTCACCATACAGGAATACGACCAGCAGTGATAAAGCAATCAGCCTGAAATAACGTCGTATGATGCCGCTGAAAAACAGGAAAGATGCAAGTCCATAGACAAGCCCGCTTGCACCGATGTGCCAGGCTTCCCTTCCTCCGAGCCAAACCAGAACTCCTGTAAGCAGATAGGTCCAGGAAAAAACCTTAAGTGCTACTTCAGAATAAAAATAGAAAAGGGCGACAGACAGCAGAAATAAGGGTAATGAATTGTTGAACAGGTGATTGAAATCGGCATGAACGAACGGGGAAAAGATGATTCCCGGAACTCCTTCAACCGACAGCGGGTAGATTCCAAGACCGGAGAGATCCAGTTCAAACAATACCTCAACTATTTTTACCAGCCACATGAGGAAAACGAAAGTCCCCGGGATGATGAGGCTCAGCCAGAGTTTTTTTCTGTAGAATGCTCCTTCATCTTTAATATCATGTTTTCTTTCTGCCATAACAGTTCTTGCAGTCCTGCAGTCAAATTCTTGCTTCTTGCTTCTTGTTTTTTTCTCCTCTTCTCCTGCTCCCCTCTTCTCCTTTCAGTCTCTCCCGGGGAACACAATTCCTGCTGCTTTTCGAATCTTATCAAGAGTCTTCATCAGGTTCAGGCTGAATTCAAGAGGCACAATGGGGCTTTCAGTCAGTCCCTTGTCCAGGCACCTCATTACTTCCTCAGCTTCCCAGTGGTAACCCATTGCCGGCGGGGTAAAGATGAATTCCTGTTTTTCTTTACCGTGCAATTCAAGTATCACTTCCTGATTCATATCCCTTCCCCGTGTCACGGTCAGGTTTCCCTTTTCACAATAGATCTCGCAGCCAATGCCTACAGCTGTTCTGAATGAGCTGTACAGTGATGCCATCCTGCCATCCCTGTAGCTTAATATCACACTGAGCGATTCTTCTGATCCTGTATCGCCGAATATTGCCGTTGCTTTTACTTCTGAAGGAACACCAAGGAATGTAAGTGCATCAATTACAGGATAGATACCAATGTCAAGAAGCGAACCTCCCCCTAAAGCAAGGTTGAATTTCCTGTCATCCGGATCATAGGGTGGTATAAATGAGAAGTAAGCGTCGAGGTGCATTATCCTGCCAAGGATACCTGACATTATAATTTCATTTGCTTTTTTATAGAAGGGCTGAAAGGGGGGCCACAGAGCCTCCATCAGGAATACATTCCGCTTCTTTGCTTCAGTTATCATCTCCTTAACCTCCCCGGCATTGAGCGCAAATGCCTTTTCACAAATGACATGTTTCCCGTTCTGAAGGCATAGCATAGTATGATCGTGATGGAAAGAATGCGGTGATGCCACATAAATTATTTCAAGCGCGGGATCAGAAGCCAGCTCTTCATAGCTTCCATAATATTTTTGAAATCCATAGTCCTTTGCAAACAGGATCGCACGTTCAAGGTCGCGTGATCCTGCTGCATACAATTCTGCATTTTTTAACAGTTTAAGGCCTTTTGTGAATTTTGCCGACATCTTCCCCGGAGCCAGGATACCCCATTTGTATTTCTTCATAACATAAAATTAGGTGGATAAATATAGAGAAAACCACCAAAAAGACCCTTTTAAAGAAAAATCTTTACAAATTAACAAAAAAAATTCATTTCTATCTCACTCATTTTCTGCCTATTACAAAATTCTTTCATTAATACCCTAATTTTTTTACTACTATGTATTGCATAGTATTAATTTATATTTATATCTTTGTATTATCATGTTGTTTGTATTATATAGTAGTAAATATTTAAAAGAACCATGAAAATAACATTAAGCATTAATCTCGGCGGCTATTCATTCAACATTGATGAAGATGCCTATGCTGAACTTAAAAGGTACCTGAAAAACCTTGAACTTCATTTTGCCGGTGAGGACAGTTCATCCGAAATACTCTCAGATATTGAATCAAGGATGGGTGAGCTTTTCCGGGCAAGGCTGACATCATATAAGCAGGTGATCACAATGGACGATGTGCGTTATGCCATATCGGTACTCGGCACTCCTGAGGATATATCTGATAATGAAGGTGCTTCAGCCCGTGAGAAGTTCTCTTCGCGCGGTTATCACAGGATGTACCGCGATCCCGATCAGCGGATCATAGGAGGTGTCTGTGCCGGAATGGGTGCATACTGGAGGATTGAACCATGGCTGGTCAGGATTATCTTCTTTATTCTTGCCATGATGGGCGGTCTTGGAATCCTCCTTTATCTTATCCTCTGGGTTGTTATCCCCGAGGCAAAGACTACCGCTCAGAAAATTGAAATGAAGGGTGAGCCGGTAAATATCCACAACATTAAGGACTCGGTGAAAAAAGAGTTTGATACAGTCACGAAGAAAATGAAACTGTAAGATACAGGCCAGGAAGAAAGATTATGAAGTGTTAAATCTAAAACTTATTATTATGGATCTGGAAAACACAAAAGCACAGATGCGCAAGGGGATCCTGGAATACTGTATACTGTCGGTATTATCAAGGAACTCCTGTTATGCAAGCGACATCATCAGGGAACTGAAGGAGGCAAAGGTAATTGTTGTAGAAGGGACCCTTTACCCTCTTCTGACGCGGCAGAAAAATGCCGGATTGCTCAGCTACCGCTGGGAAGAATCCCAGCAGGGGCCTCCCCGGAAATATTACGAGCTTACTGCTGAAGGCAGGGAATATCTTACCGATCTTGACAGATCATGGGATGAGCTGGTTGAATCAGTCAACCTGATCCGTACGAGGTAAATTATCTTAAACCAACTAAAACTCAGAAAGATGGATAAGACAATTAAAATAAATCTCGGCGGAACATTGTTCCAGATCGATGAGGAGGCATACAAGATCCTCCGTGATTATCTGCAGGCCATTGACCGGAAATTCAGAAATATCCCGGGCGGCACTGAAACTATTGAAGATATTGAATCCCGCATTGCGGAGATTTTCCAGTCACAAAAAGGAATGGCAGGAATTATTTCCAGGGAAAATGTCGAGTCAATGATCTCAATAATTGGTAAACCTGAAGACTTTGATCAGGAAGGAACTGAGGGAACTTCATATCATTATTCTTCCGGTTCTAAAAAGCTTTTCAGAAATCCTGATGACCGCGTTATCGGCGGTGTCTGCGGAGGTATAGGTGCATATGCCGATACGGATCCGGTATGGTTCAGGCTTCTGTTCATCGTGTTTGCTCTGACCTTTGGCATCGGTATTTTTATTTATCTGGCGTTATGGATTGCTCTTCCTTCAGCACATACCGTTTCTCAGAAAAGAGAAATGTACGGAAGGAACATCAACCAGTTGAGATCACAGGAAGGGGAACTCATTCCCCCATATACAACAACTTCAAAAATAGGCAATGCAACAAATGAAGTATTCAGGGCTCTTGGGAAAGTCCTTTTCATTATAGTCAGGATATTCCTTATTATCATCGGAACTGCACTTGTTCTGTCAGGATTCCTTGCCCTGCTGACTTTCATAATGGTATTCATCTTTCATTACCCCGGCGCTTTTTCAACTGATATTGAAGGAGTTAACCTCAGCTATTTGCCTGATTTTCTGAATTATGTTGTATCACCTGCTGCAGCACCCTGGATAAAGGCTCTGATAACGATAGTGGTTGCCATTCCTTTCCTGGCTCTTATCTATGGGGGGGTACGGATGATATTCTGGTTCAGGGCGCGGGACGGTTACATCTGGCTTGCCGCACTTGTCCTCTGGGTCATGAGCGGTGCTGCGCTTTCCATAATCCTGTTCAACGAGGGTGTTGGATTTGCCGAATCCGAAAAAACAACATCCACAGAGTATTTTACCACAGTTCCGGATACACTATTCATTGTTTCGGGAAGAAAAATATCTGATCTGGAAGCAGAGAATGAGATTTCCATCCCCGACAATGAATACAGGGTCATGATCGACGATGATAAGAAGGAGGTTTATGTCAGGGCACGTCTGATGATAAATCCGGATGAAGGCAATTCTGCCAGCGTGAAGATCACAAGGCGCTCATCAGGCAGAAACCGGCTTGACGCCATTGAAAATGCTGAGAGATTACAGTATGACCTTGATGTCTCCGGCAACAAACTTACACTCGATGAATTCTGCACGATCCCTTCGGATTCCAGGTGGTCTTTTGATGAGCTGTTTGTTGAGGTCAGCGTACCTGAGGGGACCGTAATATACATGGACCGGACTGCAGAAAGCCTTTTCCATTCCTGGCATGATGATGATTATGTCACAGATTCAAGGAACAGGTTCTGGAAAATGACTGAAGATGGCCCTGACTATATAGAACCGTAATTTCTTCCTGGTTTTTCATTCCTATATTCACTGAGATCCGGCGCTGTAATGGTGCCGGATTTCTTTTTTAAGTTAATGATTTGTTAAATACTGTTTTTCATATATGCTCTTCTGTTGC
>CAZGGZ010000060.1:12396-18310 GCA_964525415.1 uncultured Rikenellaceae bacterium | reverse complement strand
CTATTATCCCTTCATCAGTTATCGGGAAGAATCCGCCGAGCGATAAGATAAATATCGGCTGGATAGGCACAGGCAGGCAGGGAAGAGGCGACGTAATGGGAACCATGAGGTATGATTCAGCAATGTTCGTGGCAGTATCAGACGTCGACTCGAACAGGATGGCCCTGGGTAAAAAAATGATTGAAGACTATTATGCAAAGAAAACCGGACAGTCTGGTTATGTGGATGTTAAAAGCTATGATGACTATCATGGACTGCTGGCTGATAAAGGAATTGATGCGGTCATGATCACAACCCCTGATCACTGGCATTCACAGCCTGCACTCGAAGCTGCACTTGCAGGAAAGGATATCTATCTTGAAAAACCAACTTCGCTAACCATTACAGAAGGAAGGCTGCTCAGCGATGTTGTCAGAAAAAAGAAGGTTATCCTTCAGGTTGGAACTCAGCAGAGGTCCAGCACACAATGGAGATATGCTGCCGAGCTTGTCCGAAACGGAAGGATAGGAAAGCTGCACACTGTAAAAATAGGTCTCCCGGGCGATCCGGCCGGACCCGAAGCTCCGGAGATGCCGATACCAAAAAACCTGAACTATGATATGTGGCTCGGATCTACACCTGAAGTATATTATACTGAGATCAGAGTACACCCCCAGGTAGGATTTGACAGACCGGGATGGCTGAGGTGTGAACAGTTCGGGGCAGGCATGATAACCGGCTGGGGGCAGCATCATTTTGATTCAGCAGCATGGGGAATGGATACTGAACTTACAGGACCAATTTCAATTGAAGCTGTGGCTCAGTTCCCGAAATCAGGCCTCTGGGATGTGCACGGCGACTTTATGTCAATCGCTGAATACAAGAACGGTATAACCCAGCTTACCAGCGGAAACTATCCGAATGGAGTAAGGTATGAAGGAACTGATGGCTGGATCTTCGTAACACGTGGTAACTATCGCGCAACAGCCAGCGATCCGGTTGCGATGGAAAATAATACAAAAGCCCTCGATGCTAGCGATCCCAAGATTCTGACATCTGTGATCGGACCGAATGAGATCCATCTATATGAGAGTGATAACCAGCAGGGCAACTGGCTCGATTGCATTAAATCCAGAAAAGAACCTATTTCTCCTGTGGAGATAGGCCACAGGGCATGCACTGTATGTCTTGTTACTCATGTTGCAATGAAACTGGGCAGGAAGCTGTACTTTGATCCTGATAAGGAGAAATTCGTGAACGACGATGAAGCAAACAGCATGCTTTCACGTCCTCAGAGAGCTCCTTACGGAACAAATTATGTAAAGATTTAAATCTTCTATTATGAGAAAGATATTTATTTACGCCTTGTTTGTGTTCATAGGCGCAACGGTTGCTTTACCGGTAACCGGAGCAAAGATCAACGCTGTCAAAGTCGGTTCAAAAATCAACGTGACAATTGACGGCAAGTTCTTCACCAGTTATATATTTTCTGAAGACGAGAAATACCCGTTCTTCCACCCTGTAAACGGACCTGTATCCGGAGGGTCTGTCACTTCAATGAGAAATGCAGTATATCCCCACCATACCTCGCTTTTCTTCGGATGCGACCAGGTAAACGGAGGAAATTACTGGCAGGAAGGTCTTGAAAGAGGACGTATCATCTCAGTAAATGCTCAGATACTTAAAGAGGGAGGCGATACTGTCGTGATCACCGATGAATGTATCTGGAGCCGTCCCGGAGCTCTGTCTCCGATAAAGGACACAAGAGTATTTACCATAACAGCACCGTCTGCAACTATTATCCAGATTGATGCTGAAATAACAATGGAGACGCTGATGGATGTCCATATCCGTAAGACAAACCACTCTCTGTTCAGTGCAAGGATGGCTGCTGATCTTGCAGTCACAAACGGCGGTACAATGATAAATGCTGAAGGCATAAAAGGCGAAAAGGAAACTTTTGGAAAACGATCTCCATGGATCGATTTTTACGGGAAACGCGGTAATGCTGTTGAAGGACTGGCTATTTTACAGCATCCTTCAAATCCCTGGTATCCTTCGCCCTGGTTTACCCGTGACTACGGATTTATCTCACCAACTCCAATGTACTGGCCTGAGGATGATAAGGAAACTTTCCTGGAAAAGGGAAAGCAGCTTAACCTTCGCTACAGAGTGCTGATTCACTCCGGAACCCATACCGAGGCTGATATAGCAGGGCAGTTTGAGAAATACCGTTTTGCAAACTCAATGAAATAAGGCCAGTTAGGTCCGGTAGTATGCCCTCCTGAATGTTGACGGAATGCCACTTCACCATCTGATAGATTTGTCTCAAGGGGAGGATATTCCGTTGTTCCCAATCCTTTCTTACCGAGAAGTTCATATACCGGGCCGGCATAAGCTCCTGCAAGGAACATTCCTTTACCGTCGACCCAGGCATCGCCGGCCTCATTTGATCCTGAGCTTATGAATACCGGACGCGGCGCACACAGCGCAACAAGCTCGTGAGCATCAACTGGCAGATCATTCTGGGTCAGAGGATCAGCAGCATATTTTATAAAATTACCTGCAAACCAGTGGTATTCACCTGAACCTGCCAGGTTTTCCACCTGCTCTCCCCAGATACGGCGGTACAGTTTTACTCCTCCGGCTCCGGAAGATCCAATAAATCCAATGGCAAATCTATCATCGTAAGCCATTGTGACAATAGCAGCCTTGCCATATCGGGAAAGCCCTTCAATGCCGACTCTTTCAGCATCCACGTCTTTATCCGTTTCAAAATAATCCATAGCGCAGCTGGCGCCCCATGCCCATGCCCTCAATGCACCCCAGTCATCCGGTTTTCTTGGCTCACCCTTGTTTGTCAGACCTATGATCCCTGATCTCAGTCCTGCTCCGTTATCTGCCTGTACGCTTACAGGAACGAGAATCGCATAACCCCACCCTTCTTCAAGAACCTGTTCCTGCCATGTAGGCCCCTGTGGACCCTTACGGTCCATTGACGGGAATTTCATTCCTGCAGGAAAAACAAAGCCGAATTCCATGATCACAGGAACCGGCCCGTCAGAGCCGGCAGGAACTGTGAGTGTCAGATCAATATTAACAACGATTGACGGGTAAGCTGAATTGTCAACCTGACCTGACAGTTTCTTAACGATAACCGGAAACCTGCCAATAGTATCGCTGGTGATATCCGCCACTTTCCATGTTACCACCGGGACATTTTCCGGTATCCTGCCGTACAATTCCCTGTCGAAAAGCTCAATCAGTTCAGGGCGACGTTTCTTCCACCAAACTTTTGCGGACTTTACCCGTTTGCCATTATTCATAATTAACGGATCAGGCACAGATGTATATTGAGCAGCCTTTGATTCATCATAATTTGCCTGGTTCGGCTGACCGGGTGTGCCTGAAGGCCCTGGCCTTACCGAGGTAATTCCGATCTGATTGAGCATATATCTGTAATCTTCCCCTGTCAGCTTCCTGATGCTGTCCATTGCCTGCTTCGAAAACTGACCCGAAGAAATGCCTGTAAGCAGCAATAAGATTGTAACAAATGACACAGTTTTCTTCATCGGAATATTATAGTAATGTTAGTCTCTTCTTCAGAATTCCTGGTTCTTTCACTCCCGTACCTGTTTTTGGCTGACCACCCCCTACAGTAATTTCAAATATCCCGGGTTCGATAACTCTTTTATTCTGTTCGTCTATAACCGAGAATGCATCCGGTGTAACTGTAAAAGTGACTGTTTTGGTCTCACCAGGATTTAAATGGATCCGTTTAAAGCCTTTTAGCGCCCGCAAAGGCACAGGCACTGAAGCGCTGAGGTTTGAGAGATAAAGCTGAACAACTTCATCACCTGCCATCCTGCCTGTATTCTTCACATTTACAGTTACTTTCAGTTCTTCTCCAGAATTAATTGTTTTGGTTGCCGTGCATTTGCTGTACTTGAAAGTGGTATAGCTGAGCCCATATCCGAAGGGATAAAGAGGCTCTCCCTTGAAATAGCGGTACGTGCGGTTTTCCATCCTGTAATCACTGAAATCAGGAAGATCCTCCACTGATTTATAGAATGTTACGGGGAGGCGCCCTGCAGGATTATAGTCTCCGAATATAACATCGGCAAGCGCCTGACCCGCAGCTTGTCCTCCGTACCATGTCTCAATAATAGCCGGGATATACTCATTTTCCCAGTTAACTGCAAGTGCACTTCCATTAAGAAGGACCAGGATAACCGGTTTGCCAAGTGCATGGATCTCTTTTATCAGCTGCTGCTGAACATCAGGAAGGTCAATTCTTGTTCTGTCACCACCCCTGAATCCATCCACGTTTACTTTCATTTCCTCTCCTTCAAGGCGCGGTGTGATGCCCATGCACATGATTATGACATCAGCTTTCTTTGCTACATCCAGAGCTTCAGCCTTAAGCTCCTCACTGGTTTTTTTCTGTCCCGGCAGACCTTCTGCCCAGTTGCATCCCTGTGCAAAGAGAACCTCCGATACCCCTTCCAGCTTTTCCTTTATACCTCTTAAGGGAGTATATGGATCGGAAGGAGTGCCGTTATAATTTCCAAGCAGTACAAACGACTGGTCAGAGCTGGGACCTATAACAGCTATTGTTCCCTTGTCCTTTTTCAAAGGAAGAAGATTGCCTTCGTTCTTAAGAAGAACTATTGATTTAAGAGCAGTTTCCTTAGCCAGTACCTTATTCTGTTCGCTGTCGTTCACACTGTAAGGGATCTGAGAATAACTGACCATCTCCGGAGGATCGAACATCCCGAGTTTAAACCTGGCAGTGAAAAGCCTTTTTACAGAAATATCGATTTCTTTTTCTGAGATCAGACCCTTGTCAAGTGATTCCTTAAGGTTCCTGTATACCCCTCCGCATTCAAGGTCAGTGCCGGCTCTTACACCCTCTGCTGCAGCTTCGGCAGGAGTGGCAACAACTTTATGGAACCTGTAAATATCATCAATGGCTCCGCAATCGGAGACAATGTATCCTTCAAAACCCCATTCATTTCTTAATATATCCTTCAACAGCGTTTCGCTTCCGCAGCATGTCTCCCCGTTATACCTGTTATAGGCACACATCACTGAGTAGGCTTTCCCTTCCTTTATTCCCATTTCAAACTGCGGAAGATATGTCTCTCTAAGGTCCCTTTCATCAATTCTTGCATCAAAGGAATGTCTTTCAGGCTCTGGTCCGCTGTGAACTGCGTAATGTTTTACTGTTGCGATTGTTTTAAAATATTTGGGATCATCGCCCTGGAGCCCCTTTATGAACCGGACAGCGATCTTCCCTGAGAGGAACGGATCTTCTCCGTAGGTTTCCTGTCCCCTGCCCCAGCGCGGATCCCTGAAAAGATTGATATTGGGCGACCAGAATGTCAGTCCCTGGTATATTCTCCTGGAATTGTTCCTGACAAACTCATGATGTTTGGCACGGGCTTCATCTGAAATAGCTGTTGCTACCCTGAAGATCAGGTCTTCGTCCCATGTGGCAGCAAGCCCTATTGCCTGCGGGAATACTGTAGCCACTCCTGCCCTGGCCACACCGTGAAGACACTCATTCCACCAGTTATAGGCAGGAATGCCAAGCCTGTCAATTGCAGGTGCCCCGTTCATCATCTGGCTGATCTTTTCATCGACAGTCATCCTGCCAACCAGATCATTCACACGTTCTTCAATCGATAATCCGGGATTCTTAAAGGGAAATTCATAAACCTGTTGTGCGTTTGTTATCTGACTAAAACAAATAAGGATTAATATAACCGTCAATCCTCTGTCAAAGAATAATTCTTTCATTGTTTTCATAGCATTCATTAACACTTATTTATTATTTTTGTTTATGTTTTCCAACCCACCCCTATCCACCCCTCCCGGGAGGGGATCTTTTTAAATTCACTCCATATAAGGCCGTTGAGCCTTTGCGCCGTTG
>CAZGGZ010000060.1:9179-12296 GCA_964525415.1 uncultured Rikenellaceae bacterium | reverse complement strand
GTGAATGCCGTTAATACCTTTTTTACCTTTCAGTGATTGAATTACCTCAAGTACTATCCGTATACCTTCTTCAGCTTCACCATCACCAGCCTTTTCCATCCGTTGTAATATTTTTTCCGGCAGGAAGACGCCGGGGATTTTGTCGTGCAGGTACCTGGCAACTTTATAGCTTCTTAAAGGGGAAACACCAATCAGTATAAATACTTTATTCAGCACATCTCTTTTATCCAGCTCCTCAAGCCAGAGATCAAGCCTTTCAGGTTCAAAGATTATGTTGGTCTGGAAATATTGGGCACCTGCGTTTACTTTCTTATGATCCCTTATAGCCTGCATTACCGGTTCGGATGCAAATGGAGTGGTAGCTGCACCAAGAAAATACCGGGGAGGATATTTTATCTTTCTTCCATCCAGGTAAATGCCCTCATCTCTCATCTTTCTCAGTATCCACAGCATCTGAACAGAGTCGATATCCAGGAGATTCATATCGGCTGTCGGTGCTGGTCCCACCTTCGGACTGTCGCCTGTTACGCAAAGGATATTTCTTATTCCAAACTGACCTGCACCTATTGCTAATGCCTGCAAGCCGGTCCGGGTAGTATCACGGGCAGCTATCTGAAGCACCGGTTCAGCATGAAGGTCGTTTGCTACATTACAGCATGCGAGGCTTGACATTTTAGGAGTTGCCGATGAAGCATCCGTAAAGTTTATAGCGGTAACATACGGCTTAACCAGTTCAATTCCTTTTTTAAGCTTTTCTGAAGAAGAGCTTAGCGGGGGAGCTACTTCAGTTGCGACAACAAATTCACCATTTCTGAGCTTCTGTTCAAGATTTGAGACAGGTTCCTGATAAGCAGGAGGGTGATATTCAGAATCTCCTGCCCACCATTCAGGCTGTCTTATTATTCTGAATACAGAATCCCATATACGGTCTTTCTCTTCACTGTCTTTTAAAAAGAATCCCTTGAGGAACTTTCCTGTTCCAACTTTTCTGACCTGACAGATAACATCTCCCCATGTTTCAGTACCAACTTTATTCCAGTCAAGCGGCGGAAGGACTTCAAGAAGGATTTTTTCCCTTCCTTTCCTCAGCGCTCTTTCATATATAGCATACCATATGCATTTACGGGTTTCATCAATGTAGCATTTTTTCTCCGGGGTTAATCCTCCGCATGGTCCGTTCCTCAATCCTTTGGGACATTCCATGGGGCATATCAGTGCTGTCTCCTGAAGAAGGCAGTTACCGCACATTCTGCACCCGAATACCGGTCCTTTAAATGCAAGTTCTGTTCTGGCAAGAAGCCTTCGTCCGAATTTTTCTTTTTTAAACGGATAAAAAGCGGGTTGCCATCTGCGTGAGGGTTTGAAACCAAACATCTGAAAGACTCTTATTTAAAGTAATTGCTGACGGCTCTGGAAATACTCAACGAACCGTACAGCAAAGTCATCTCTTCCCAGAACCAGATCGGTGGCTCGGACCATAGCGGTGATTTTTTCCGGATTGGCAATTGGACAAGTCAGCCCGTTATATATGGAGATTGCCATATAAGCTGCATTGAGCGACTCTCTGTCGGGCAATCCAAAAGAGATATTGCTGGCTCCCTGGGTAATATTATGTCCAAGCTTCTGGTGCACGAGCCGGATTGTTTCCAATGTCACCATGCAGGCTTTCTGATCAGCGCTCACTGCCATTGCAAGAGGATCAATAATCACATCTTCCGCTTTAATTCCTGTTTTTACCGCTCTGTCAATTATTTTTTCTGCAACCATCAGTCTCTTCTCCGGATCATGAGTAATCCCGTCATCATCCATGCATAATCCGATTATTGCCGCTCCATATTCCTTTGCTACCGGCAGAAGTGCTTTCATTGATGCCTCTTCGCCGTTAACTGAATTGATCAGGCATTTGCCTTCTGCAACTTTAAGGGCAGCTTCAATAGCTTTGGGATTTGGAGAGTCAAGGCAAAGGGGGACATCAAATTTCTCCTGCAGGATTTTCACTGTTTCAGGGAGAAGCTTTACATCATCCACACCCGGAAATCCAACATTCACGTCAAGCACATCGGCTCCTGCCTTGATCTGGCTATCAGCAAGTTCGAGCACAAATGTAAAATCGCCCTGCTGTAATGTTGAAACCAGTTTCTTCCTTCTTGTGGGATTTATTGATTCACCTATGACAATAACCGGACCTTCGGTATCAATTACTACTTCCTTGTACCTTCCCTTAAGAATTGTTTTCATTCTTCAGATTTTTCCTCTAAGATACTATTTGATTCAGATAATTTACCGCTCCCTGCGGATCGGGAGAGTAAAAATCGGCACCGATTTTTTCACAGTATTCCATGGTAACGGGAGCACCGCCGACAAGAATTCTGAGACCCGGATGTTCTTCCCTGATTGCAGCAACACTCTTCTTCATATTCTCCATAGTAGTTGTAAGCAATGCTGACAAGCCTACAACTGCCCCTGGGTTTTCCTCGATGGCCTTCATGAACTTATCTGTTCCTACATCAACACCAAGATCTATAACTTCCCATCCTCCTCCTTCAATCATCATTGCAACAAGATTCTTCCCAATATCATGCAAATCACCTGCAACAGTTCCTACTATGAATTTTCCTTTTCTTTTTGTTTCGCCCGATTGGAAAAATGGTTTAAGATGTTTCATCGCGCTGCTCATCGACTTGGCTGCCATAAGCATCTGGGGAACATATATTTCTTTTCTGCTGAATTTGTGGCCTACAATCGCCATAGCCGGTATAAGTGCATTTTCAAGGATCTGGTCAGGCTTTATTCCGCTGTCAAGAGCCTGCTTTGCCAATTCATCTGCACCATCCTGTCCTTTCATGTCCGGAGGATAGGGAGATGTCTTATCTATTTTTCCAAATTCAACACACCTTGAGATTCTGCTTAAAATATCATTCATTGATTTTATTTTTTATAAATATAAATTTTCCCGTTCAGGATAAATGAACCTGCAGGAATATTATATCAAAATTAATAATTAATTTGTTTTTGCAACCGATTGCAGAAGATTCTTTATTGATTATTTTTATTCTTTTTATAAGTCTTTCAAAACAAAACTGAGGCCTTTTATTTTCGGTCGGCCTCAGTTTCGAA
>CAZGGZ010000060.1:0-9079 GCA_964525415.1 uncultured Rikenellaceae bacterium | reverse complement strand
TATTATTAAAAACCAATGACTTCGAAATATGCCGGTTTGGGATCAAGATTTACATCAAAAAGTAAAGGATAGTTTTTCCTCCCGGTTATTGGAAAATTATCAAGCCATGTGTAATCGTCAGCTAGTCCCCAGAAAGTAACTCCGGTGATATCATCTTTGAAAGTTCTGAATGCATCAAAATACCTGCGATATGCAACTAACTGCTTTTGTGAAAGAACTTCGGTATAGGTGCTTTCAGGATCAGAATTGGAAGTATATACTGAAACATCAAGTTCAGTTATCTGAACCTCCATCCCTAATGATTTATACTTGTTGATTGCATCGTTAATCAGGGAGGTTGATGGATAGTTGATATTCCAATGTCCCTGAAGTCCCATTCCATCAACAAGATCCTGTTCTTTTAGTTTCACGAGGAGATCATATATTTTATCCCTTTTGGTTGGATCTATAGCCGTATAGTCATTATAGAATAATTTTGCATCAGGATCCGCATCCCTTGCCGCTTTGAAAGCCTCAATAATATAATTTTCTCCGCATATGGCATACCATTGGGAATTTCTGTATACTGAACTGCCATCGTCAATTGCTTCATTTACAACATCCCAGGCATATACCTTTCCTTTGAAATGAGTCATAACAGCTGTAATGTGAGCACGCAACCTCTGCAGGACAAGCTCCTTAGATGCAGTCGCCTGCCCGTCCTTGAAAATCCACGATGGCACCTGATTGTGCCAGCAGAGACAGTGTCCCCTCACCTTCATTCCGTTGGCTTCGGCGAAAGCAACGATTTTATCTGCATTGGTAAAGGTGAAGGTGCCTTCTGTCGGCTGGAGATTCGACCATTTCATGTCATTGTCAGCTGTAATACTGTTGAAATGACGTTTTATCAGATCCGCCTTCTTCTGGTTATCAATAATTGATGGAGATACAGCAACACCCATGTAAAAGTATTCATCAGGAGTATAGTAATCCTTTAATCCCTCATCACTGTTGTTGTATTCATCCAAAGGAGACTCTTCCTTAGTGCAGGAAGAAATCCCGGTAACACAAACCAAGAGCAGAAGTAATAATACTGCTCTCCCATTCTTTTTCAGCATATATTTTATTCTTTGTATTTCCCTGGAAGATAGAAAAGTGTCCGCAGACCAGCTGCGGACACTTTAATCACCCAACCTAATTAATTACGAATTTAACATTGCGGTTACCAGTGAAACATATCCAGCAATATTTCCTCCATCCTGCCATAAGATTAATATCCCGGGTTTTGATAAGCAGCTTTTTCATCTGCGGTCATTTCCATGCCATCGAGCTGGCCTTGCGGAATGGGACGCAGATAGTGTTTCGCTTCAATTGTGCGCGTTACCGTTACCGGTGTATGATCTCCCCAGGCTGTTCCACAAATCCGGTACGTGGCAGCGACTTCTGCCCATTTTTGTGTACGTACCAAATCGAACCAGCGATAACCTTCGCCAAAATATTCACGCGAACGTTCAGCCAGAATATAATCAATGGTTATAGTTGCCGGTGTTGCAGCGGTCATAGCAGCACTGTTGTCTGCCACTTTAGCGACATTCCCGTTGTTGTCCCAGCGCCATTTTCCTGCACGTGCACGAAGAACATTAACCAAATCTACGGCGCTTTTACCAACTTGCGTAGTTGCGCCCTTCACTGCTGCTTCGGCAGCTACCAGGTAGAGCTCCGAGAATTTGGCTATAACATAAGGACGTGTACTGCCGGCATTAGGTTGTCCTAATCCGCCGGCATTATCGGTGCGGTAGGTACCAATCTTCCAAATCCCCGGATACATTACCCTGCTTATGCCGCTCGGTGCTACCACAAAATCGGATCTTCCGGGTAATACACCTGCACCGACATTACTTTTATATACTGAATTAGAGTAATCAATAGTTGGATCATCATTGTCCAGGAAAGTAAGTACTGCCCCACCCGGTAAAACCGTCAGATTGTTTGCATTATACACAGAAGCAATAGAGGTGTAAGTGCCGCCACCTTTAGGCCAGTTGCCACGGTAAACGGTTGTAAAGGTGCCGTCGTACCGGGAATCATTGGTTTTGTCGGCAAAGGTGGTTGTAAATACGCCGATGGGAGGAGCCATACGTGTCCACGGACGTCCCAGGTGTTGCTCTGCTTCACGCTGAACAGAACTTATTGTAGCAGTCCAGCCTGTATTAGTAGCGCTTCTGATGGTTGTATAGTTCCACTGCATCATCCAGCCGGCAAAGTTATCCGGGGCGCCGCCACTGCCGTAAGTAAGGCTGCCTGCGTTATAATATTCGCTTGCCTGCGTGTGGTCGGCATACAGCAGAATTTCCTTGTTGCGGTCGTTTTGCCCCAGGTTAACATCATAAAATGTCGCCTGTAAGCCGAAAGATCCCGGATTGTCAATGGCGGTAGTTGCCACGTTGTATGCCTCTTGATAATACCACAGGGCATTATGTCCGTCAGGGTCTGTCCGGGCACAATCCGGATAAGTAGGAATGTTGTTTGGGTTTTCGAGCCACCATCCGTATGTCAGGTAAGCTTTTGCCAAATGAAGGCGTGCAACTGTTTTGGTTACACCTCCCGTTACACGTCCTGCGTCCGGTAAATCGCTTATCGCTGTCAGCAGGTCCGGGAAAATAGCTTTGGTATAGACCTCCGGTACAGTGTTGCGCTTGGAGGTTCTCACGGGAGTCGTGTTGAACTTCAGTTCTCCTGAGCCCAGGTCCAAAGGCACCCCGCCGAAAGTCTGTACCAGTAAAAAGTAGTCGAACGCACGGAAGAACCTGGCTTCGGCAATCAGCGCATTCGAAATAGTACCTACGCTGGCAGCATTTTCAATAACACCGCTGGCGGTGTTGATGTTAGCGAATGCGTTTCCCCACAATACATCAGAACGGCTGCTGGAGGCAGTAAGCGACCCCACGCCGGAAAGGTCATGGTCCTTAAAGTTTGCATCGGCACTCTGTGCCCACGTTGATTCATCGGTACCGGTCTCGCAGGCGTTAAAGTAGTAGGCTTGTCCGTATATGTAGCGCAGGTGGGCGTACATCGATGTTAATCCGCCATAAACACCTTTTTCGGTTTTGAAAAAACCGGGTTCATAAATACTACGCGGCTGTTCTTCCAGAATATCAGAGCACGCTACCAGGAACAACGCCAGTACGGCTGTTCCTATAAGAGTTTTTATTATACGTCTCATTATTATCCTTTTTTAAAATGTCAAATCAATACCAATCAAGTAGTTGCGAGTTGAAGGAGTGTTAGTTCCTATAGTCAGCAGACGTCTCAGGTTGTAAGACAGTGCCACTGCCGCATTTTCGTTTCCGTATGAGTTGGTTTCGGGATCCATACCTGATTCTTTGTTGTATGGCGAGAACATCACAAATGGATTCTGTACTGTGACATAAAGCCGCAGTTTGTTAATACCTGCATTTTTAATAAGGTTGATATTGTCGATGTTATAGCCAAGTGATATGGTGCGTACCTTCAGGAACGATGCATCGAAATAACCCAGAGTGCTGGCATATTTTGGATTGTCTCCGCTTAACACGCCGGCAGGATTTGGATACTTGGCACCGGTGTTCGACGTTGTCCAGTAGTCCACTTTTACGTTCCCCCTGCGGCCGGTCATCAAATTGAGGTAGCCTCCCCCTGAGTATAGGGTGCTGATGAGGGTACCGCCGTTTTTAAAGACGCCGACAGCGCTCAGGTCAAATCCTTTATACGCTACACGGGTGTTGAAGCCACCCTGGAAATTGGACTCTAAGCTCATTATTTGCCGGTCGGCAGGTCCTATTTGCCTTGCCGGCGAACCATCAGCATTGAAATCACCGACATATTTCACCTTAATCATACCTGCATTTCCGCCCGGCTCATAGTTAGTCAGATACGCATCCCCTTCCTGCCAGAGTCCTATTTTCTCGTAGTCGAAGATGCAATCAATGGGGTAGCCTACGAACCACCAGTTGGATTCATCCCTCGTTTGTCCGGAAGCAAGAGCTACCAGCTCGTTGCGGTTGGCATACAGGTTGATGCCCGCTTCCCAAGTCCAGCCGTTGAGGTTGTCCAATATCACGCCATCGAGTGAAAGTTCCAGACCTTTGTTCTGAGTTTCCCCTATATTTGCCATGTAACTGCTCACGCCCGATGTGGCGGGCAGATTCACACTCAGCAGAATATCTTTGGTATCCGTCATATAGTACTCTATAGTACCGGACAGGCGATTTTTCAGGACAGCGAAGTCCAGGCCAAAGTTCCATGTAACAGAGTACTCCCATCCCAGATTTTCATTAGGCAGTGAGGATACATAATATCCCACGGAGTATGCAGTTCCAAAGTTGTAAGGTCTGGTGTTCAAACGTCCAAGTGTAGCGTAGGGGTCAATGGACTGGTTTGAGGTCTGTCCAAAACCTACACGCAGCTTCAACATATCTATCGCAGTGACATTACTCATAAAAGATTCGTTCTTGATATTCCATCCGGCCGATACGGCTGGATAGGTATGCCACTTATGTCCCTCAGCCAGCCTTGATGAGGCATCGGAGCGGATGGTAGCCGTCAGCATATAGCGGTTGTCGTACGAGTACATTGCTCGTCCCATATACGACATTAAACCGCTCTCATAATAGCCCTGGTAATCAGGATTAACAGTAATCTCGCCTGCAGCCCGCCCGATATTGTAGAATTGGAAAGCGTCGGCGGGAATATCCCTTGCCGCAACGTATGAACTGTGGTAATGAGTTTGCTCAGCAGAGTACATTCCTACTACATTCACTCTGTGCTTGCCAGCAAAGGTGCGGTCGTAGGTCAGCAGGTTTTCAATTGCCCAGTTGGTAGTAAGCGAGTTACTTATAGAAGCAGTTGAAGGAGTAGTAATTGTGGCACTGAATACCCCTTCTCCTGTGTAGCTTCCACCGTTACTCATGCGGAAGTTTGCACCAACGTTGATGCGATACTTTAAGCCCTCAATGCCCGGAATTGTTAACTCACCAAACAAAGTGTTATAGGAGCCATACGCCCTGGTTTGGTCAATCCATTTATCGCCCAGATTTTCTACAGTTTCTTTTGTTTTCACCCAGTTTTCATCTAACGGCATCCTTATGGTTCTTTTCAACGTGCCATCAGCGTTATACGGGTTGGCAATAGGTGAACTGCTTAAAACATCGTATATCCCCAGGTTGTTACCGTTATTGAGTGAATAGTTGTTGTTTGTTGCGAAGCCGAAGCGGAAATACTTACCGACTCCCTGGTCAAGAGTACCGCGCATTGTAAAACGGTTGAAGTCCTGACCGGGCATTACAGCTTCATCGCGGATGTAGCCTACTCCGAAGCTGTAGTTACCCTTTTCGGTACCCCCTGAGACACCTAAATTGTGGCTTGCTACCATGGCTGTTCTATAAAACAAATCCTGCCAATCGATATTTATATCATCGGATTCATCCACCCCGTTTGTGTACTGACCGCGTGCTGCACGGAGAGCAATAAATTCCGGTCCGTCCATCATGGGGTATGGGGCAAAAACTTTTTTCAAGCCATAATAAGTATTGTAGGTTATCTGTGCTTTTTGTCCGATATACCCTTTGTTGGTTGTTATCAATATAACGCCGTTGGCGCCGCGAGAGCCGTAAATGGCAGTTGCTGAGGCATCCTTCAGGACATCAATGCTTTTGATATCGTTGGGATTGAGGTCGCTGATAGACCCGGCAAAGGGGATACCATCGACCACCACCAGCGGATCGTTGCTGGCATTCAGCGAGCGCGAACCGCGAATACGGACTTGCATTGTGGCGCCCGGCTTGGTATTGGTTTGCGACAGATCCACCCCTGATATACGTCCCTGCAAGGCCTGCGAGATATTAGACGATGGCACATTGCGCATCACATCTCCACTAATTGAAGCAACAGATCCGGTAACATCTCTTCTCCTCGCAGTGCCATAACCAATGACAACTACTTCATCGAGAGCGGTTACTTCTTCCTGGAGGATAATGTTTATTTGCGCTCTGTCCCCGACAATAGTTTCCTGACTTTTAAATCCAATAAAAGATACTACCAAAATAGACTGAGGTGTTACATTCTCAATTACATAGTTCCCGTTCAAATCAGCCGTTGTACCTGTGCTTGTACCTTTAACTACAACTGTAGCCCCGGGAATCGGATTTCCTTTCTCATCCCTAATTGTACCTCTGACAATATTTTGCTGGAGATCTGATAGTTCCCGGATATTATCTTTCAGGGAAATCACAATAAGGTTGTTTTCAAAAACCTTATATGTATAGTCTGTTGCTGCCAGAATCCTGTCAAGAACCTGTTTAATATCCTTGTTTTTCATTTCCAGATCAACAATGTTATTAACAGATTCAAATTCATCATTGTAGAAGAAACGATAATTACTCTCCTTCTCAATGATATCAAAGATATCTCTGATCGTTTTCCCTTCAGCTTTGAAGGAAAACTGACCAAATCCTGCTGCTGAAATATTCAGGGTAAATACTACCATCAAAATAGCTGAAAGTTTCATGATTAAGAGGATTTTATGTTTTTTCCTTGGAGAAAAAAAAGAACTTAGCTTTATTTTCATAATTTTGTGCGACGTTAGTTAGAGTTAAACTTAATTTGTCCTCCTGCGTATCGAGGGAATTAAATGCAATTAACTTTGACTTAGTTGGAGGGGGACCAGGTGAGATCTGTTTCCCCTTCTTTTACGATCAGGTCGATTTCTTCATAGGCAAAAATGGATTTAGGTTAGACTTAGAGTACTGTTTATTTTTTATTCAGATTCCTTGAGTATTTTTCTGCCTGTTCTTTATTTGAAAACAATAAAACAGTCTTTCCATCAAGTAAATAATCAATAGGTGCTACGAGCTTTATCACATCCATTACCTGCTGAAATGTTTCATCAAGCAGAACTCCGGTAAAGCGATGCCTTTTGATCTCTTCATCCTTGAAAATAAAAGTTACATTATACTTCCTCTGAAGCTTTATGCAAAGACTTTCAAGATTCTCACTTTTGATGATAAGTTTATTCTTTGTCCAGGCAGTCACCTGTTCAACGTCAGTTTTTGGAGACACCAATAATTTATCTGAGACAATTTTAGCAGGTTTTACTGCCAGCGGTTCAATTTCTTTTATTTTTTCCAGGGTTAACTGATCAGACTGGTATGCATATATAGCTTTCTGGTTGGGTTCAAGCACCAGAATCCGGTTCTTTTCATTATTCCCTATTTGCGAAATCTCAACCTTCCCCTCGACAAGTGTCGTCTCGATGATTCCGTCATCTGAATATGCTTTCACATTGAATTCAGTACCTGTAGCTCTGATGGTAATATTCCCTGCATTAACAACCAGGGGAAGATCTGCATTCCCGGATGCCTTAAAATATGCCTCCCCCTCCAGTATCAAATCCCTGTTCAGCAAGTTGTAATCACTACTATATTTTATAGAACTTCCTGCATTAAGCATTACTTCTGTGCCGTCATTAAGTATTATCTCGGATCTTGCACCAAAAGGAGCTTTAATTTCGCTGTAGGTGATTGCTATGGACTGTTCGGGGCTATCTATATTACCATTACGATTGATAAAAGAACCCAGAAAAAAAGCAATACAAAAAACTGCTGCTACTGCAGTACCTTCAAAAACCAATCTCTTTACTTTCATCCTTTTTTGAAGCAGCAGCCTTTCTGAGTCTATTGTTTCCCTTCGCTTGATCTCAGAAAGTAATTCATAATAAATTTTGTCAAAGTCAATAGTATGATTTTCATACTGGTCACTCTGAAATTCATTTAAAAGTGAAAGTATAACCTCTTTAAATTCTATTTCATCACCGGATGAGGTAAGAAGTACATAAAGTTGTTGCTTCTGTTCCGGAGTGCACTTATCCTCAAGATATTTGTTAATTAAAATATCTAAATCCTTTCTGCTGTTTGATGTCATAAATTTGTTTTTATTTACTAATAATATATTAATACAATCAAGGAAGGCGAAGTACTCATTAATAGTAAGAAAAGTTAAAGAGATTCAAAAGTGTCCGGCTCAACAATCTCTAAAGACTTTTCAATGTATAATAGAGATCCGGCGAATTTTGTCAAAATGAAATCAGTATTATAATCAGGAATAATTTTATCTTAGGATTGATTTTATCATCTTTAGAGCACGATACATCTGATTTTCTACTGTACGAACCGAAAGATCAAGCTTTTTTGCTATTTCCTGATGTGTGAGGCCTTCATATCGGCTTAATCGGAAAATCTTTTGCTGCTGAGATGGTAAGGTTTCAAGGATTGAGTTAATTGATCTTTCAAGATCGTGTAAAAAAACCTGCTCATATGTAAGATCTGAATGAATTTCACCTTTCTGGATTTCCGATTCAATAAATCTGGTACGGATTGCTTTCTTTTTCAGGTAATTATAAATGAAATTAACTGCAGCCTTGTAAATGTAGCTTTTAACAGAGCCAGATGCATCAAGTGATTTCCGGTTGTACCAGACATTAATGAATACCGATTGAACCAATTCTTCAACTTCAATGGTATTTTTAAGGTATTTTAATGAAAAGAAGTAAATTTTCTTACTATAACGATTATAAAGCGATTTAAAGGCATCTTTATCATTTTGCCGGATTCTTGCAACAAGAAGATCATCACTGACATTATCAATGTCATGTATCATCAGGATTCGAGATAAATATTTTAAACCGGCCTAATCGAGAAATGATCATATTGTAAAAATAGAATTAATTCAAGAATCATTAACCGTAATATCCATTTATTATTATACTTAGATGTTCGATTCTTATTGCAGGCTTAAATCTTCAAATCTAATTATTAATTTGGTTTTGCAACCGATTGCAGGAAATATTTTCAGGTTTTTATCCCCAAAATTGATTTTCTTTATTAATATCGTACAATTCAATTTTAATTACAGACTCCAATTGGTTATGAAGTATTTATTTATTCTTCTATTTTGCGGTATTATGAATATGGTTACCGCTCAGAACAAGCCTGCGGGTATATTCCGGAACAGCACCGATATAGGTAATCCTTCAAAAGAGGGTTCATCGTTGTATGATCCGTCAGAT
>CAZGGZ010000059.1:0-19453 GCA_964525415.1 uncultured Rikenellaceae bacterium | reverse complement strand
CAGATTGTGCCACTTCGCGGCACTATTTATATTGAAATCAAACGCATCAGTAGTATATTTCAATATTAAAAGATAAAAATCCTGAAACAGAAATTTCTTTCAGAATAACCTTACAGGTTCCTTAATCCGGTTCAGAGGATCAGTTATGTTTTTTTTTAACAGCGGAGGTGCTATAGCTTCAGCAACTATTTCGGCAATATCTGCAACTTTTGTCTCTGTCGCTGATGCAAGCGTTTTCTTGCAAAGAGGACATGATGTAGCAAGGATATCAGGATGCCCTTTTGCAAGTGCGGCAGCTGCATCCCTGGCTATCTTATTCTTTTTCTGATAACTGATCTTCATATTACCAAGGCTTCCTCCGCAGCATAATGAATTCTCATCCTCAAAATCTGTCTTTTGCAGGCGGACTACATGCTTCAGAACATCCCTGGGCTCATCATAGACACCTGAACCTCTTCCAAGGTCACATGGTGTATGGTAAGCTACTTTCTTCCGGAGGAAATTCAGTTTCAGGGAACCATCATCGATAAGCATCTTAATGAATTGACTGTGATGCATCACCTCAACATCAATATAATAACTCTCCCTGAAGACCTTATAGCATATCGGGCATGAGGTTACCAGTGTGCGTGCACCTGATTTCCAGATATGCTGTGAATTGAAATTGATCAGCTCTCTTGCCTCACGGTCCTGTCCGGCAAGCATCAGCGGACGTCCGCAGCATACTCCCCCGTTTTTGTCCATGAAACTGTAGTTTACTCCTGCAGCATCAAGGATCTTAACCATTGAATTCCTGATGGACGGTGTGAGGTGAGTCATACAGCCGGCGAAATAGAGAACATCTGTTTTTTCAGGCTCAACCTCAGGCAGATATGAATATGACGGTTTGCCATTTGCCCTGACTGGTGCAATGTTCAGTCTGTCAGGCAGGTATTTTTTCAAGATGCTGGTTTGAACCGTTTCGGTCTCCCCTGCCCTTCTCCTGATCATTCTGATAGGGGTAAGCTCAATTCCAACAGGGCATTTCTGGTCGCATCGTCCGCACATCATACAGTTGAAAGCAATATCGCTTACGTTTTCATGATTACGGATTCCTTTAAGCAGGTAAGCTCCCTGGATATTGGTGATATCTGCAGAGAAACTAAGCTGACATGCATCAATGCAAATGCCGCATGATGAACATGAATATGTCTGTATTTCCTTGAATGCTCCTGACTGATCGCCGGTTCTTATGCCAGAATTTCTGGCAAAGATCAGGAACAGTTCAGTCGGAATATGCATGTACCTTGTCAGAGGCAGGAGGATAAAAAATGTTCCGAGTGACAGTGAATAGAGCCACCAGAACGGGTATGCCATTTGCTGCGCCGGGAGAAAAGATGACAGCGCCGATCCAAGTGATCCTGTAAGAAAACTGCCTGTACCGTATGCGCCGCTCGTGAAACTCTCTGCAATCAGACGGCTCGGGAATATTAGCCACAGTGAAGTGAGTGCTATCCTGTCAAGGGCTTTTAATCTAGTTGTCCTCTTCATTCCAACCACTTTTGATGAAAACCTCTTGATTACAGCGAGAAAAAGTCCTGAAAGGATAAATGCAAGTATAAGATCCATCCAGAACGAATAAACAGCTTCAAAGCCTGACCTTCCGTGATCAGGATTGAAGAACTTGAAAAATATAGCCTTATATGGAGGATTCAGGTGTTTTTCCCCGAAAAAGTCAGCTTCAATTGTTCCGAAAAGTATCAGCAGGAACCATCCGAAAGCCAGGCTCATATGCATAAAGCCAAGGCGGAAATTCGATTTAAGTATCTTCCTGTGAATCAGGCTTTCCATGAATATCTCTTTTATGCTCTGGCCGAATGCCCTTCCGAAGAAACCTCTCTGGAGCCTCAGCTTGTCGGATCTTGAAAGATCGCTGAACCAGCGAACGCTTCTGACTACCGCATAAATCAGTATGAAGTAAAGCCCGATATTGAATGGTATGACAAACGGATCAAACTGCATTCTTCATGTTTTTTTGAAAAGCTTCTCTTGCTAGGGTAACAACATTCCTGGTGTTCACACCGCGCGGGCATACAAGGATACATTTCCCGCAAAGCATGCATTTCTTAATGTTGTCACGGACAAAATCATTTTCTCCCCGTTTAAGTAAGATCTGGAGTTCTCTGAGACTGAATTTCGTGTAACTGCCTGCAGTGCAGGTTGCTGCACAGCAGCCGCATTCAATGCACAAGCTGAAGCTGGGTTCACTGGCGGCAATATATTCAGCTATGCTCCTGTCGTTGGCATCATAATCGATATGTCTTTCCTTTAATATGGTAAATCCGAATTTCTCCATATCATCGTTTTCCGTTTTTCAGATAATCAATAACATCTGACGCTGCAGCACGTGCATGCGATATCGTTTCAGTGATATTCATCGGGGCAGTACAGGTACCGGCACAAAACACTCCTGCAATGTTGCTCCTGTTGCTTCCAAAATGGTGGTCAGCCGGAGCGAAGAACCGGTTTTCACCTGTTGAAATTCCTGATGACCTGGCTATTTCCATCCCTCCTTCTGACATTTCCATAGCTGCCATAAGTACCAGCATATCCAGTTCCATTTTCAGAGGTCTGCCTGCCAGGGTATCTTCAACTTTAACAACCAGCCTGTTGCTGATACTCTCTGACACCTCGGATACTTTTCCTCTTATATAGTTCACTCCGTATTTTTCCTGTGACTCACGGTACAATTCTTCATACATTGCTCCACCCATCCTCATGTCCATATAGAAGCAGAACACCTTGGCGTTTTCAATATGCTTCTGTATTTCCATAGCCTGTTTCACTGCTGTGACACAGCAAAGCTTTGAACAATATACATTGCCTACTTTTTCATCACGCGATCCGACGCAATGAACAAAACCTATCTTCTGAGGAGTCTCTCCATCTGCTCTCCTGACTTCTCCTTTACGGAACATAACTTCCAGGTCGGCTGAAGTGATTACATCATCGTAAATACCATACCCGTATTCTTCCTTCCGTTCGCTTCTGAAAAGATCAAATCCTGTTGCCATAACTACAGCATCAGCGCTTAACTCATCACCGTCATCTGTCCGGACAATAAAAACTCCATGACTCTTCTCAATGCCGGTAACTTCCTTTCCTGCCAGCAGTGAAATATTCTCATGATCTATCTGCTTTTCAAGGTATTGAATCACTTCAACACTATCGCGCCTGTCAGGAAAGAGGTGGTACCATTTATTAATATGCCCTCCTGTTTTTGGTTCCTTCTCAATCAATGTCACACTGTATCCGGCTTTTGCAAGCTGACCTGCAGCTTCCATTCCGGCAGAACCGCCACCCACTATCACAACCTTACCGGTCATTTCAGGCATTTAGAAGGTTTTCAGGAACGGGCATCTGCCTGCCGTCCTTAGTCTTATATTTATCTTCAGAATTGAATTCAACACCCATTTTCCTTAACAGGGGTTCAGATTGAACCATGTGGTACTGCAGTCCAAGGTCCCATGGATTATAGCCCATTACCAGTCCGGCAAGCTCTTCATATGTCAGGACAGGGATAGATTCTCCGTTTACGCCATAGACGGTCCCCTCCATTTCCTTCATTGTGTACTGCCACTTATCCATGAACATGTTACAGCCGGGACAATTGGTCAGGACAAAATCAGGTTTAAAAGGTTTCATTGATTCAAATTTTTTTACGGTATTTGACAGGGAATATCCGCGGTTTGCCTGAACGAGGTACTGTCTGAAACCAAATCCGCAGCAATGTCTTCTTTCCGGATAATCAACGACATTGCCTCCCCAGGTCTGGATCATACCTCCAAGCACATTTGGAAACTCCGCACCGCCAACGCCATATTTCGGGAACATCTTTGAGTAGTGGCAGCCAATATGTTCAACCACATTAAGAGGTTCTCCGGATTCCTTGTTGATAAGAAGATACTTAGCTTTTTCTGCAATCTCATTCCTGAACTTATAGATTATATCGCTTGTGTGTGCCATATTTTCAGGAACATCGAATTCACGTTTGGTTGCCTTATAAAGATATTCTCTTGTTTTTTCAAGCTCTTCCGGAAAATGCTTCCAGGTTTCAATGATCTCGGTATAAATTCCGAAAGATGTCACGCATGAAATAGCAATATTCTTATAGCCTGCTTCTTTCATCAGTGCGAAATGTCTTGCCACTACCGTCATGATTGTCGGCAGGGGAACAATATCACCGTGATAACCTATACCGGTACATGTTGTATGAGATGGATTCTCAAACACATCTTTTCCCAGAACATTCCTCATAAAATGCAGGAAAAACTGCTCGGAGCCAGGGAAAAAACTTTGCCTTATACACGATCTGACATAAAAAAAATGATCATCGGCGATCTCTTTCTGGTAATCTGACCATATTCTTATCTTACCTTCAGTCTTCATAATCAATTCCTTTTGTTTCAGATATGATGTTTCTTATTATTAGCAGTAAACACTTCAATAAAATACTCATTATCAAGCCCTTCCTTTTTGAATTCAAGCCCCATTTCGGCTGCTTTCTTCTTTGAGTGTTTTTCTATATTCTTAAAGAATTCCGTGCCACCGGTTACCTCAAAAATATTCCTGAGCTCCTCTTTGGCATCTTCAGGGATCTTTCTTAAAGGTCCGGCACCCAGCTCATTTACCTGCCCTCCAAGCCGCTCATAAACATCCTTTGTATGATCCAGAATGTATTCCCAGATAGGACCCTGTTCCTTGTGCATTTCAGGACTTACGGCATATGAAGCTACACAATAGCCATATTTGAAAATATTCTCCCCGACTGTTCTCTTGATCGCAAACTGCTGACGTCCCTTTTCAGATTCGGTAAAAAATCCAAGTTTCTGGGAAAGAGTTCTCAGGGCCATAACAACGAGGGCTGGTGTATTGCCTCTCGGGCACCTGGTTTTGCACGACATACACTCTCCGCAATACCAGATAGTTTCAGATTTAAGAAGGCTCTCAATCTCTTCGTTATTCTCACCCTGCACCATATCTACAATCTTCCGGGGGTCATAGCTGTAGAATTCAGCCGCCGGGCAAATGGCTGTGCAGACTCCGCAGTTCATACAGGCATTCAAACCCTCAACAAACCTGACGTCCTGCATCAGCATTTCATAGTAATTTACCATCTTGAGATTCCCAGGTTGTACTGTTAATTAATTAACACAAAAATATGTTCCACCAGGGAAACGGGTAAGACGATTAAAGCCTATTTTGGGTGTGGTATTTATACTTATAAGAAACGGCGCAAAGGTGTAAAGGCACAAAGGTACAACGGCACAAAGGCAAAAATTTAAAGTCTATAAAATCATCTGACTGCAGGACTTGCAGGACATTATTTATGTTTGACTTTTATATCTACCAGTTTGGTAATTGTCTCCACATCCGACTGGCTGTTGATTTTAGTTGTAATCCCCCTTATCTTTCCATAATGCTTTCCGGCTAAAAAGTCATCTTTGACCGATTTGGGCAGGTCGCTTGCATTTATTACGGGTTCTGCTTTATCGCCGAAGTAGAAAGTGATCCTGAAGGTATCTTTCAAGACAGCAAGCCAGAAAATTGTCTTTTTCTTCATAACCATTTTGTATAGCCATTGCTTGCCGTCGTTGTAATAATTCCAGCTTCCTGATGCTTCCTTGTAATTATCAGACAGATACTTCATTATTTTCTGCCACAGTATCTTTTTATTTCCAATGAACGAGAATATCATCTCTTCAGTTGGCTTTACATTCTGGTCAGGGAATACAAAAGTTTCTTTTTCAGTCATTCCTCAGGATTTAGTTTATTCATTTCCATAAGTGAAGTAACACTTCCGTACCTCCATGCTTTCAGGAGTATTTTCATGTAAATCATGAGCTGCGAAACCAGGAAGAGGAGGAAAACACCCCCTCCTGATGTCGGTTTCCAGATCCCGATGATTGTTGAAAACAGCCATCCGTAAAGCGCCATAATCACCATGATGATCAGCATCATCGGGAATGATGACCTGAAGCGGCTGAATGTTTCACTGAAACCGAATCCGAGAGCTTTGAAGAATGCAGGCTTTTCTGCTGATACCAGCCATGCCCTGGAATAATCACAGACAAGCAATAAGATAACAAGCAGCACCAGAAATACACACATAGAAATAACTCCGACTGTCGCTGCTAATCCTCCAGCTGCATTTTCAGACTGGGCAACCAATCCAACAGGAAGTCCTATAATGATTAATCCTGTAACGAGAATAATAAAGTCGATCAGGAAGTATAATCCGAGGAAATACCAGAAATATCTTGCCGCTGCTCTGAAAAAATCAGGCATTGAGAATTTTCCTGATGTTCCTTTCAGACTATCGAAAAGACCACCTGCCAGGAATGAGTTTATGAGGACTCCCAGAAGAAGTACAAGAAAGAATCCGGCAGAGAGATAAGAAATAATGCTGATCAGATACTGACCCAGATCGGATAACACATCAATATCTATTCCTTCCTGCAGTCTCTCCATTATTGTGCTGGATCCAAAACCTGCTTTCATGACTCCTTTCATCGGGACAATAAAGAGTGAGACAAGCAGCAGTGAAACGAACCAGATCAGCAGGACTCCCTTCCAGGATTTCAGTGCTCTCAGCGCTCCCGATCCCAGAGATTTAATTACCTTCATAACAACTTGATTTACAGAGTTACAGAACTAATATAGAACTGCAAAAAAGTGATTAGCTTATTGGCTATCCTGCGTATGGGCACCCGGTCAGGATCGTTTGTCATTGAGTTATTAATGAAATTCACATCCATTCTGATCTTATACTCCGGATCAATTTTATACCATTCAATCTTGCCATGCCCCAGGAATGTAAGCTCCTTGTACCGGTCCTTACCGTCCCATGTTTCCAGAATCTCATCTCCGTTCTCAAAATGGACAAGAACATCTACAGGAAGCATAACCTCTCCGAGTCTTTGCAGTTGAACTACAGCCTTGTAAAGTGAATCACTCTTTTCGGTTTCTTTTGATAGCGAATCGTTCTTCACGGCTTTCTTTTCTGACGTCAGCCTGGTATTTCTGAAACCTGATGCCTTGTAATCGCAGATGCCTGTTCCGAACAATGTCTGGTCAAAAAACCAGTTCATATCGGGTCCGAACTTATTTCCATGAATTCTTGTAACAACCTCATTTACAACTTTTATAAAATCTTTCCCTGCAGGATGCCTGAATGCCCACTGCCTGTAGTATTCCCTGTAAATTTCATTCATTGTTTCTTCCCCTACAATTCCCATCAGGGTATAAAGCCATACTGTTACTTTATTATATGACATCATGCCGTAAGTACCAGCCGGATAATTCCATGAATACTCATTATTGCTGACCACCTGCTTCTGCGATGACCTGGTATAGCTCACCCTTGAATAAGATTTATCAGCAATCCGGAACCGGGGATGATCCATCAATCCTGACTTTTCTCCCCAGTAATGATCCATTATCCTTGATTCCCAGAAAGAATTCATGCCCTCATCCATCCATGGTTCCTCGAATTCGTTTGTTGCCAGTATCCCCATAAAATATGCATGCCCAAATTCGTGCACAGTAACCATTTCCGGAAAATGCATCCATTCTGGCATCCTGTCGGTTGACATTGAAGTAAAAAGGGTTGTGTACTCCATTCCGCTCGCTCCGGATCCGATTGTTGGAGGGTCAACAAAAGTAAGGTGAGGCCATGGATAGGGACCGACATTTTCTGTCAGGTATTCAAGTGCGTTCTTTACTGCAGCAAACTGCCTTTCAACCTGTTCTTCTCTCGACTCAGGCAAAAGCAGGGTAATATTTACATGTTCCCATCTATCGGTAAAAACTGAATATCCCGGCCAGGCTGTCCATGCAAAATCAACTATATCCTCAGCCCTGAGGGTCAGAGTCTTAAGATTGTTGCCGGCTTCAGTTTCATTCACCAGCATTCCTCCTGAGCCGACTACATATCTCTTAGGAAGTGTGATCTTTACATCATAAGCACTATGATTTGCATAGAATTCGGAATTCATATGGAACTGGTGGCAGTTCCATCCGCCCTGTGTCCTGTAGCGCATGCCTGCCGGTTCGTACACACCGAATTTCGGAAACCATTGTGCAACAAAAAAGTATTCATTGCAGAAACCTGTTCTCCTTATGCGGGATGGAAGCTTTGTTTCAAAATCCGCCCTGATAAATACAGTATCTCCCGGTTTAGCCGGCACCGGCAGAGTTACCTGAAGAACCGTGCTGTCAGAAGGATTGGCATCGTCAGGTCTGATATATTGCATCAACGGCATCAGGTCCGCTCCGTTCCTGCCGGTAAGTGAATTGATGTTGATCCACCCGGTATCGGATTCTTTCCTTCCGGGTGATCCTCCGGACTCTTTGTAAAGGGTTGAATTACAGCTCTTGAAAGCATTCATGTACATATGCAGCTGTATGTCAGGCACCGTTTCTGAAGTATTGTTGACCCAGAAGGCTTTCATTGTTCCTGAAACGGTCTTTGCAGCAGTATCCAGCTTTACATCAATGTAATAGCCAGTGATCCTGGGGCTCAGGGATTCCTTATTAATGATCTGAGAATGCAAGGAAGCTGTAAAAACCAATAATACGACAAAAGGTATTATCTTCTTTTTCATCAGATGAAATAATTATAACTATTCTATTCCTGTTTTTCACCAGGTTCTTTTGTCAGGGTAAGAGGGATAATTCCTTCACTAAAGGCAGCATTACCAGTCATTGTTTTATTGTCGTTCATCTTTAGATTAACCGAGACACTATCAGTTTCAATCCAGATAAAGAAAGAGATAGAATCATTTTGAATCTTTACTTTTTCACCCGTAAGGGTATAATCCATATTTGTCAATGAAATTGATGCTTTATATTTTCCCTCATCAAAACGAAAATCTATTGCCCCTGAGGTATAGCCTTCAGGAGCGTAGGGTGCGTCAAATTTCCATTTTCCCACCGGATCTTTTTTCTCACTGGCTGATTGTGCTGAAATAACAGAAGTGCATAAAACCATAAGCATAATGGCTGGAAATAATCTTTTCATATTAAGAAATATTTGTTAATAATTTATATTGATTTCACCAGGTTGAAGTTAATCGAATTTTCAAATCAAATTTCTTTTTCTAAAATATTGTATTATTTATATCATAAATATCATATTAGTTCTTTTGAGCATAAACATTATATACTTTTGCATTGTTAATTAATTAACAATAGGGTAAATAATGAAAAATCTGCTAATTATAGGAGGAGGAACAGCCGGTACAACCATGTCGAACAAGCTGATCAGGTATCTCCCGGCTGACGAATGGAAAATAACCATTATTGAAAGAGACAGGGAGCACTTTTATCAGCCCGGCTTCCTTTTCATCCCGTTTGGATACTACAGCAGGGATCAGATTACAAAGCCTGCAAAAAAATTCTTTCCGAAAGATGTTGATGTTATTGACAACGAGGTTGACCTGATCATGCCAGACAATAACCAGATAAATCTGAAAGACGGGACCTCTATGGCTTATGATATTCTTCTGATAGCAACCGGTACAAGGATCTGTCCCGAAGACACACCTGGTCTGAAAGGTGAACTATGGCAGAAGAATGTTTTTGATTTTTATACAATAGAAGGTGCTGAAGCACTGGCAGGATTTTTTAAAACCTGGGAAGGCGGGAACCTGGTGATCAATATTGCTGATAATCCGATAAAATGTCCTGTTGCCCCTCTTGAATTCAGTTTCTACGCAGATGATTTTTTCACAAAGAAAGGCATCAGGGACAAGGTGAAGATAACTTATGTCACACCTATGTCGGGAGCTTTCACAAAACCGAAAGCTTCAAAATTTCTGGGAGATCTTCTTAACAGGAAGAACATAAAAATTGTTACCGATTTTTTCCTTGGTGAAGTGGATAATGTTAATAAAAAGATTCTTGATTTTGGGGGAAGCGAAGTACCGTTTGATTGCCTGGTAACAATACCGCTCCATTCCGGAGATCCGGTTATTTCAAAAAGCGGGCTGGGTGATGAATTCGGCTTCGTTAAAGCTGACAAAAATACTCTCCAGTCACTCAGCTACAAGAATATTTTTGTGATAGGGGATGCATCAAACCTGCCAACCTCCAAAGCTGGCTCTGTTGCTCATTTCCAGGCAGATGTACTTCATGACAATATTCTGAGTTTCATTAAAAATGAACCATTGAAAGCTTCATTTGACGGCCATTCCAACTGTTACATTGAAACTGGTCATGGCAAAGGGATACTCATCGATTTCAATTATGATACAGAACCGCTGCCTGGCGTGTTCCCTGTCCCGGGAATAGGACCTTTTTCATTGTTGAAAGAGAGTCGGATAAATCACTGGGGAAAACTTTTTTTCAAATGGATGTACTGGAATCTTCTGCTGAGGGGAAGATGGATCCCGATTCCTTCCAGGATGTCAATGAAAGGTAAAATAGCAGACTAAGAACTAAAAATTATAAATCTAAAACTTCAATACTATGGCACAAAAAACTTATGCAGGCGTTACAGTTGATGTCAATGAGGAAGGATATTTCACCAATCCGTCACAATGGACAAAAGAGATAGCTGCTGAAATTGCAAAGGAAGAAGGCATAACCCTCACCGATCAGCATTACGCAATAATAGAATTTCTGCGCAAAAGACATCTGGGTGGTGAAGCTCTTTCCATCAGGAGTATCAACCACTCAGGAATTATTGATGTCAAAACATTCTATCAGCTGTTTCCGGGTGCACCTCTTAAAAAAGCAACAAAAATTGCAGGTATACCTAAACCAGCCAGTTGTATTTAACCTTTAAAATCAAATAAAATGGAACAGAAATATCCGATTAAAAAAGTCAATATCATCTGCGCCAAAGGCGCTATTGAGGATGTCTATGCAACCCTTGTTATGGGCAATGGAGCAGTAATGGAAGGTATAGAGACAAATATTTTCTTCACTTTCTTTGGTCTGGATGCAATAGTAAAAACCAGGATGGATAAACTGCATACCGGAGTTGTCGGTAATCCTGCACTCAGGCTTCCTGGCGGGCTGAGGATGCCAACCCTGCTTGGAGTGATCCCGGGTATGGAAGCATTTACCTCATGGATGATGAAGAGTCAGATGGCGCAACTCGATATTCCTCCTGTAAGCGAGTTTCTTGACCTTATTACTGCAGGCGGCGGTAAAATATATGCATGCAAGCTTGCAATGGATATGTTCAAATTCAAGAAGGAAGACCTCAGCGAACTTGTAAGCGGAGTGCTGACTGTTGGCGAATTCTACGGACTTGCAGGCGGAGAAGGTTCACAGATCATTTTCACCTGATCTCAGATATAGTTCAAAACTTAATTCGTTTTTAATCCTTAATTTTATACCGATTAAGGATTATATTCTTTTATGACCGACCTTGAAAAATACTTCAGCCGGTTCCGCAGGAATATTGTTGGTGCGGATGCAGAAATAGAAACCCCCTGCGGAATAAAAAAGCTTATCTATGCCGATTGGATCGCAAGCGGAAGACTCTACGGACCTATAGAGGAAAAAATCCTTAACGAGGTTGGACCCATGGTAGGCAATACCCATTCAGAGTCTTCTTCAACAGGCATTGCGATGACCACAGCCTACCACCTGGCGCATAAAATAGTAAAACAGCACGTAAATGCTGATGATGACGACGTGTTATTATTTACAGGCACCGGGATGACTTCCGCAATAGCAAAGCTCCAGAGGATCCTTGGACTTAAGGTCCCGGAACGGGCAATTCAGTACTGCGCTTTCACAAAAGGCGATTTCAATAACTGTAAAGACATTCCCAACAAAAACAAACCGGTGGTATTCCTGACACATACTGAGCACCATTCAAATCACACATCATGGTACGAAACACTTGCTGACGTTGTGTTGCTTGAACCGGCTGATGACCTGACAGTAGATCCCGATGTATTACGCCGCGAAATAGTTAAGTACAATGATCGCCCTCTGTTAATAGGTTCATTTTCAGCATGTTCAAATGTGACCGGCTATTTCCCTCCCTATTATGAACTTGCCCGGATAATGCACGAACACGGGGGATTCTGTTTCGTTGATTTTGCTGCTTCTGCCCCATATATAGAGATAAACATGCATCCGGATGACAGAACAAAACAGCTGGATGCCATATTCTTTTCGCCTCATAAGTTCCTGGGTGGACCAGGCAGCGCCGGCGTTCTTGTCTTCAGTAAAAAGCTATATAAGAATCAGATACCTGACACTCCGGGAGGCGGTACAGTAAAATGGACAAACAGGTGGGGAGGTCACAGCTATATAAGCGATATCGAAGTCAAGGAGGATGGAGGGACTCCTGGATTCATTCAGGGTATCAGGGCAGCAATGGCGGTCAGCCTGAAGGAACAGATGGATCCTTTAAAGATACATGAAAGGGAGAAGGAGCTTATTAAATTAGCTTTCAATGAATTAAAGAGAATAAAAGGACTTCATATACTTGCTGATAATATTACTGACAGACTTGGAATATTCTCATTCTATGTCGATAGTATTCATCATAATCTCTTCACGAAATTGCTGAACGACAGGTACGGGATACAGGTAAGGGGTGGTTGTTCCTGCGCCGGAACATACGGTCATTTTCTCCTGAATGTCGATTTTAAGCTTTCAAAGGAGATAACAGACAGGGTTGAAGCCGGTGACCTTTCCCTGAAACCCGGATGGGTAAGGCTCTCGTTGCATCCCACGATGAGCAATAATGAATTGTTCTTCATAATTAATGCTATAGGGGAAACCGTTGATATGGCCAAAGAATGGGGAAAAGATTACATCTATGATAATCATACAAACGAGTATTATCACAGAACCTTCCGCGAAAAAGAGTGCCAGGGATACTCAAAATGGTTTGATCTTGACTGATTGATTCCGGCTTAAATCATCAGTATCCGGAAGCCAAGGATATTAACAAGCTTCTGTCCCGGACAAAAGATCTTATAAGTCACTGGCCATACTTTAGAAAGATACTTGTCCTGCTCCTGGCGGATTATGACAATAAGTTCATCAAGAGCCGGTGTATTAACTGAACCAGAGTACTTATACCCGAGTGTTCTGATTAATTGGGCAAGATCGTTGCACTTGCCGAGATTCTGGGTGATAGCATCAAGCTTTTTTTCCAGTGCTTTTACCACTCCCGGATTTAGAGGCCGGAAGAAATAAAGCTGGTAAAGAAAATCCTTTGCCTTCTTCCTGAACTCATGAAGGTTTTCGGTTTTCATATTATTCCTGGCAGCAAGGTATTTGTCAACTACTATTTTGTATGAGTTATCAAGCTCATTAAGAAGCAGTTTTGCATCAAGGCTATTCATACTCTGGAAACGGATCCTGAAACCGGCCTTATTAAGCAGGTCGTTTATCTTAACGAGATCGGTTTTCATGTTCACCGATGGTTCTGCCGGAGGTTCAGCTTTCTGCATCAGCTCTTCAATCTTTTTATTGCCCTGGAGAGATGAGAAAACTCCTGGTTTCTTTTTCCTCAGATCTTTCAGCGTTTTCCTGTGAACCGATGTTTCACGCCATGAACACATTATACGGCCAACTTCCCTGAAAGCACCATATTCACGGTCATATGATTCCTTATCTACCTGGCTGGCTATCAGCCGCATAATTGCACGCGCCTTTTTCATAAGCACCCGTACGTCGTGAACAGTCACATCATCAGGGACAGGTGCTTTACCCAGCAGGATCTGAGAGTCCCTGATATACCCTGCAAGCGCAGGTTTTACCTCCTTAAGTTTCACATAATCAGGTTCCATTGCTGAATGAAGGCTTATTAATTAACGCGGCGACTAAAGTTACGTATTTTAAATAATAACGGCAAAATATGGGAATATCACAGTTAAAAAGCTAAATTTGCTTATCCCAGGCAGATCATTATTAAAAAAGAGCAAGAACAGTAGCTTAATGAACCTGACGATCCGCGTGTGATACAGGCTCAGAACCCGGGAACGAGTTTTGGAATATAACAAATAAGTGTCAGATTTACACTTTTTATATAGATGAAAAAACTGATTTTTGTCCGGCACGGAAGAGCGGAGGACCAGGCTTCAGGGATCACTGATTTTGAAAGATCCCTGACTGTCAAGGGGAAAATCATTGTAAGGCAGATGGCAAAAAAGTTCAGGGGAAAAGAATCTGATCCGGGACTTATGATAACAAGCCCTGCTTTCAGAGCCCTTGAGACAGCTTATATTTTTGCAGGTGAATTCCGGATAAAATATGAAAATGTAAGGATTGAAAGCAGCATCTATTTCAATTCGGGATTAAAGATCCTTTTTAATATGCTTGAATCTATCGGTGATGAAAATGATACCGTGACTCTTTTCGGACATAATCCTTCATTCACCGAGATACCTGACCGCCTGTGCAAAGACGGCTGCGAGTTTCTGACAAAAACAAGTATCGTATGCATCTCTTTCCCGATCAGAACATGGTCAGAGCTAAAGACTGATATCGGCAAGCTGGAGTATTTTCTTAAACCTGAAAAATAAGTATGGGCAAAACGTTTATTCCGAAAGAGCTCAGCTGGCTTTCTTTTAATGAACGGGTTCTCCAGGAAGCTGAGAACAAGGAGGTACCTCTTATTGAAAGGTTTAAGTTCCTTGGTATCTATTCAAACAACCTTGATGAATTCTTCAGGGTAAGGGTAGCAACTTTGAAGAGACTTACGCAATTCGGGGAAAAATCAAAGGAGATCCTCGGGTATAGTCCTAAAGCCACTCTTAAAAAGATACATGAAATCGTGCTCCTCCAGAATTCCAGATTCGAAAAGATCTATTCTTCATTAATACAGGAGCTTGATAAGCATAAAATACACATTATCAATGAGAAGCAGTTAAACACCGAGCAATCGGAATTTGTAAGGAATTTTTTTATTTCAGAAGTAAGATCGAGGCTGATGCCATTCCTTATTGAACCGGATACCGATCTTCCCAATCTGACTGATGATGCCATTTTCCTGGCAATCATGCTCCGTAAGAAGAAAACAGACGATAAGCGTTATGCATTGCTGGAGATACCCAACACCCTGCTCCCCAGATTTATTGTTCTTCCGGAAATTGAAGAGGAGAAATACATAATTTACCTTGATGATATTATCAGATACGGACTGAAGGATATCTTTTTCATTTTTGATTTTGATGAAGTGTCCGCTTACACTATCAAACTTACTAAAGACGCTGAGCTTGAGATAGTTGATGATATCTCTGAGAGCTATATAGAGAAGCTTTCCAGAAGCCTTCACCAGCGGAAGCTTGGCACGCCTGTAAGGTTTATCTATGACCGTAAAATGCCTGACGATCTTCTGAAGATCCTCAAGAAGAAGCTGAATTTCGGTCCCGACGATGTGGTGATACCTGCCGAGAGGTACCATAATTTCAAGGATTTCATGAGGTTCCCAAACCTCGGGAAGAAAAAGTTCTATCATGAACCTCTGGTTTCGGTGCTCCACAGTGATATTCAAACCGGTAAAAGCATACTGTCCGCTCTCAAGAAGAAAGATATAATGCTTCACTTCCCATACCATTCGTTTGATCATTTTATAGATCTGCTCAGGGAAGCATCAATTGATCCTTATGTAACCTCCATACAGATAACTCTTTACAGGCTTGCAAGGAATTCAAGCGTCATCAATGCACTGATGAATGCTGCAAGGAACGGCAAAAGCGTGACCACTGTAGTTGAACTGCAGGCAAGGTTCGATGAGGAGGCAAACATACTGTGGGGAAACAAGCTGATGGATGAAGGAGTAAAGGTTATTTACGGAGTTCCGGGGCTTAAGGTGCATTCTAAACTGCTGCTCATTACACGTGTGAAGGGAGATGTCACACAACGCTATGCAGCAATAGGAACGGGTAACTTCAATGAGGATACCGCCAGAGTCTACACTGACTGCCTGCTCCTGACAACCGAACTTAAAATAACCAATGAAGTTCATAAAGCGTTTAACTTCTTTAATGTCAATTATAAAAAGGACAATTACTATCACCTTGTCCTCTCTCCTTTTTCCCTGAGGAATAAAATAAATCTTCTGATAGAGAATGAAATTAAAAATGCCAAAGCCGGGAAGAAGGCATATATACATCTAAAGCTGAATAATATTACAGATGCTGAGATAATAAATAATCTGTATGAAGCAAGCTCGGCAGGTGTGAATATCAAGATTATCGTCAGAGGAATGAACTCGCTTGTACCGGGAATAAAGGAGATGAGCGAAAACATTAAGGCAGTCGGAATTGTTGACAGGTTCCTTGAGCACAGCCGGTTCATGATTTTCCGCAACGGAGGCAGGGAGGAAGTTTTCATATCATCAGCCGACCTGATGACCCGCAACCTCGATCACCGGATTGAAGTCACCTGTCCGGTTTTTGACAAGAACCTTAAGAATGAACTTAAAGATATATTCAATATCCTGTGGAACGACAACGTTAAAGCCCGAAAGCTTGATTCCTTACTTTCAAATAATTTCGTCAAGCCGGGTAAGAAAGAATACCGCTCACAGGTTGAGGTATATAATTACCTGAAGAATATTCATCAATAAAACTGCTGACAAATAATGAATTACATTGTTCTTATTACAGGTACTGTTATAATAGTCATTTTCTCCTGGTTCATCTCAATAAGGGATAAAAGGTACCACGGCATTTCAAGGTTCTTCTCCTTTGAGAGTATTTTCATATTGTTTCTTCTGAATTATAAATTGTGGTTCAACGATCTGCTGTCATGGAATCAGATCATTTCATGGCTGCTGCTCTTCGGATCAATTTACCCGGCGGTGGCCGGTTTTCTGCTATTGAAACGAAAAGGCAAATCAGTTGAATCACTGGAAAACACCACTGTACTTGTTAAATCAGGAATTTACCGCTATATACGTCATCCTCTTTACTGTTCTCTGCTTCTTCTTGGAACAGGGATCATGTTCAAGGACTTAGGGCTTTTTCAGATCATTGCCGGGATAATCAATTTAATAGCCGTCTATATTACAGCGAGAATTGAAGAAAAAGAGATGATGCCCAGATTCGGCGCCCTGTATACCGACTATATGAAGGAGACAAAGATGTTTATCCCCTTCATCCTGTAAAATGAAACGGCGGCTTAAATATTCTGCAATATTCCTGATAATCCTCTTGTATCAGCTTGATCCTGCTGAATCACAGATCCTTAGTGACAGCACTTATCTGACAATCATCAGATCGGGGATAGATGATATTTACAGCCTCAGGTTTAACAAGGCAGAAGAAATGTACAATGAGATCAGCAGATCATACACCGGACATCCGGTGGCTTATCTTCTGCATGGATTAATAATGTACTGGAAGAACTATCCCCTTCTTCCCGCTTCACCGGAAATGATAGTTTTTGAAGAAGACATGAGAAAATGCTTCGAACTATGTGATAAAGAGCCATATTCAAAACAGTACGAGGCTGAAGCTCTGCTGGCAGGTGTCAGTGCCCGGGGTTTGCTGCTGGTTTTTTATGCCGATAACCATATGAGCCGGGATGTTATTCCCCTGGCATCAAGCACTTACAGGCATATCATGAAGTCGTTTGAATTCAACAGTGTATATGCCGACCTCTATTATTTCACCGGAATCTATAATTATTACCGCGACGCATACCCCAAATTTCATCCTGTCTATAAGCCGGTTGCAGTGCTCTTTCCGCCGGGTAACCTTGAGACAGGACTGAATGAGCTTAATATCTGTGCGCAAAAATCAATTTTGCTCAGGGCTGAAGCCAGTTCCATACTATCCTGGATCTATACGAATTATGAGAACAATTATCAGACTGCATTGAAATACACCGGATCTCTGACAGATCTTTATCCTGAAAACCTGTTCTTCAAAGCGCTGCATATCAAGAACCTTCTCCTGCTGGAAAGATATGATGAAGCGGAAAAGCAGCTTGAATTATCAAAGGAAGAATCTGAACATGCCTACTACTGCACCCAGGTGAATGTGTTTGACGGAATTGTCCAGGAAAAGAAGTACAAGAACATTAACCGCGCCGCCGGACTCTACGACAAAGCGCTGAACGACCTCTCTGCTTTCGGCAACTATGGCAATGAGTTTTCTGCATATTGCTGTTTTGGGCTGAGCCGCATCTGTGATGCGAGAGGTGACAAGGCAGGTAAAAGGTTATATCACAGGAGAGCTATGAATCTCGCCAGTTTTAAAAAGATCAGTTTCGATTAGTTGTCTCTTATTTTGAAGATAACCAGGTCATCACTTTTTCCGATCCCGGTTTTTCCTTTGAATAGAGCACATCTACCAGTTTACCGTTTTCGTCTATAAGGTATTTCTGGAAGTTCCATTTCACCTCTGAATCCATCACACCATTCTTCTCCTTTGATGTGAGCCATTTATAAAGAGGGTGTATATCATCGCCCCTGACTGAGATCTTCTCCATCAGGGGAAAGCTCACACCATACTTTTCACTGCAGAACTGCCTTATTTCAAATGCCGATCCCGGTTCCTGGTTTGCGAAGTTGTTTGCAGGGAATCCGATTATTACAAGTTTCTGTCCGTACTCCTGGTACAGGTTTTCAAGATCCTCATACTGAGGTGTGTAACCGCATTTTGAGGCAGTATTTACGATCATTACCTTCTTGCCTTTCAGGGTGGTAAAGTCAAAATCCTCACCTTCAAGTGTCTTTACCCTGAAGCTGTAAAATCCGTCTCTCTGCGATAATACCGGCAACGATATCATTATAAATGTTAAAAAGCTTATGAGTTTTCCTGTTTTCATAATTGTTTTCGTGTTTTTGTCTTTATAACAATTATGCTGCATGGATGTTCAACCATGGTTTTACTTATTTCATGTATCTGATGCATTTCTTATAATAAACACTTGTTATTGGAAGCTCGTCTTCTATTTCAGCTATCTCTTTCTCGGTTTTGTCGCAATATTCCTCAGTGTCAATTACAACCTTCGTTATTTTTGAAATAGTCTCGCATCGCCAGCAATATTCTTTCTGGCATGAATCAGAAAGCATGCAGATAAATATCAATGGCAATAGTTTTTTCATGACTCCAAGTTACGAGTTTTAGATGGAACAGGAAGCCGGTTGAAAACAAAACCCTGCCGCTGGTTCCGGTGATCCTCATACTATCAAAATCATAAATATATAGTTATTGCGCATTTTCTGTAGTTACAGTTAATTATAAATAAGTTATCAGGGATGATTAAACTGTTATATTTCAAAGAAAACGGGATTCTGAATGAATTGAAATTCATTAATTTTAATATAAGTTATGAATTTCAAAAAAGTCGTTATATTTTTGCGGCACCATTTTCGGGGTGTAGCGCAGCCCGGTTAGCGCATCTGGTTTGGGACCAGAGGGTCGCAGGTTCGAATCCTGCCACCCCGACAAAAGAGAAAACCCTGTCCGCGTAAGCGGCA
>CAZGGZ010000058.1:10230-19548 GCA_964525415.1 uncultured Rikenellaceae bacterium | reverse complement strand
GGTTCTGTGATGGAGCTTTTGAAGTTCCGAATCCGCCGACTGCAAATCCTCCCTTCGGTCCTTTTGCCCCGTCATCAACATATATCCTTACTCCTTCATTAAATACTGCAAAGACAGCCTGACCATCATCATTTACAACCTTGAACAATGCAGAATCAGGCGAAAGTTCAATACCTTTTATAAGCATTTTGCCTGACATTTCTGCCAGCTTGTCGGTATTCTTTTTAACCTGTGTATCAAGCTTATTATCAGCATTCTGCAAACTGGTTGCTGAAAAAATATAATTCGCTGTTGCATTTGCCAGGTATGTTCCGTCAGCATTCAGTCCGCTGCCGGATTCAATAGCATCAGTTTCAGCCTGTATGCCCGAAAGGTCTCCGCCTCCTGATGTTAATGCATATGGTACTGACCAGAGTTTTGAGGTACCCATATATTTCCAGCTGCCCTGGTAGTTTACCTGTATCTTAAGATATAATGCTGATGCAGCCCAATCGATGCTGCTGAATGATGATGCTGTCCCCGTCTGTTTCGTTCCTTTTCCAACGACAAGACTGAAGACGCCATTGCTGTTAGTCTTTACAGCCGAATGTAGCTCTTCCCATAAGATCACAGGAGTCAGAGTATCTGAAAGAATACCTGCTTTTACATCGATTGTGGCATTCGGTACCGGCAGACCAGAGCTGTTATTTAATACTGCCTGGTATTTGAATCCCTGAGGGAGCTGGGCAGTCAGAATCATACAAAATGATGATAATAAACAAAGAAGCAGAGTCTTTCTCATTGTATAAAATTATTCTTCTTTCCTCCGGTTTAAAATCAATGTAAAGCTATAAAACAAAAACCATTTTTCAGCATAAATTACAGGTATAAAAAAATCCGCCATCACGACGGATTTTTCTTTTTGCAGTTAAAATCATTTATCCTGTACACAGCGAACCGATATCCCATTCGATTCTTCATATGTTGTTGAATTTACATAACCATTATTGAAACTTAAAACAGTAACTTCTATTCCTTCAGTTGAAGTTGAGGTCCACCAGGTAGTAGTATTTCCAAGTTCAATAAAAGTACCAGACCATGTATCGCGGTTACCTCCGGGTAATCCATTGAATCCGCTTGAATTGTTTGAGGCAGGATTGTTGCCGACGTTTTCTGCCGCGGTCAGGTCAGGATTCCAGCCGACAACCGATGCCATTGATTTGGCAATATCATTACCGCTCCCCTCGTATCCGTAGCCATTTGTTTCAAGATAAAGCAGCAGTTCACTCCATTCCGAAGATGATGGGAGATGATAGCCTGTTGGGCATATATTCCTGCTGTCAGTTGCTGCCCACCATGTATATAACCTTCCATAGGTGGAAGCATTGAATTCATTGCCGTTATAGGGCCACTGGTATTTTGGTTCAGTCAGCATGTAAATTATTTCTGAAGGAGTCGCTGTGGTGCCTATTAAAGTACCGTCACTATATCGTGAAGTACGCAGGTTTTCTGCCATCCATACCTGGTTGCCCAGAAGTACAGTGGCATATTTGTAACCATCCCCATCGATAGCATCTTTAACTATTGGGTGTACATTTCCTCCAAGGTTAATATTGCCGCTGACGATAAGGTCATTCTGCAATGAGAGAACTCCTTCTATACCTACTGTATCAGCATTCGCAGTCAGAAGTGATTTCCTCAGATTCGGACTAAATCCGATAATATTGAAAGTCGATGAAGATCCGTCGCCGAGCTTCCTCACATAAAATCTTGAACTGTCGGGATTGATAAAGAACAGGTTATCAGCTTCTGCTTTATCAGTGCTATAGCCGCCGATAGCAAATCCTCCCTTATTGCCTTTACCTTCCGTATCTGCCAGGTATACTCTTGTGCTGTCACGTGTTACCCGGAGATATTCTTCCGGAAGCAGCTTTGAACCGCTGAATCCTCCAATCGCAAAGCCTCCTTTTGCTCCCTTCCCCTCCTCCGCATCAATATATGCCCTGATGCTGTCGGGACTGACAATAAAAAGATTCCGGGATGCAGCTTTACTGCTTCCGTATCCGCCTATTGAAAATCCTCCCTTTGCTCCTTTTTCAGCATCAGCCTTTACATAAGCCCTTATACTGTCAGGGTCAACGAAAAGCAGGTTCTGCGATGGAGCTTTAGCAGTTCCAAAGCCTCCTACTGCGAATCCTCCTTTCGGGCTTTTCGATCCATTATCAACATATATCCTCACCCCTTCATTATAGACTGCAAAAACAGTCTGACCATCTTTATTTTTAACCTCAAACAAAGCCTCTTCCATATTGTTCGTTTGTCCAGTGACTGCCAGTTTGCTCAGATTGTCGCCTATATCTCCTGCAACCATTGCATAAGGCACACTCCAAAGCTTTGCTGAGCTAAGGTTTTTCCATGAATTCTGGTAGTACACCTGTATCTTTACATAAAGCGGTGACTTTGTCCAGTCAACATCACGGAAAGAAGCCGCTGATCCTGATTGTTTTAATCCTGTTCCAATTACCATGTTAAAAACTCCTGAGGCATTTGTCTTTACGGCTGAATGAAGCTCTTCCCACACTATTACAGGAGTGATGGTGTCGGAGAGTATGGCTGCCTTCACCTGTACAGTGGCATTTGCTATAGGAGCCCCTGTTGAGGCATGCATAACAGCCTGGTAATTAAGTCCCTGGGGAACCTGGGCAAGTGTAATGATACTTATTGCCCACAAAGCTGAAGAAAGTAAGACTTTTCTCATTTGTTATAAGGTTTTACATGTGAAATCCAAGACTAAAGACTATATTCAGATGCCCGAACCAGTCATTCGGAACAATGATAGAAACCTCATCTGACATCCTTTTGATTATTGATTGACCTTAATGCCCGTAAACAGAAATAAGTTTATAATATCAAAGATACTAAAATCAATTGATATTTTTGCAGGTTTACCGGCTCTTTGGTTTCCGGTTGCCGGTAGCCTGTAGCCGCTTACCGGTTTTCCCGTTCAATTAAATGATTTCTGCTTCTTTCCTATAATAAAGAGACTTAAATTTGTTCCTGCATTAAACCGGATTAATAATGACAAATACAACAAACGACAATACAATCATAATCATAGGTGCAGGATTCGCCGGATTGGGTGCAGGCATCTATGCCCGGATGAATGGGTATGATACCCAAATTTATGAAATGCACGACAAGCCAGGCGGTCTGTGTACCTCGTGGAAACGCAAGGAATACACCTTTGACGGATGCATCCACTGGCTGGTGGGCTCAAATCCTGAAAGCGGCTTCAACCTCTACTGGCAGGAAGTGGGGATAGCACAGGGACGAACAATCATCAATATGGATGAGTATCTTCGTTTTGAAGGATCTGACGGCAGAACTCTGATATTTTATTCAGATGTAGACAGGCTTGAAAAACATTTGCTTGAATTCTCTCCGTCCGACAGGGAACCAATAAATGATTTCATTTCCGGAATCAGGATGTGCATGGCTTTTGACTTTCCGCCTGAAAAGTCATCAATGATTTCGCGGATTTTCAACAAAATTGGAACCGGATTTAAATTCGCCTTAAATGCAGGAAAAATGCAGAGGTGGCTGAAGATTACTGCAGGAGAGTTCTCAGACCGTTTCAGCGATCCCCTTCTGAGAGAGGCAATAAAGGAAATCTGGATGCCTGAATTCTCCATGCTCCTGATGTGTTTTACATTTGCCTATCTTCATAATAAGAACGCCGGTTACCCCCTGGGCGGATCAACACCCATGTCAGAAGCGCTGGAGAGGCGTTATTTAAATCTTGGCGGTAAAGTCAATTACAAAAAAAAGGTTGAGAAGATCCTCGTGGAAAACAACTTGACTGTTGGAATAAAACTCACTGACGGAACAGAGCATCGCGCCGGCAGGGTAATCTCCGCAGCTGATGGATACAGCACAATTTTTCAAATGCTGGAAGGTAAATATGTCGATGACAAGATCCGCGAGCCATACGAAAAATGGCCAATTTTTCAACCCCTGATATTCGCAGGCATAGGTGTAAATCGCTCTTTTGCAGGTGAACCGCTTTCCGTTTCAGGATTCAGCTGTCCGACCAGTGAACCTGTCGAAATAGGCGACAGAGTACGGAACAGACTGTGGGTGCATATCTATAACCACGATCAGTCGATGGCACCCGAAGGCAAGACAAGCATCATTATAATGATGGAATCAAGATATGATTACTGGGAAAATCTTGCAAAGGATGAATCTGCATATAAAGCCAAAAAGGAGGAAATTGCACGTATACTGGTGAAACAGCTTGATAAAAGGTTCCCCGGAATTGCATCACAGGTCGAGGTCGTTGACATTGCAACTCCCATGACATTCAAACGGTACACAGGCAACTGGCAGGGAAGCTTTGAAGGGTGGCTCGTAACGCCTGAAAACTCATATACAATGATGAAGCCGATGTCCAATATGCTGCCCGGACTAAGAAATTTCTATATGTGCGGACAGTGGGTCCAGCCGGGAGGGGGACTGCCAACAGGTATAACATCAGCCCGGGGACTGGTAAAAAAACTATGTAAGGAGGATCACAGGAAGTTCAGGACAACCACGATATGACGGTATGACGGTGCGACGGTCATTTTGAATTTTGAATTCTATTCTATTTGAAAATCGTTCCTGATTTCCCGGTAGCGTTTGCTTTCGAGTACAGGTAAAAGGATCTTTCTTTCATCTGAAAAAAGCGGTGTGCCGCTTGAAATATGGCTGTTGCCCGATCTTATCCAGAGCCAGCCATCCTTGAGCCTGGCTTCGGAATCACCAGATGAATTAAGCAGATTCATTTCCCTGTCTATACGGTCAAGATATCTGTCAATCAGATCGTTATACAACTCAGTAAGAGCAGCATATGATTCCCTGAAAGGTGGATATGACAGAAGCATGTCATAATTCGCAGGATACTTTTTCTTCATGAAGAGCAGGTACTCACTGATAAAGAAACTGAACTCATAGAAAGCGCTCATTGTGCTCTGGGTATGGGTGACCCATTCAAAAAGTCCTGAAGCATCCGAACCTGCAGCTGTATTGTATGGTTCAAGCATCTCAAAGCAGTATCGCGATCCGCAGTAATAGGCATGGAGCTCATTCAGCAATCCTATTACCCCGTCGCTCTGTGTTGACGTTGTTCCGGCGATATAGGTATCATAACGGTATGTACGCAGGTCATGAGGGATTACAGAAGCGAGTTCAGCTGACGGGAACAATGCTTTCAGCGGAAACGAAACAAAATAACTCTGCCGGGGAGTGATATAAATAAAACCGCTGGCATTATCAGGATTGAAATCAGTTTTATTTTCAACCAGATACCGGAACATATTCTGGTCAAAATATGCATGTGCAATCTCATGGACATTCATTTCCATGCTTGCAAGAAGATCAATCCGGGTGTGTCCTTTAAGGTATCCGAAGGTCTCAGTTGTTTTCTCTGAAGTAACCTCTCCCCCGTTCAGAAGAGGAGCAGAAGAAGAAACCGGAAGTGAGTCGTAACTCATCAGAAGGTACCAGGTATCAGGTGAATGCTTCCGTATTGATTCTTTGAGCCATCCGGTATTTGAAGAGCGCTCGGTATTCCTTTGCTTTCTGATCTCTTCCCAGTTGGGAGGCGGATTGAAATTCCGGATATCAGGTGGCGAAGGCGGAAGCTGAGGTGCAGCCTGAACTTGTTCCTGCTTTACAGTAACAACATTCTCCGGCCTGCCGTCATAATTAACCATTATAAGCAAAACTGAAACCATCAAAACCATCTTCAGCACTGAATCCATACATCAATTTTAGTCCTGACCAAAACTAATAACTATTCACCAATAACTAATAACTAATGACTGATAACTCTTAACAAATCATTCTGAGGTTCTCACTGAACCTGCTTTAACCTCAACAGGTACGATCAGTTTATTGTACTGATAAATGAGATCTGCTTCGGCATTGCTGTTAGCTTTTTCCCTTACCCGGAAGAGAGGCTTGTACAGCGGGGATTGTTTTTGAGCCTGAAACTGCTGTGCGGATATATATCTCAAATTGCTTATTGAATATCGCATGATATCAGTTGCTCCTTTTGATTTTAATTATCTTTATGGGACGAAGCTAATAAGATAACAAGTATAATGAAGATAAAATTTCAATTTCTAATAATGATCAGCCTGGTGATTGGTACATCAGTGGAAGCATTATCGCAGACTCAGAAGGTCCCTCCCTTTCAGATGATGCTTACTGACGGAAAGATCTTCAGGGCACAGAACCTTCCCCTGGACAAACATATTATTATTGTATACTTCTCTCCTGAATGCGAGGAATGCCACGAGTTTATAAAAGCCATGCTGCAGCGTATGGATGATCTTCAGAGTGCTTCAGTTGCAATGATAACATATATGCCCATGGAAAAAGTTAAGCCGTATGTGGTTGAAAATAAGCTGTATATGTATTCAAATATTTATGTCGGAACGGAAGGTAACTCGCTGTTTGTTGCAAACTATTTCAGTATCAAACTCTTCCCTTTTGTTGCCCTCTTCGATAAGAACGGAAATCTTGTTAAAAAATATACCAGCAAGGAAGTAAATATCGAAGACCTGATCAGCTGGTTAAAAACCCTGTAAGAGATACTCCTTGCAGTCATGCTTCCACTGTGCGGAACTGCGTCACGGAGTTTGTCGTGCAATCGTGAAATCATTTTTTAACTTTTATCCTTTTACTTATTACTTGTATCTTTTGTCTTTTGATTATCTTCCCGCAAAAAATAATTGCTCCTGGCTAAATATTAAAATAGTAAAGAGGTTAAAAATAGTTTGAATGACAAAAAGGAAGTTCTCGGTTGCGCTTCATTATCAGATACTGATTGCCCTGGTGCTGGGTGGTTTTTTCGGTTATTTGTTACCTGATTATGCCAGGTTCACCAACTGGATTGGTGAAGTCTTTTTACGTGGGCTGAACATGATTATTATACCGCTGATTCTCCTTTCAATCACTACAGGTGTTGCAAGTGTTGGTACAGCTGAAAATCTTGGAAGGCTTGGTCTGAAGACTATGGGATATTATATTCTTTCTACTTTTATAGCAATCCTTACGGGATTTATTCTTGTCCAGATTATTCAACCAGGTGTCGGAGCTGAGCTTGGACTCCAGGTGAAGCTGGAGGATATATCTGTTGCCTCTGAGAGTTTCGGTCAGACTCTTATCAAAATAGTCCCTTCAAACATCTTTGAAGCAATGAATCAGGGGAACATGCTTTCGATAATCTTCTTTGCTGTTATTTCTGGTTTCTTCATCACAAGAATAAAAGATAAACCCCGTCTTTTGCTGATGGATGTATTGAACGCCTCTCTGGATGTTATAATGAAGATAACCCTCTTTGTAATTAAATTCACTCCCCTGGGCATCTTCAGCATTTCTGCAAAGGTAATTTCCCAGCAGATTCAGATGGGAAATGAGATAAGTGAAATAATCAGCCGGCTTGGACTATATTTCATTACGGTTCTGGCAGGCCTGGTGATACATGGTTTTATTACTTTGCCTCTTCTCGTAAAGTTCCTTGGCAGATCGAATCCGGTCAGACACTTCAAAAACATGGCTACACCATTATTAACAGCTTTTTCTACTTCATCATCCAATGCAACATTACCTCTGACCATGGAAGCTGTTGAGGATAAAGACGGCGTCTCAAACAAAATTGCAAGCTTCACCCTTCCTCTTGGAGCAACTGTTAATATGAATGGTACTGCGCTCTATGAGTGTGTGGCAGTTATTTTTATAGCACAGGCATATGGGATTGATCTTTCCTTAGGACAGCAGCTTATTATAATTTTCACTGCATTGCTTGCTGCAATAGGCTCAGCAGGTATACCGATGGCAGGACTGATAATGATGGCGGTTGTTCTTAACGCTGTTGGTCTGCCTCTTGAGGGAATTGGATTGATCCTTGCAGTTGACAGGATACTTGATATGTTCAGAACTACCATCAATGTTTATGGAGATACGTGCGGGGCAGTGATCATTGCAAGGTCTGAGGGAGAGACTTTAAAAATTTAGCTGCTCCCCTACCTGATATTGCCCGCTGTAATGCCCGTTACCTTTGTCAGCACAGATCGTGGCTGTTTCAGCTTTAAAACGAAGTAATGTCTACTCTTCAGTTAAGCTTATCTGTGTGGGTAGGTATATGTCAGATGTGCTGCCGTTGCCCAATTGGCCTCCCTGATTCTCACCCCATACCCAGAGAGAGCCGTCATCCTTTACGGCCAGTGAATGCGCACCTCCGGCTGCGATAATATAATATCCTGAACCTATCTGCACCGGCGACATTTCATCAAACGTGGTCCCGGTGCCCAGCTGACCGCTGGCATTCCATCCCCATGTCCAGAGGGTTCCGTCCACCCTGATTCCCATGGAGTGGCCATAGCCTGCTGCAATCGCAATAAAGTTAAAGCCTATCTGAACCGGAGTCAGCCTGTCAGAGAATGATCCGTCACCAACCTGGCCATAGTCATTATATCCCCATGCATACAGATCACCGTTCTCCTTAAGAGCCAGATAGTGGTTATACCCTGCTGCGATGGCAACAAAACCTGTACCTATCTGCCGGGGAGTGGTTATATTCTCATCAATACCATCGCCAATAGTGCCCTGACCGTCCCAGCCCCACATCCAGAGAGTTCTGTCAGCCTTAAGTGCCAGTGAACCTGAACCGCCTGCAGAAATTGCGTCAAAGTCATCGGCTACCTTTACCGGGCTTGTCCTGTCAATCCTGGTCCCGTCACCAAGCTGGTAATAATTATTATCACCCCATGTATAAATCGAGTTATCCATTTTAAGGCCCACCGAATGCCATGAACCGGCACTGATCTTTCTAAATCCTGTGCCGATCTGAACAGGTGTGCTCCTATTCTCGTAAGTGTCATCGCCAAGCTGTCCATTTTGGTTAGAGCCCCATGCCCAGAGTGTGCCATCCGATTTCAATGCAAATGAATGCCCTCCGCCTGCAGAGAAGTTCGTATACCCTGTTCCAAGCCTGACAGGAGTATTCCTGTTGTCCGATGTGCCGTCTCCCAACTGGTTTGAGCTGTTAGTCCCCCATGCCCACAATGAACCGTCCGATCTCATTACCAGAGAATGTCCATACCCTGCCGCTATACCCGTGATGATGGGTTCATCTTCTTTTTCACAGCTGTAAGTCAGGATTAATGCCAATCCTGCTATAACAAGCGAACAAATGCTTAATGTGATTTTATTTTTTTTCATGCCAGTTTTATAAACGCGTAAAATTAGTCTAAAATTACGATTAAAAACAAGTAAATAATAGAATTGACT
>CAZGGZ010000058.1:0-10130 GCA_964525415.1 uncultured Rikenellaceae bacterium | reverse complement strand
ACTCTGTCTTTGAGTCTCCTGTTATTTATGCTGTAAATATCAACTCCAGGGATTCAAGGAAGATTGCTGACATAACAGCAAAAGATAAAACCACAATCGACCTTGAAAGGGATCATGTATTTGAAGGGAATGTGGAAAAGACACTCCTGCTCCCTCTTTTAAGATAGTTTCCTGCAATCCGTAAACCGGAAATTGCATTCCGTAAATCAGGATTCCCCTGTAAATATGCTTTGTTTAATTTAGTTTCCGTAATGAAATGATAATGAAGATACAATTCAATATACGGACAGTAAAACAAATATTAAAGTATTAATTAATTATTAGTTAAAGCCATGAAAAGATTAATCACAGCCGCAGTACTCATCCTTGTATGTTGTACTGTCTCATTTGCAACGAAAGTTGTTGCAGAGGGAAAAACCCATACGGTCCTCGGGGACTATAAGATTGAAACGCTCGATAATCCCGTGATGATCAACGGGAAAGAGCTCAAGGCGTTCACCGTTACATATCAGAACACCGGTTTAAAGACCACGATTGCCATTGATAAAACCCTCAAATGCAAGAAGTATTATGTATTGTCCGACATGCTTTCGGTACAATATGTCTGCAACGGTCATTATTTTGGTGTTGAGAGGCTTGATAAAAAGCTTGAAAAAGAAGGATTCATGACCACCAACGACGACCTTGACAACTTCCAGTATTACCATCAGAAAGTGCTTTCAAGCGGTACCAGTACCGATGTTGAGAACACAAAACTTATTGCTGCCTATTTTCCGTTCCTCTTCAAAAACACTGAAGAAGTCCTGGCAGTAAAATGAAGAGCATTCCTAAAGCTCTTCCCTACGGTTTAGTTTTAGTATAATTAACGCGGAAAGGGGCCCTCTCAAGAGCCCCTTTTTGTTTTATCCTTTAAACCTTGCCATATGAACAAGAAAGAGGTCTTTTCTGTTACGTGAAACAGGGATCTCCGATCCGTCCTGCATTTCGATGTAACCGCCCTCCTTGCGGATATATTTTTTTACGTATCTGAGGTTTATAAGGTATGAATTGTGAGGTCTGAAAAAGTGCCTGTCGCTCAGGAGATCCTGGAACTCCTTGAGGTTTTTTGATACGAGGATCTTGCGGTTCCCGGTTATGAAGAACCATGAATAGCTCCGGTCAGCTTCAATACGGATGATATCCTTGGGATTCAGGTATTCCATTCCATCCGAAGTGGGGATCGCAAGACGTGAGGGAACACCTGTTTTAAGGTTCTCAAGAAGAGCCTTTATGTTCTCGTTTCCCCTGAACATGCTGCTTGAACGCTTCTGCATCACCTTGTTGACAGCTTCAATGAACTCATTGATATTTATCGGCTTAAGAATATAATCCACCGCACTGAACTTGATCGCCTTGATCGCATAGTGGTTGAATGCCGTAATGAAAACGACATCAAATTCCTTTTCCGGGAAATGTGTCAGAAGATCAAAACCGGTCCCGTGAGGCATTTCAACATCAAGAAACACAAGGTCGGGTTTCAGGTCTTTTATAACCTGCACTCCTTCCGTTACATCATATGCTTTGCCAGTCACAGAGAGCCCCGGACAATATTCCCCGATGATTGAGAATATAAAATCGACAGCATCTTTCTCATCATCAATGATTACTGTTTTCAGTTTTGTACTCATGTCATAACCGGTATTTGCATTTCAACTCTGGTTCCTGCCGGCTTTCCGTCAGCATCCTTAAGGTCGGTATAGGTCGTTTTCAGGCATGAACCATAAAGAGAATTTACCAGATCAAGCCGTGACGTTACTATCTTTGTGCCCAGGGAATTATGATTGCACTCCCTCTCAGTTTTTCTTTCACGCGCCGCATCACGCCCTATGCCGTTGTCCTCAATTGTGCAGGTAAGATAATCATTTACCAGCTTAATTTCAATTTTAACTTTCCCCCTGGTCTCCATTGGCATCAGCCCGTGACAGATGGAGTTTTCAACATAAGGCTGGATGAGCATAGTAGGCACTTTGAACATCAGCAGATCGATCTCTTCATCAACTTTTATCTCGTAATCGAATTTATCCTTGAACCTGATGCTTTCAAGCTCAAGGTAAAGGGTCAGGGCATTAAGTTCATCATTAAGGGGGATATATGTGTGCTGCGAATTCTCAAGCACCTTGCGCATAAGATTCGAGAACTTGGTGAGATAATTGTTGGTAGCCAGCTTGTCATGCTGATACATATAATATTGTATCGAGTTAAGCGTATTAAAGATGAAATGAGGATTCATCTGCTGGCGGAGGTTAGCCTGCTGAATCTCCGAGATCTGACGGTTCATTTCGCTCATGCGGCGCTTATCCTTAAGCTTCGAGCCTCTCCACATTAAAAAAGCTACTGCAACTGTCAGCGGTACAAGGAATGCAAAGGCATAGCTGAGAGTTCTCTGGTTCTTAAGCTTCAGCGACAGGAGCTGGACCTCTTTCTGCTGGGCATCAACCTTGTATCTGATGCTTGCCTCGTTGAGCCACTGGTTCCGATTCCTAAGAATTGTTGAATCGCTGAATTGCTTATAAAAAACGTAATTCTTATAAGCATTTGAGGTATCTCCTGCTTTCAGATACATATCACTCATATCGCGGTAAATCCAGTACAGTTCATACCAGTCATTCACTTTCCTTGCATATTCAATCCCTTTATTATAATTGCTGACAGAGTATTCCAGTTTGCCCATATCACGATAGATAGTACCAAGGTTTCCATAGGCATTGGAAACCATAACAATATCGTTTGCTGCTTTACTGTATGCCAGTGATTTATTGTAGAGATTTATGGCATTTTTATAATCCCGGGCGAGATAGTTTGAGAATCCGAGATTTCCCAGGGATCGTGCAATAGTCATCGTATCACCAGTCAGGACGGCAAGTTCATATGATCGTCTAAGTAATGAGTCAGATAGTTTAAAATCCCAGCTTCTTTCACCTTTAAGGGTACCATATAATAAGTATCCCCTCATTATGTTCATTGTATCATTTTCCTCCTGAGATGCTTCTATCATTTTCTGAAGTGACAGCTCAAATTCTTTTAAATTTCCCGTATTGTTGTAAACATCAGCCTGCCCCAGGTATCCCTTTTGGATTACTCCCTTAATCCCTTTTTCCCTTGCAAGGTTGATCCCGTGTTCGTAATTGTTAACGCTTTCATTATAAATACCCATCTTAGAAAAATAGCCTCCCAGGAAATAGTAAGTCTGTACAAGGGTTTTGTATTCTTTGCTTTCTTCAGCCCTTTCCAGTGCCAGTTCAGCTTCTCCGGATGCATTCAGGTAATCGCCGGTAATAAGATTGTAATTTGCCATCAACAAATGCATCAATGCAGGTATTGCAATATTCTCCTTTTCACAGATATACAAAGCTGTATCAATACATGCCTTTGCCTTATCAAGTACGACCGGCTTCGACAGGTACTTCATTCCGGCTTTAGTCAGACTGTATATTCTGACAGTATCGGCCTGGTGAATTGATGGAATTTTCATCCTGATAGCTGAGACAACTGATTGCGCATCTGTTGCAGACAGAAAAAGTATTAGTACCAGGGCTAAAACCAGATTAAACCTTAAAGCTTTCATAAGACTCCCTCTTGTATAAAATCAGTTATACAAATATAATCAATTCATAATCAATCATATAATCCCCTTCTAAGTACACTCCGATCAAGTAAGTTTTACTGCATTAATTTACACCTTTCGTTAAACAAATGCACATCCCGGTTTACGGATTGCAGTTCCTGTTTTACAGATGACACATTTCAGGGCATATTCTTCACCGGGGTGAAAACCGGATTCTCATCTACCTCACAGGTCTGATGTAAATAACGAAATCATAACGCTGCGGCATCACCTGGTATTCCGGGAAAACAGATACGGCAGTGCATCCTACTCCGCTTGTAGCATAATCAAGGTTGAACGTTATCCCGTCAGACTTCTTTAACTGGTATGTATAAAGTGCTTTTGTAAGGTTCTCCGTGGAATAGGGATAAATATTAAAGTTGAAAAGGCTGCTCCCCCTGAATTCCAGTCCGGTTCCGTTGTTATCTGTGATCCGCACCCAGCGGCTATCCGTCCTGAGCCCATGATCCTGGGGAATGAGATAGGGTTCGTACATTTCACTTACAGACGATTTGTAAATGCCGGTTTTGTATCCGCTCTTCCTGTCAGGATAGTTTTCCTGCGGTCCCCTTCCGTACCATTCAACATTCTGCAATGAATTGTTCAGTATCCAATCGACTCCCATTCTTGGCAGCCATGATGGCATATCCCCGTTTGGTATTACCGAGTGCCTGACAGTCATTTCTCCTGTTCCTGAAATAATGTATTTATAACGATTCAGAAATGCTCCGCGGTAAGTACCAAGCGTAGCTATACTGTTAATGCTGATTTCAACGTTTTGATCATCTATGACTTTGCAGATGAAACTTTCTTTCTGCGACTTCAGGTCATTCAGCCCTGACGCATACCATTCTGTTGCCGCAAATCGTCCGTAGATCTCTGAACGGTGCTTGCTGTTCGATGACCAGAATGTCCATTCATCAGTCTCATTTGCAAGCGGCGCCCGCCAGACATTCAGCTGCGCTCCCCTTTTGATCATCTCCCTGCCTGATAACATCATTGATTCAACAATACCTTCCCGCTTATCAAATACATACCTGAAACCATCTCCGCTTATTATCAGCCTTTCATTTTCATCAGTTACTGTTAGTTTATTAACAGATTGTTTTACTTCACTCTGAACAGGGCTGTGCCATGGGAGGTCAAGTTCTTCCCATGCAATTTCAAATCCGTCATCAGCCCATGATGCTTTACCTTTCTGCCGAAAACTAAATAAAAGACGATACTCAGCTCCCTGTGCTATTTCAGGTTTGCTAAACGGGATTTTCATTATGCCTGATTCACCCGGAGGTATTGATGCAACAAGGACACCATTCTGAATTATTTCATTATCAGCCTTCAACATCCACACTGTTTGAAGTTCATCAAGATTTGTAAAGAGATACCGGTTGAAGATCTCAACCTCCTGCTTTTCTTCTGAAACAAGTCTCACGGAAACAGGCTGACCTGATTTCTTAATCTGCCACATTTCAGGCTGAGGGCGGCGGTCCGGCCAGATGGCTCCGTAAGTTCTTGCACCGATACCATAGCTGAAGTATTCTCCTCCTGTGGTTATCTCCTCAAAATCAAGCCATAATGCAGCTTCTTTTTTCAGTCCCTCAGATGGTGATTTAAGAAGTTCAGCATTGATGCTGCTTCCGAAAATACCAACCTGATCAATAATTGCATCACAGATATATACATTGGTCTCCTGTCCGTGGATCTCAACATTCCTTCCGATATTGACCGGGAAGGGAGTATTCCTGATACTGCCTGTAACTGCTCTTCTCTCGCTTTCTTTTCCGTCAATGGTTATGAAGATAGCTTTACCGTCATAACCGGCTGTAACAAAATGCCAGTTGTTTTCCCAGTTTTCAGGCAGTGCCATTCTCACTGCCTGTTTGTCTGCGGTTGTTACATAGAATTCAAGAAAGTCTTTTCCTGTCTGATGAATTCCGAACTGGTTATTGCCCTTGGTGATCAGTGTACCTGAAAAACTGCTGAGTGACCTGGGGAATACCCATATCGACAGGGTAAGCTGATCTCCGGTTATTTCCAGCGCTTCATCCCTGTAAACCTCCACCCACTGGTCGTGTCCGTTAAGGTCAATACCTTTTCCTGATATGCCCGGAACCAATGTTGCCCGTCCCATCACGTTCACCTGAATATTATTTTCTGAGGCGTCCTTCAGGGACTTTACTTTTTCGGTGATCCCGGTGCTCACAAAATCCCATATTGCTCCGCCCATGCTTCTCGGATAATTGCGGAATGCATCCCAGTAATCATCCAGGGCGCCTCCTCCGTTACCGGTAACAGCCACATACTCATCAAGGAATGACGGACGCGGATCAACAGTGTCAGGGATAAGGAAAACATCACGGATGAGACTGTGGAGATGCGGGTATCTTGGACCGATTATATCCTCACATCGTTGCGCAAAGGCATTCCCTCCGTACATCCAGTAACGGGTCTTATCATACTTCTTACCTTCATCAATAACAGCACAGATATTATCTCCTTCCCCGCTTTCATTGCCTGCACTCCAGAAAAGTATGCATGGATGATTCCTGTCGCGCAGCACCATCTTCCGGGCTCTTTCACGGTACATTCCCTCCCATTCACTCTTCCGGGAAACGTATTCCGTTGCATGCGATTCATCACCGGTTTCATCAACAATATAAATGCCGTATTCATCTGCCATCTCCAGATACCTGATTACCGGAGGATAATGTGATGTTCGTACACAATTGATATTGAATTGCTTAAGGATGCTTAAATCCTTCCGGATAGTGGCTTCGTTCATAGTATGTCCAAGTACTGGATGCTGCATATGGCTGTTGATACCATTCAGCTTTACAGGCATCCCGTTAAGATAGAAAACCTGGTTCCTGATCTCTGTCTCCCTGAAGCCGATCTTTCCGGAGACAGCTTCAATAGTTTTTCCATGCGAATCAAGCAGCTCGAAAGTAAGGGTATAAAGATTCGGGTATTCCGCTGACCACTGATCTGGATTTTTAATATCAGCCGACAGTTTGATCGTTTGTTTTCCGGAACCTGGCAACTGGAATCTTTCAGAGTCCATGGTTTTAACGGTTTTCTTTTCACCGTCAAAAAGCTTTGCCCTCAGAGCAAGATCATTTGCAGCTGCCGGTGAATAGTTTTTCACATCGACAGTCAGATCAAGCCTTGCATCAGTATAAGTCTCATCGAGATCTGTAATTGCGTACCAATCGAAAATATGGGACTTTGGTGTTGCGAAAAGCCAAATATCATCAAAGATCCCTGCAAGACGCCAGTAATCCTGATCTTCAAGGTAATACCCGTCAGAATATTTTGTGACCAGAACAGCTATCAGGTTCCTGCCGGACCTGAGGTATTTTGTGATATTATACTCAGCCGGCTCCTGAGCTCCTTCGTTATACCCAACTTCTTTCCCATTGATCCAGACAAAAGATGCTGATGCTGTCTTCTCCATCCTCAGGAAGATCTCTTTGTCCTTCCATCCTGACGGCAGATTGAAGCTTCTTCTGTATGAGCCTGTCGGATTATATTCTCTCGGCACAAATGGCGGATCTGGTTTGAACGGAGTTTGTACATTCCTGAACAGCGGGTCGCCGAATCCCTGCATCTCCCAGTTTGAGGGAACATGAATAGTGTCCCATTTCATGTCATTGAAATTCTCCTGAAAAAAGCCTGCCGGAGTCCCTTCGGGGACCTCACTGAAACGGAATCTCCATGTGCCGTTAAGTGACATGCAGTTTCCTGCTTTTTGCCTGTTACTGATTAATGCTTCATCAGCTGACCGATATGGAACAAGCGGAGTGTGTCCCTCCTCCTGGTTCATCTCATAGACCGATGTATTTTCTATGTATGAATAAATATCTGACAGAAATGTATTCTCCTGGGAATACGATATTATGAACACAAAACTTAATGCGAGTAATATATTAGCCCTTTTCATTTTGCTGGTTATTTAAATCAGTGAAATATACATAAAATTACCTTTGGGAAGGACCATATTTTCGGCTATAACATGCAGAGGACAAGAGAATCTATCGACAAGATCACACTTGATGATCTAAAGCCTTTTGTGATGGAATGGAAAGCCAAGGAGGCAAATCTTAAGAAATATATTGTCCCGGATAAGATGTATTATGCAGTGGTCGGGGATTGAGAAACCCGGGGGCGCTTCAATGCATAACGATTGTCCTATTTCCCGGTCATATTCATTGAAGCAACATAATAATCCGGGTCAACTGTTATAATGGCATTCTGAACTTTAAGTTTTATGGATGAAAACCTGGCAGCCGGAGACAGATCCCGGGGTTCTCCGTTTACATAGATCTTAACCGGCATGTTAAATCCCTGCACACAATTGTTCCACCTGAAAGTGAGCTCATCTTCTTTTACATAGTACTCAAAAACGGGGATCCTTACATCCCTGAGATACTGGTCAAATACCGGCTTAAGGTTCAATCCGGTTTTTTCTACAAGATAATTCTCTATCTGTGAGCCTTTTACAACCTGGTGATAGAAATCCCTGTTAAGTCCCCGAAGTATTTCCCTCCACTTTTCATCATCACCCACTATCTGACGGATCGTATGAAGCATATTCCCTCCTTTGTAATACATGTCACCTGAACCGCTGACATTAACATTATATATTCCTGTCACAGGACTGTCATTCCTGATATTATTCCGGCTTCCAAGAACATATTCGGCACCCGCATCTTTACCAAAGTGATATTCAACATACAAACATTCGGAATAGTTCCCAAAGCTCTCATGGATCCACATGTCAGCTGCATCTTCATAGGTTATGCTATTCGCAAACCATTCATGGGCGGATTCATGGATGATGATAAAGTCAAATTTATCACCCCAGCCCGATCCGCTTAAATCCCTGCCAAGATACCCGTTCCGGTAGCCGTTGCCATATGTAACTGAACTCTGGTGCTCCATTCCAAGGTAAGGCGTTTCAACCAGCTTATAACCATCCTCGTAGAAAGGATACGGACCAAACCAGTGCTCAAAAGCGGCAAGCATCATCGCTGCCTGCCTGAAATGAACTTTTGCCTTCTCCAGGTTCTCCTTTAAAACATAATAATTACAATCCAGTTTCCCTTTTTCTCCGTTGAACACTTCAGAAAAGTGGGCATAATCGCCCACATTGATATTTACGCCATAATTATTTACAGGATTGGCCACGAACCAGTTATAGGTAGAAGTCTTTGCCTTTTTGTTCTTTACCACACTCCTCAGCCTTCCGTTTGAAACATCCATAAGATTTGATGGTACCGTGACGCTTATCAGCATGCTGTCGGGTTCATCATACATATGATCCTTGCAGGGCCACCATAGGCTCGCTCCGTCGCCCTGGCACGATGACGCAATAAAAGGAAGTCCATTCCTGTCCTTTCGCCATGTGATTCCTCCCTCCCACGGAGGCCTTGATGAAACATGAGGCTTGCCACCGTAGCTTAAAACCAGGGAGTATGTTTTACCTGCCTCCTGCTTTTCCTTCATCCTGATCCAGAACACATTTCCTTCGCGCATAAACTCAAGCATTGTTCCGTTCTGTTCAGCCTTAAGGAGATTCATAGGTTCCTGCAAATCAATCTGCATTAATTCTGCAGGTTCAATGACCCTGTATGTGATCGTATTGGTTCCGTAAATAGTGCTGTCAGATGGTTTTACAGATATATCAAGATGATAATATGCAATATCCCACCAGGCTCTTTCCGGGGTTATTGATCCCCGCAGAGAGTCCTGCCTTGTAAATACTCTTTTGGATGAAGGTATATACTGTGCATCTGCAGGTACCTGTATACACAATAAAACCATAAAATGAATATAAAGAAGCAGTGATCGTTTCATGGCAAACCAGATTGCATTATTGATGGTAAAGATAAAGGTTATTGGTTTTGGTTATTGGTAATTGGTAATTGGTTATTTGTAGTATTTTTATGGCAAACCATGAAAAAGTATTGTTTTCTTATCCTGTTGCTTGGTGTCAATTCCACGGGATTGCTGAAAGGACAGTCAATAAATCACTGGGAAACTGTCGTTTACAATTATGATACCTGGAAATACTTTATAGGAGCTTCCGAGCCGGATCCGTTATGGAGGATTTTAGCATTTGATGATGCTTCATGGGCACAGGGTGCAGGAGGTTTCGGATACGGAGATAATGACGATAATACAACCATTCAATCATGCATGTCGGTTTATATAAGGATAAAATTCAACGTTAACGATACTTCCGAAATCCGGTCTGCCATCCTTAACATCGATTATGATGATGCTTTTGTGGCATATCTAAATGATTTCGAGATAGCACGGGTAGGCATCTCCGGTGTACATCCTGCATATAACCAGGCCGGTAACGATCATGAAGCAGCCATGTACCGGGGTGGTCAGCCGGAGTCATTCCAGATCGATAAGAATAAGCTTAAGATTTGTTTAATACAGGGTGAAAATATACTGGCTGTGCAGGTTCACAACAGCT
>CAZGGZ010000057.1:0-20414 GCA_964525415.1 uncultured Rikenellaceae bacterium | reverse complement strand
TTTGATTTTCTGATCTCTTCTTCGTCCTTCTTACGCTCAGTGATGTCATTGTAGAGGATCTGAAACTGCCTGACGCCGTCCCATAAAACTTCCTTGCGGAAAACCTGGAGATGGCGGATTTCTCCATTTTTCCTGACGATGCTGATTTCATAATCGGAGGCACTTAAATCACCGCGTTCTCGCTGGTGTTTTCTTTTTTGAGCCTGAACATAGCTTGCCGGTGTATAGCGATCCTTTAAAGGTGTTCTTTGGAGTTCCTCAAGGCTATTATATTCGTAGAAATTCAGAAGAATCTTATTAGCATAAATCGTATTCCCTTCTATCGTGGCAATACGCACTCCGAGAGGGGAATCATCCAGAGAATGGCGAAAGTTCTCTTTCTCCAGGTGAAGCGCCTTCTCTGCCTGTTTGTGTTCGGTGATGTCACGAAACACTCCCTGCAACGTTTTCCTGCCACGAATATTCACGAGATTGGCTTTGATTTCCACTTCCCTGATAATGCCTGTACTGGTCACAATTTGCGTTTCCAGAGTTCTACCTTCTTTATCGGTCAGGTGTTGCTCAAATGTGGGAGAGAAGGTTGCCTTGTTATTACTTGGTGGATGCAAAATCGTTTGCGATTGCCCTATCAGTTCCACCTGCCCTCTGCCTATTAAAGACGACATCGCCTGATTGCAATCAATGATAAGGCCTGTATCTGCATCCGCCAGACAGATCCCGTCCAGGGCCTCGTTAAACAGGATCCTGTAGTGCTCCTCGCTCTCGCGCAGCGCCTCTTTGGCGAGCTTGCGTTCGGTGATATCCGTAGTGATGATAACCACCTTCCAATCCGGAGATGCAACAGGTGCCGCACTAACATTCGTCCAGATCACATTGCCATCTTCCATCAGGACTCCGGTCTCAACGTTGTGTACCACTCGTTGCTCCCCGATCGCTCGGACGCTTGCAAACTCTTCTTCAGGCATTTGAGTTCCATCAGGTCTGATGTATTTTCGATTCTTATAATCTCCTCTGATAAGACCATCTTTGGTCATGTTTAGAATCCTTTCCAGGGCAGGATTAACAAAGACTACGTTGCGTTCCGCATCAAGAATGGAGATTCCGATTGGGAGTATCTCTAAAAGTGTTTTCAGTTTCATTTCGTCCTCGTGTAGCGCCTCCTCCGTCTGTTTGCGTTCGGTGATGTCGCGGATAAATGCTGTATGCAGGTTTCGCCCGCCCTGCGTGAAATAGCTGCCCGTAATTTCAACCGGGAATACCGTACCGTCCTTCCGACGATGAAGGCGCAAAGGGACCTGGATTATGCCATCGTCAATTGCTGCCTCAGTTTTTTTCGGTTCAGCAGAGACATCTCTTGTCGTGATGCGCAGAAACTCTTCGTTAGAATAACCGTAGAGTCGCGATGCGGCAGGATTAGCGTCAACAAAGTTGCCCGTTGTTCGATCGACAATGAAAATACTGTCTGAGGCAGTTTCGAACAGGTTTCGATAGCGTTTCTCGCTTTGGTGCAACGCCTCTTCCGCCTTCTTGCGCTCGTTGATGTCGCGGGCAATGCCCAGAAGACCTATGATCATTCCTTTTTTCATTCGTGGGGAGGCGAGTACCTCGGTGCAGGTATAGTCTCCGGATTTTTTTCGTATGCGCAACTCGACCGCCTGAGCTGTGTGTCCCTTCATCAAGTTCGAAAAACGTTCCGCAGCTAAAGGAATATCTTCCGGATGCAGCAGATCCGTGAATGGTTTCCCGATCCACTCCTGCGTTTGCCAGCCGGTGGTCTTCTCGAACGCCTGATTCATAGAACCAAACAATCCTTTTGGCGTCAGCGAAAAAATAACATCGCGGGACAGGTCTATCAGCTCTTTGTCAGGAATCCCGGACTCCAGCAACTCCTCCTCTGCCAGCTTACGTTCGGTGATATCTTTTTCGTATGATGTTTTTAATGAATCATAATCCAGCTGTAATTTCTGCAGCTCTTTTATGAGATCGTCTTTGGTTTTATCTTGGTAATTCATAATTCAGGTGTTAGGCATTAGGCGTTAGGTGTTAGGCATTAGGCATTAGTGTAATTTTGAGATTAGGGATGAGATCATTTTGCTGATTTCTACAATTTCAGCAATCAATTTTTCCGATTCATTTTTATGAAAATATTTTAACCGGATACAAATTTCGACTTGTGTTTCCAATTCAAACAAAGAACCTCTGGCTATAGAAAGAAATTGCGAGTAACTGCCAGTTGACTGTCTTCCATAACCTTCAGCAATGTTAGATGGTACCGAAACTGCCGCTCTTCGCATTTGAGATATTAATCCAAAGCTCTCTTTCGAAGGGAAATCTTCAGTAACCCGATATATTAATTCAACCAAATCCATACTTCGTTGCCATATATTCAAATCCTTATAACTCTTTACAGACATATCTATTATTATCAGTTCTTCCTATTCCCTAACGCCTAGTGCCTAGTGTCTAGTGCCTTCTTAAACCTTATCCGGTACTGTAAAACTAAAGGTGCTTCCCTTTCCTTCCTCACTTTCGACCCATATCTTACCATTGTGTTTTTCGATAAACTCTTTGCATAGCAACAATCCAAGTCCTGTACTTGGTTCACCTTCTGTGCCTGTCCTTCGCGTATTTTCATTTAGCAGGAACAGCTTATCAATCAATTCCCTGTTCATCCCAATTCCTGTATCGGATATTCTTATTTCAATATTACTATGCGGTGTGACTATTGCTGAGACGCTAATCTCTCCGCTCTTTGGAGTAAACTTTATTGCGTTGGAAACCAGGTTACGGACAATGGTTTCGAACATATGTAAATCAGCTTTAATTTCTAAATCTTCCCGGAGAGAGTAGTTTATCTTAATTTCCTTCTTTAGTGCTGATTCTGATAATACCTCAATACATGCAGAAATCTTTTGTTTCACATTAAATGCCTGAGGGCTGAAATCCAACATGCCCCGTTTCAGTCTTGACCATTCAAGAAGGTTCTCAAGCAGCCCATAGATGCTGGCGGCTGATTCCCTCATGCTGACAGTAATCTCCTTAATCTCCTCCAGTGTCATATTCTGAATTTCTTCCGTCAATATTTGCGTGGCTCCAACAAAGGCGCTTAGCGGGCCCTTCAGGTCATGGGCTATGATGGAAAAGAACTTGTCTTTTTCGGAGTTAATGGTCTGAAGAAGCTCATTTTTCAGCTTAATCTCTTCATCCGCCAGCTTGCGTTGGGTGATGTCCCTTGATATACCGAATGTACCGATGACATTTCCTTTTTTGTCTCGCATGGGTAGTTTAATAGTTGAAACCCACGTGTCGGGACGATCGTGATGTGTCTCCTTTTCTTCCAGGCTTAACAATTGCCCGGTCCGAATGATATTCTGTTCATCTTGGTATGCCTGTTGTGCATGTTCCCCGGTAAAAAAGTCAGAGTCTGTCTTTCCAACTGCCTGGTTATGATCATTTAAACCGAGGAATTGGGACAGAGCCTTATTGATCCTGATGAAGCGGCTTGCGTGGTCTTTGAAATAGATATGGTCAGGAAGGTTATCCATAAGGGTACGCATCAGATATTGTTCCTGAGCCAGCGTTTCTTCAGCCAGTTTGCGCTTGGTAATGTCGCGAAATACCCCCTGCAGTGTTTTCCTGCCATGAATATTTATGGAATTGGCTTTTATTTCCACTTCCCTTATAATGCCTGTACTGGTAACAATTTGCGTTTCCAGAGTTTTACCGTCTTTATCCGTTATGTGTTGCTCAAATGTAGTAGAGAAGGCTGCCTTTTTTTCATCTTGTGGGTGCAAAATCCTTTGCGGTTGCCCTATCAGTTCATCCCGCTCTCTGCCTACTAAAGACAACAACGCCTGGTTGCAGTCAATGATATGACCTGTTTCAGCATCGGCCAGACAGATCCCGTCCAGGGCCTCGTTAAACAAGATTCTGTAGTGCTCCTCGCTCTCCCGTAATGCCTCTTCCGCCAGCTTGCTTCTTGTGATGTCCCGCGATATTCCGAATGTGCCGATAATGTCTCCTTTCTTGTCGCGCAACGGCATCTTGGTTGTTAAGGACCATGTATCAGGACGATCCGGCCATGTCAGTTTTTCTTCCCTGCTCAGCGGCTCACCTGTCCGGATTATTGCCTGTTCATCCTCATAAGCCTGGCGTGCATGTTCTTCAGTAAAAAAATCAAAGTCGGTCTTGCCAATAACCTGCAAAGGATCTTTGAAACCAAAGGAATGAGCATGATCCTTACTTATCCTGATGAAGCGGCTTTCCCGGTCTTTAAAATAAATATGATCAGGAAGATTGTTCATAATGCAATCCAGAAGATATTCAGCGTGAGCCAGTTTCTTTTCTGTCTGTTTCAGCACACTTACCTCTTTTTCGTATAATTCCTTAAGTGAATTATACTTCCGCCTCAGATCATCAAGTTCTTGCTGAAGAGATTCTTTTATTTTATCCTTGTCCTTCATATCAAGTACTATAATATTTTTCTTTCATAGCAAAGATAATCAATTCAGTACAACTAAATAATTGGGGAAATATGCATTTAATCTTTAATCCGCCGTAATGAATTCGTATCATCTGTTCTTCCGGCTTTTCAATATTTTATTTTTACATTTGACCTCTTAATCAGAAGCATGCTATGCAATATGATATTCAACCCGGTATAAAAGGTCTTATTTTTGATCTTGACGGCACTCTTGCCGATACAATGCCTTTTCACTTTGACGGATGGAAAAAAGCCTGCACCAGGTACGGTGCGCATATAGATAATGCCTTCCTGAAAAAGCATACCGGTAGTCCGGGATGGTTTATCGCAAATGAAATAATCAATAAGAGCAATCTTAAAGGAAGCGTCACCATTGAACAGATACTGGAAATGAAGCTTGCTGAGTTCTACAAGGTACAGCATCTTGCCAAACCAATAGAACCTGTAGTTGATATAGTAAAGAAATACTATGGAACACTTCCGATGGCTGTCGGGACCGGAGGTCACAGGGAAGCCGTTGAACGCACGCTTGAGCTGACCGGATTGAGGAAATACTTTGATATTATTGTTACTGCGAACGATGTGGACAACTTCAAGCCGCATCCCGAAACATTCCTCAAATGTGCTGAATTAATGAAGGTCGATCCTTCTCATATAGAGGTATTTGAAGACGGTGATCTTGGCATTGAAGCTGCCCGGATGGCAGGAATGACAGCAACGGACGTAAGATCGTGGTATAATTCGAACTGGTAAAAGACCGGCAACCGGTGACCGGCTGCCGGTTACCGGTTATTTAAACAAGGATCTTTGTTGTAAGGTTGACAATGCTTTTTTCGATATCAGCCATAATGGTGTTATCCCTGCTGTCGTCCTGTTCAACTATCATATACTTCATGCCAGCGATGTCTTTTGCAGCGATGATCTCCCTGAAGTTGATCACGCCTTCACCTACCGGAGCGATATCGGTTTTGATGACATCATAGAAAGGAGCTTCTTTGGTATATGCGTCTTTCAGGTGGAAGAGATGGAACCTGCCCGGATACTTCTTGAACAGGTCAACAGGATTATGACCGGCCTTGGTTGTCCAGAACATATCGAGTTCCATGGTCACAAGGTCTTTATCAAGCTCAGCAAGCATCACATCAAAATAGGGGACTTTGCCTTCCACGGTGGCAAACTCAAAGTTGTGGTTATGATACCCGAACTGGATCCCGAATTCTTTCATCACTCCGCCTATCTGGTTCCAGTTGGCTGCCATACGCTGATATGTGGCTATTGAGTTGCGCATTTCTTCGACTATCCATGGCTGCAGGCAGTACTTAACACCAAGCTTGGCATGGTCTTCTGCCATAGTGCGTGCATTGTCAAGGGTAACTCCGGCGCCTTCAACCTGTGTATGGCTTCCGATTACTTCCATTCCAAGATCGTTAACCATCTTGATGAATTCCTCAGGCACATAGCCATAGAATTTCCTGGTTTCCATGTTATAATCAGCCAGTTCTACGAATTTGTAACCCAGATCTGATACTATCTTCAGTGAACCCGGGACATCTGCTGTCATGGCATCACGGATCGTATAAAGCTGAAGACCGATATTAAAGCTCTTGCGGTCAACAACTGCTGCGGCTGCCGGTGCTGCTTTCTTTGCAGCATTCCTGCATGAATACTGCGAGAATGCCAGTGCTCCCAGAGCGCCTGCTGCAGACACTCTGAGGAAGTCCCGCCTTGTTTGGTTTTTCTTCATGGTCGTATTTATATCAGAATATGTTTATTAATGATTACTGTTTAAAATCAGGAAATAAAAATAATATTTTACTGATAAAAAAGCACAGTCCGTTAACAATTTCTTTTTAAGAATAAAACAAATTGGCTCTTAAAACCATAGATTCAGGATGTCATAAGGCACAATAATAAATTACCCTGTTAAGTTTATTTTTAATAATTTTATCATGAACTTTTCAGTGATGAAATCAAAAATCCTTTCAGTTGTTTTCTTTATGCTCTGTTCTGTTTATCTCGCAGGGCAGCAGACTGATATCAGCGAACAGCGAAAGATTGACCAGCTTGATGCCGATGACCTGGTTTTCTCTGTCGATACAGCAGAGATGAATGTTATTTCTGCCAGCCGCAGCTCAAAACGTATAGGGGAACTGCCTATCACCATTTATGTTGTAACCAGGGAAGAAATAGTCCTTAATCATTATAATTCCCTGATTGACATTATAAAAAGCCTGCCAGGCATTCGAGTTTCACAACCGGGATCCGGTGAGCTTGGTGAGAGCTTTGAACTGAGAGGGCTTCCAGGAAACCTTTATACAATGATCCTTATCAACGGCCTTCCCATAAAACCAGGTGCGGTTATCGGCATGCCTATTGGCGCTCAGCTTCCTGTGCGCCAGGCTGAAAGAATTGAGATAATATATGGTCCGGCAGCTGCGGTCTACGGAGCAGATGCGGTATCCGGTGTGATCAATATCATTACCAAGGAAGCTGATAAAGGCACATTCGTTATGGGCGATATCGGATTGGGACAGCTTGATTACCGGAGCGGCAACTTTATAGTGGGAGGCAAGACGGGCAAGAATAAGAACATAATGCAATACACATTCTACGGGGGTCTTAGCGAAGTGAGCGATCTGAATATCAAGAAAAGATACGAGGAGGTTTATAATCCGCTGCATTTTCTTCAGAAGTCCAATATCATTTATAATATTGGTGGTACAGATTATGAACCTCTCGTGATAACTGAAACAATCCTTCGCAATAACGGCATCGAACCTCCCGATTTCATTAATGAAAACTTTCCGGTAAATTATGAAGGATCCTTGACCCTTCCGGCAATTGAAGATCTGCCCGCAGCAAGCAATAATCTGGGCTTCCAGATAAAATACAGAGGGATATCCCTGTCATTCAATAATATGTACAGACGAACACATAGTTCGCTCAGCCAGTCGCCTTATTTTTATAAATATAATAATCCACAGAATTACTGGGGCGAGAATATCAGGTCAACTACTTTAAGCTATAATCGTGAGTGGTCCCCAAAGTTCAATACTACCACGAATTTCTCAAATCTTATTTATAAAATGGATAATAACTCCAGCATGGGGATCACTTTCATTGATTATACAGATAAGGTTTACAGATATTCTGCAGGAAGCGACATGTTGTTTGAGCAATTGTTTACAGTTATGCCTGTAAATAACCTGGAGATCATGTCCGGACTCACTTACCAGTATTCCGGAAACCTTCCCCAGACAAATTTTCTTGATGCCCCGTTCAACCAGCGCGAATACAGTTATTTCAGTACAAAAGTGGCCCTCCTCGATACTTTATCGGGTAATTTCGGGATCAATCCTCTTGTTTACCATAATTTTTCACTTTTCTCGCAGGCATATTATTCCCTCCAATCGTTCAGGTTCATGGGCGGTGTCAGAATTGATGACAACTCCAAGTATGGTACCAGTTTAAGTCCCAGGCTGGCAGGGCTTTACATATTGAATCCAAGAACCAGTTTCAGAGCTTCTGTCGGATTTGCATACAAAGCTCCTCCATCATCCCTTGCATGGCAGTCGCTTGCTTACAGAGCCGGATTAAATCGCGACAGCCTGATCTATATAGCTGTTCCAAATCCTGATCTTAAACCTGAAAAATATATGTCAGTGGAATTAGGCCTTATCAGGAAATATAAAAAAGGACTAAGCCTTAATGTGTCGATATATTATAATGAGATCAGGAATTCCATTGTTGATGGATTAGTTCGTACATCGGAACTGGACCTTCCATTGGCTATAATCAAATCCGATACAGCTACCGTAGTTAAAAGAATAAACAGTGACAATTCAGTATCAAGACTTTACGGCCTCCAGGGTACTATCAGGCTCAATGACATAGTAAAATCAATACATCTTAACGGCGAGGTCAGTCTTACATTTGGAACCTCAAGCCAGAAATTTCCTGAAATCTTCCAGATTGCCACTGATTATGCCAGCGATTTCATAAGCAATTTCAAGCTTATTCCCAGCCATTACGGCCAGATGAAAGTTTCAATGAGGCCTGTAAAGAACCTTTATCTGCAGGTTACAAGCATTTGGGAATCAAGCTGGCTAAGGCTTATTATACCTTTTAAGGATGTTTATGAGACTATCTTTAAAGACTTTGATGGTTCGTACAGCATGAATGCTGTAGCAAATTACCAGATCGGAGCTAATCTGAACGGATACATCAAAGTGAATAACATATTTGATGAAAGATACGGAGGTCCTGTATATTCAGGAATGAAGACTCCACTCCCCTACAATCCCCAGACGGGACGAAGTATTCATCTCGGACTAACCTATACCCTTAACTGATGAGAAGAGAAGCTGCAATAATGATCCTGCTGACAGCCTTTTCATCATTTCTGTACATGGCGGAAGGGCAGGACACAACTCTTGTCAGAGTTAAGCTGATCCGGGAAAGGGAAGCCGATTCATTAAAAGCAACTGAATATCTGGAAACAGCTCAAAGGTTCAGTTTTATCAGTCAGAACGACAGTGCACAGACATATATTTCCAAATCACTTGACATTGCATCGGAGAAGAACCTTACCGAAATTGAAGCAGCAGGTTATGAATTACTTGCTTCAATATACGAAATTCAGGGTGACTGGGAAGAGACTCTTCGTAATTACCTTCGGGCATCGGCAGCATATACAAAGCTTGGTGATAAGGAAAATGAAGCAAGGATCCTGAAAATCCTTGCCTGGAATTATTTCCGGGCAGGAGTATACAAGAAATCTGCTCAGTATTCTGAACAGGAATTCATATTATATGGCGGGAAAGATCCCCGCATGCCCGCATCTGCAGCAGAGCTGGCCGGAAGATCATATTATTATCTGCCATTAGATTCATTATCAGCCAGATGGTATAACGCTGCCCGTTTCTACTTTGAAAAATCAAAGGACACAACCGGACTGTTGAGGTGTACTGATAAATTAGGGACTCTTTATACCCGGATGGATCTGTACGATAAATCCTATGATGAATACCAGAAGTTATTATCTGAATATCTGCCCGTAAATGATTTCAAAAATATTGCATCCGTTTATAACCAGACAGGATTTCTGATGTTCAGGAAGAAGGATCTGAATTCAGCCCTGGAAAACTTCAGGAAAGCTGTTGAGATGTCAGAAAAAGGAGGATCAGATGATTATTTTCTGACTGATGTCTGGTCAAACATAGCAATTTGCCATCAGAATTTCGGAAACCAGACAGAGATGCTCAGGTGCTTTGAAAAAGCTCTTCAATATGCGAAGAGTTCAGGGAGAAACGATGAAGTGGCGCGAATAAACCGGATTATTGCAAAGATATATTTCAATAAAGGTGATAATTACCATGCCGAAATGTATTGCCTGAGCTGTATTGAATCTGCAAAAGCATCAGGAAATCTCAATGTACTGCAGTTATGCTACAGGGATTACTCAGATGTACTTGAAAAAGGAAATGACTTCGTAAAGGCCCTGGAGTATTATGAAAAACATCTTAATCTGCGGGATTCGCTGAACTATTCTGACCGTATCGCTGAACAGGAAAGAGCAGACGATCTTGCAGAATATGAAGCCACAGAACAAAGAATAAGGAATGAAGTGGCAACAGAAGAGATAAGAGGATTGGAGCTGAAGACCCTGAGAGCTGAATCGTCGCGAAGGGAGAATGAAATCAAGCTGCTGATCAATGAAAGAGCTCTTGAGAGATCGGAGAGTGACAGACTAACCCAATCGCTTACCCTTGAAAAAGAAAGATACGAACTCAGGCAGAGAGAACAGGAAGTAAGAGCCCTTCAGCAGCAACAGGCTATTGATAATCTCCTGATGGAACGTAAAGACCGGGATAGCGTTGCCCTGGCACAAACCAATCAGCTCCTGGAAAAGGACAAATTACAGAAAGAGACCGAGCTTAAGAACGAGCGGCTTGCACGACAACTGTCAGTAGGCGTTGGTTCTCTTATGCTGCTTGTTGCTGTGATAATTCTTTTTGGTCTCATCTCCACCAGAAAGAAAAACCGTCTGCTTGCTGAACGAAGGAAGGAAATTGAAAAGATAAATGCAGACCTTGAGGTCATGAATTCCGAAATCCTCAAACAGAAAGAGATCATTGAGCAAAAAAACCAGTCGATAACAGACAGTATACAGTATGCAAGCAGGATCCAGTCAGCTGTCCTCCCTCCCATCGGTTTCCTTAATTCATGGGGAATAGATAATTTTATTCTTTATAAACCCAAAGCCATTGTAAGCGGTGATTTTTACTGGGGAGTAAAAAAGCAGGAGAGGATTATTATTGCAGCCGGTGATTGCACCGGGCATGGTGTCCCTGGTGCATTCATGAGCATGCTTGGTCATGCTTTCCTTGAGGAGATAGTCAATACAAGGGATATCACTGATGCTGCAATGATCCTGAACCTTCTAAGGGATGAAATCATCAACACATTGAAACAGAAAGGATTGACAGGGGAAGCAAGAGACGGAATGGATATATCATTATGCATTCTCGACATGAATACCGGAAAACTTGACTATGCGGGAGCCAATAATCCACTTTACCTGATCAGGGACAGTAAAATGATAAAATATGAAGCCGACAGAATGCCTATCGGGATACACTTCATCTCATTCACTCCCTTTACAAACCAGGCAATAAAGATCGAAAAAGACGATTACCTGTACCTTTTCTCAGACGGATATGCAGATCAGTTCGGAGGTCCCAAAGGAAAGAAATTCATGTATAAACCATTCCAGGATCTGCTGCTGAAAAATCATAACAAACCCATGGAGGTGCAGAAGGAGATCCTTGACACAACCTTTGAAAAATGGAAGGGTGAACGCGATCAGGTTGATGACGTCATGGTAATTGGAATGAAAATATAAAAAGGTACAAAGGCTCAATGGCACAATGGCGTGATGGAGGATGAGAAGAATAATTACAACTGCTGACGGATCACATACAATATATGTTCCGGAGCTGGATGAGCATTACCACTCAGTGAATGGAGCAATACAGGAATCTGAACATATCTTCATCAGAAACGGATTTGAATACTGCAGTGACGATCCCCTTCATATTTTCGAGGTTGGTTTAGGCACAGGTCTCAATGCGCTGCTGACAGCAATCAGAAGTGCCAAAGGGCAAAGGGAAGTTTATTATACTGCCATCGAAAAATACCCTCTCGATGAGATGACGGTCAAATTACTTAACTATGATCACTTTACGGAGGATGAAGGCAAAAATACCTTCAGGCTCATTCACGATTCAGCCTGGGGTCAAATGAACAGGATCTGCAGGAACTTCTCACTGATGAAGATCAAAGGGGATCTGCTGACTGATCATCTGACCGGATCGTTCCACCTCGTCTTTTTTGATGCATTCGGACCTGACAAGCAGCCTGAGATATGGACAACTGATATCATCAGTAAAATAGTGAAGATTACAGCAACCAACGGAGTATTAGTGACTTATTCTGCAAAAGGTGATGTTAAAAGAAACCTGAGGGCTTGCGGCTTTCTGGTAACACTACTCCCGGGACCTCCCGGCAAGAGGCATTTCATAAGGGCTGTTAAAATCTGAAAATTGTTAACAAAGACTTTTTTACTTTACCCAAAGTGTTAACTTTGCGGAAATTTTAATTTAAAATATCTGATATGAAAATCAAGGGATTAGTTGTTCTCTCAATCGCGATGGCCATAATGCTTGGCTCCTGCTCAAAAAGCGCAGTAAAATCAGTGAAGATGAAAAGTGATACGGATTCGCTGGCTTATGCGCTGGGCACTATTTATTATATTGGGCTTATGGCTGACAGTCTGGATCTTAATCCGTTGCTGATAGCTAAAGCCATGCTTGATGGCAAGGACGGGAAGGCGGTCATGACCGAAGAGAGTGCAAAAAGTTATATCATGGTATTCGTAAATGCCCGTGAACAAAAGAAGAATGAAAAGAAAGCAGAAGCTGACAAGATATTGTATAAAGACTATATCACGGAGAATGAAGCATTCCTGGTGAAGAACAAGGAGAGAGCAGAAGTGACTGTTACCTCAAGCGGACTGCAGTACGAAGTAATCAGTATGGGGACCGGACCAAAACCGACGGCCGATAATGTTGTTAAGGTTCACTATGTGGGAACTCTTATTGACGGCACCGAATTCGATTCTTCAGTCAAAAGAGGAGAGCCAGCTGTATTTCCGCTCTCCGGAGTCATTGCAGGCTGGACTGAAGCTCTTCAGCTTATGCCTGTGGGTTCAAAATTCAGGATCTATCTTCCGCAGAGCATTGCCTACGGAGCCAATGAAGCAGGCGATCAGATCAAACCTTATTCCACTCTCATCTTTGATGTTGAGCTTCTTGAAATCGTAGAGTAAATGAGGAGTGCCGAAATTCATACAGCCAAAGGGGTAATGAAAGTAAACTTCTACGAAAAGGATGCGCCAAATACTGTCGAGAATTTTGTTTCCCTGGCAAAAAAGGGATTCTATGACGGGCTGGCATTTCACCGCATCATACCCAATTTCGTTATCCAGGGAGGCTGTCCGTTCTCAAAGGATCTGAATGATCACAGGATTGGTACGGGAGGACCCGGCTACAAGATAAAATGCGAGCTCAACGGAGGAAACCAGTATCACGACCGGGGCGTGCTCTCTATGGCACATGCGGGAAGGGATACCGGAGGATCGCAGTTCTTTATCTGCCATGGCAGGACAAACACCAGGCACCTTGACAGGCAGCATACCTGTTTCGGAAAGGTATATGAAGGACTTGAAGTTATTGATCTGATCCGCCAGGGCGATAAAATTGAAAAGATTATTATCCACGAAGAATAACAGGTTATGGCATTTGAAACTACAGGCAAGGTCATTGAAATCTCAGCTGTAAACCAGGTAAGTGACAAATTCAGAAAGCGTGAATTTGTAGTCGAAAAAAAAGAGGCGGGAGGTACTGCTGTCTTCGTTGACTTTATCAAGTTCCAGCTTACCCAGGATAAATGTGAACTTATCAACGAATCATTTCTTAATGAAGATGTTAAGATATGGTTTAACCTGAGGGGCAACAAATGGGAACGCGATGGCAAGGTCAATTACTTCACCAATCTTGATGTTTGGAAAATAGAGAAGCTTACAGCACAGGGCAAAGATCAGAATGCACCCTCAGATATAACACTGGAGGATACTCCCCCGGAAAATGATGAGCTGAGCGATCTGCCATTCTGAAAAAAAATTATATGAATCCGCTGCTCCAGGACTGGAACACACCGTTTAAAACACCGCCTTTCCATCTTATCGGGACGATTCATTTCAAACCGGCTGTCGTGGAAACCATTAAGTCGGCTTCAGAAGAAATAAATGCAATAGCACAAAACCCGGAGATTCCGGATTTTGAAAATACTATTGCCGCACTCGACAGAACAGGCAGAAAACTGGATGATGTCACTGCTGTCCTTTTCAACCTCAACAGCGCTGAAACCAGCAAAGACCTTCAGGATGTTACTGCTTATGTATCTCCTCTCCTCGCCCGGTTTTCAAACGACATAACCCTTAATGAAAAACTGTTCACAAGGGTCAGATGTGTCTATGATTCGAGGGAGTCATCAGAACTGACAACCGAGCAGAAAATGCTCGTGGAAAAGAACTATCGGAACTTTATTCTTGGCGGTGCCGGCCTCAATGAAAAAGATCAGATCCGCTTCAGGCAGATATCGGAGGACCTTTCCCGCCTTGCCGTGAAATTTGAAGAAAATATCCTGGAAGACACTAATTCATATGAGCTTCATATTACAGACAGAAATGACCTGTCAGGTATTCCTGAAGGCGCTATGGAGATGGCAGAAATGGAAGCCAGGAACAGGAATAAGGAAGGATGGGTGTTTACCCTTCATTTCCCGAGTTATATTCCCTTTATGCAATACTGTGATAAAAGGGAACTCAGGGAAAAGATGCATAAAGCCTATACTTCGAGGGCTTTTCACGGCAACAGTAACGACAACCGGCAGCTGGTAAAGGAGATGGTCAACCTGCGTGTTGAGCTGGCTAAAATACTGGGATTCAACAATTTTGCCGAACTGATCCTCGGCGACAGGATGGCTGATACAACCGCCAGGGTCGATAAATTCCTCAATGAATTGCATGCTGCCTCAAAACCTGCTGCAGTGAGAGATTATAATAAGCTTAAGAAATTCGCTGCTGAGTACGGACATAAGGTTGAGATTGAAAGATGGGACTGGGCTTATTATTCCGAAAAACTCAGGAAGGCTGAATTTGACATTGATGACGAGATCCTGAAACCATATTTTGTCCTTGAGAATGCGGAGAAAGCTATTTTCAGTCTTGCCACAAGACTTTATGGTTTAAAGTTCGTCAGGAATGACTCTGTACCTGTATATCATAAGGAAGTGAAGGTATTTGAGGTTCTTGATGCTGACGGTACTTTCCTTGCTGTACTTTATATTGATTACTTTCCCAGAAAAGGAAAAAACAGCGGCGCATGGATGACCGGATACCGTGAACAACTTAGAGAGGAAGGAACAGATATAAGACCTCTCATATCAATCGTTGCCAATTTTACCAGACCAACTGAAACAAAACCATCTCTTCTTACATTCAATGAGGTTACAACATTTCTCCATGAGTTCGGTCATGCCCTGCATGGAATGCTGACAAAATGCACATATAAAAGTCTATCAGGAACCAGTGTCGCAAGGGATTTTGTTGAGCTGCCGTCTCAATTTATGGAGAATTATGCATACGAGAAAGAATGGCTTTCGTCATGGGCAGTTCATTATATGACAGGGGAAAGGATCCCTGAAAAACTGATTGAAAAAATAAAGGAATCCTCAACCTTCAATGAGGGGTATGCCTGCAACAGGCAGCTTGGTTTCGGATTTCTTGATATGGCATGGCACACTGTGACCGTTCAGGTAACAGAAGATATAACCCTATTTGAATCCGCGGCATTGTCGAAAACCGAGTTGTTCCCGCCTGTGGAAGGTTCAAACATGAGCGCTTCATTCAGTCATATCTTCGGAGGAGGATATGCTGCCGGCTATTACGGATACAAATGGGCTGAAGTGCTGGATGCTGATGCATTCTTTCATTTCAGGGAAACAGGTATTTTTAACGCTGAAACAGCAGCTTCCTTCAGAAATAATATCCTTGAAAAAGGAGGGACCGATAAGCCTATGAAACTTTACGTGAGCTTCAGGGGCAGGGAACCATCCATAGATGCTTTTCTTGAAAGAAGCGGACTTAAACAGATATTATGATTCTTTTTTTTGAAAGCTCCGTTAAAACAATCTTCGCAGTTGGTGTTAAAAACAGACTGCTGAAGAAAGATACTGACAAACTGATCTGGCTGTTCGGCAATGCGTCTAAAATCGAAAAAGAAAAACTCAATGGCACTTTTATCGGGCCCCGTAAGGAAATGATAACCCCCTGGAGCACAAATGCAGTTGAGATTACACAGAACATGGGCATAAAGGGAATCACCAGGATTGAGGAGTTTCGCAGGGCCGGACCACAACCATACTGGGATCCTATGCTGCAATCATTGTATAAGAATCTTGACCAGGGTATCTTTACAACTGACAGGCTTCCTGATCCTGTGAAATATATTGATGATATTGGTGACTATAACCGGAGGGAAGGTCTTGCCCTCAGCAATGAAGAAATAAAATATCTTCACAGGCTCAGCAGGAAGATCGGCAGAAAACTAACTGACTGTGAAATATTCGGCTTCTCACAGGTCAACTCAGAACACTGCCGTCACAAGATCTTTAACGGAACCTTTATTATTGACGGTAAGGAAAAGGAGATCTCCCTTTTTCAGTTGATAAAACTCACTACTAAGCTCAATAATAATAAAGTCGTATCTGCATACAAGGATAATTGCGCATTTATCAGCGGACCTGTTGTGGAACAGTTTGCCCCGGTAACACAGGATAAAGCGGATTTCTTTAAAATAACCGATTACGAATCAGTTCTTTCGCTGAAGGCTGAGACACATAATTTTCCGACTACCGTAGAACCTTTTAACGGAGCCGCTACAGGTACCGGAGGTGAAATAAGGGACCGTATGGCAGGAGGCAAAGGGGCGTTCCCGATTGCCGGCACTGCAGTTTATATGACTTCCTATCCTCGTCCCGACGGAGGACGAAAGTGGGAAAAGAAAACAAAGGAACGTCAATGGCTTTATCAGACTCCTGAGGATATTCTCATCAAGGCATCCAACGGGGCAAGTGATTTCGGCAATAAGTTCGGACAACCGCTGATATGCGGTTCCCTGCTGACATTCGAGTATTTCGAGGATCTTAAAAAATACGGATATGACAAGGTAATAATGCTTGCCGGTGGAATAGGCATCGGCAAGAAAAAGGACAGCATGAAGAGTGAACCTGAAAAGGGAGATATTATTGTTCTTCTTGGAGGAGATAATTACCGGATCGGTATGGGAGGAGGAGCTGTTTCTTCAGTTGATACAGGAAAATATCACAGCTCGATAGAACTTAATGCCGTTCAGAGGGCAAATCCCGAAATGCAGAAAAGGGTATACAATGCCATCAGGGCACTTAGTGAATCGGAAAAGAATCCGGTAAAATCGATTCATGATCATGGAGCCGGCGGGCACCTCAACTGTCTTTCAGAACTTGTTGAATCAACCGGAGGCCGGATAGATATAAGCAAGCTGCCGGTAGGTGATCCTACGCTTTCAGCAAGGGAGATAATCAGCAATGAATCGCAGGAACGCATAGGACTGGTGATGAGCAGGTTATCTTTCGATACACTGAGAAAAATAGCTGAAAGGGAAAGAGCTCCAATTTATGTGATTGGTGAAGTAACAGGCGATCAGCAATTTACTCTGATAAATCCGGTAACCGGAGAAAAACCTGTGGACCTTAAGCTGGATTCCCTCTTCAGCCATCCTCCTAAAACAGTCATTAGAGACAAGCGTGTTAAGTCAGACTACAGGAAAGCAGGATACAAGAACAGCAGGATCCATGAATATGCCGATATGGTCCTTCAGATTGAAGAAGTTGCATGCAAGGACTGGCTTACAAATAAAGTCGACAGATCTGTAACAGGCAGGATTGCGAAACAACAATGTGCCGGTCCGTTACAGCTGCCACTGAACAATCTGGGAGCAATTACTCTTGACTACAGGGGTAAGCACGGTATGTCCGTCTCAATCGGACATGCTCCGGCCGCAGGACTTGTTGATCCTGCAGCAGGTTCAGTATTATCAATTGCCGAGGCACTCACAAATATCATCTGGGCACCGGTCTCAGGTAAGATAAAGGGTGTTTCACTTTCTGCCAACTGGGTATGGCCCTGCATAAATCCCGGTGAAGATGCAAGACTTTACGAAGCTGTTAAAGCTGCAAGTGATTTTGCTATAAACCTCGGGATCAATATACCTACCGGCAAAGACAGCCTGTCGATGACACAACAATATAAAGACCAGGTTGTGCTCTCACCCGGGACCCTGATAGTTTCAGCTGCAGGAGAAGTAAATGATATAAGAAAAATTGTTGAACCTGTAATAGTAAATGATCCCTACACAAGCATCTTTTATATTGATATGAGCCGCGATGCTTTCAAAACAGGGGGCAGCAGCTTTGCCCAGGTTTTAAACAGCCTGGGTGATGAGGTTCCGACTGTAAAAGATCCGGTCTATTTTGCTGAAGTATTTGATACAGTACAGGAGCTTATCAGAAGAAACAAGATCCTTGCAGGGCATGATATCTCAGCCGGAGGAATGCTCACAACTCTTCTGGAAATGTGCTTCTCAAATACATCGGGAGGATTATCAGTCAACCTTACAGCAATGGATGAAAAGGACACTGTCAGTATCCTTTTCAGTCAGAACCCCGGAATTCTTATCCAGGTGAAGGATGAAGATGAAGTTGCCGAAATATTTCTTGAACACGGAATATCCTATTTTTCTATAGGCCATCCGGTGGATGAAAGATCTCTGTTCATAACCAACAATGACTTTAAGATCAGGCTTGATATTGACGACCTGAGGGATAAATGGTTCAGGTCATCCTATCTGCTTGACCGAAAGCAATGCGGAGAGGAGCTTGCCCTTGAACGATTTAAAACTTACAAAAACAGGAGCCTTAATATCAATATTTCTGATTTCCAGGGTAATTTCAGATCACTGGGCATATCGCCAGACCGTAGAAAGAAGAGCGGCATCAGGGCAGCGATCATCAGGGAGAAGGGTGTTAACGGTGACAGGGAAATGGCATACGCCCTTTATCTTTCAGGATTTGATGTTAAGGATGTTCACATGACTGATCTTATCTCGGGCAGGGAAGATCTTGAGGATTTAAGCATGATAGTCTTCGTTGGCGGATTTTCAAATTCAGATGTGCTGGGTTCAGCGAAAGGATGGGCAGGTGCATTCCGATACAATAGCAAGGCGAAAGCTGCGCTTGAAAAATTCTATAAAAGGGAGGATACTCTTTCGCTGGGAGTCTGCAACGGGTGCCAGCTGATGGCTGAGCTTGGACTTATTTACCCGGAGCATAAGGAAGTGCCGAAGCTTCTCCGAAACAAGTCAGATAAATTTGAATCTGCTTTCCTGGGGGTAAAGATCCTCCCGAACAGATCGGTAATGCTTGGTAACCTTGCAGGTATGGAGCTTGGTATCTGGGTGGCACATGGTGAAGGACAGTTCAGCCTTCCTTATCCTGAAAAGAAATATCATATCCCGCTGAAGTACTCAGATCATTCTTACCCGGCTAATCCTAATGGTTCAGACTATGATGTTGCCGGCTTATGTTCTGAAGATGGCCGGCACCTGGTAATGATGCCTCACCTTGAAAGGTCATATTTCCCGTGGCAATGCGGCTTTTATCCTGCTGACAGGAAAAATGATGAGGTCACTCCATGGATTAAGGCATTTGTAAATGCCCTGAAATGGATAGAGTCAGCGGATTTCAGGCATAAATGACACTGAGATCAGCTTGGCAATATCAGCAGATGATGACTCATTGATACTGTAATCCTTTGGCAGAATCATCTCGCTGGTAACCTGAATATAAAAATGACCGGTGTCCTGAAGGTAAAGGGAGCCTATGAATGAATCTGCCCTGAAATAAGGGTATGGGACATCTGAAGAATTCCTTATTATCCTGTCGCAATCCGGTCGTGCCTGGATCATCTTATCCTGCACGTTAACCATAACTGAATTCTTATATTTCAGGTCTGTAGTATCAAGCGTTGCACTGGATATCCAGACACTATAACGTCCTGATTTTGATACAACAACGTTCCATTCTGCAGTATTATCCGAACGATCTGCCAGGTCAGCATAACAATCAGCCTTGTCGAGTTTAAGTGAAATGGTCCCATCTTCGCGCTGCCTTATTGTTTCGGCAGTTGAACTGCTTTCCGGTTTTGTGTTTGTATTATTACATGAAATAAAGAGGCTTAAGCCTGCAATTGTCATCAATCCTAATATCGTTCTTTTCATTCCTGTTAATCTCTCTTGTTTTTTCTGTATATAAAACGCTGCAAAAATTATTCCATTGTTTCTATTTTGGAAGAATTCGCAAAATAAAATCAAATATTTCAATCAATAGTGATGCGTTAACCTTTAAAAATTATTTGTAATTTACTGATATATATTTAATTATAAGAGTTCTTTGATTTTTTGATTTGAATTTATATGTTAACCCCGAAGGGGTTTAATTTGAATAACCGTGGGTTGCACCCACGGTAAAGACAAGAAAACCCTCTGGCAACCCCGGAGGGGTTGAATAATGAACTCAATATACCAGTCTAATATTCAGCCCCTTCAGGGCTGTAACATTCAGTTTATTGTTGACCGTGGGTTTACACCCACGGTTATTCAGATTGTGCCACTTCGCGGCACTATTTATATTGAAATCAAACGCATCAGTAGTA
>CAZGGZ010000056.1:0-20699 GCA_964525415.1 uncultured Rikenellaceae bacterium | reverse complement strand
TTTATGATGTGAACATTGCCAATTTCCTTAAGGCAAATCTTAATTTCCTGTTTATCCTGCTTTCCCTTTTCATAATTGTAGGTATTGTACTGCTGATAGTCACAAACAAGTTCGGTGAATCCGTAACTCGTCTTAAGGATTTTGCTGTCAGTGTAACTCATAACGAACCTTTTGAATCGAAGTTTCCCAGAAACGAGCTTGGGATAATCGGTGCGGAAATACTTGATATCTATAATAACCTTTTATCAGCAAAGAATGATCTGGCAAATGAGAAAGAGAAGCTGGTGAAGCACCTGAATGCCCTTAACGAAGGGGTGGCATTTTTTTCTCCTGATAAAAAGATCAGTTTTAACAATGACCATTTCCTACAGCTGATGAATATGATCTCGGGTGACCTGAAGATCTTTTCATCCAACTTTTTTAGTATCCCTGAATTCAGTGAGATTATAGATTTTGTCGATAGGAATTCAGACAATTTCCAGCCAGATTCTGATCTTCCAATGACAGAGTACCACTTAAGCAAGGACGGAAGGTTTTTCAGGGTCCAGTGCGTGATCTTCAATGACAGAAGTTTCGAGGTTATTTTAAGCGATGTCACCAAAATAAGCAAGAACAAGCTCATCAAACAGCAGATGACTTCAAATATAGCACATGAGCTGAAAACACCGGTTTCATCGGTTAAAGGGTATATAGAAACCCTCCTGAATGATAATGACATTGAGCCGAAGAAACAGAAGTATTTTCTTGGGAAAGCGCTTGCGCAGACTGACCGGCTCACGGGACTTATAAACGATATCTCTGTTCTGAACAAGATAGAGGAGGCAGGAGATACCTTTCAGACAGAAAAAGTCAAAATAAGAAAAGTTGTCAGGGAAGTGAGGGATAATTTCAAATCGGCGATTGACTCAAGGCACATGAAGGTTGTTTCAGATATAAATGACAACGTGATAGTTAAAGGCAACAAATCGCTGATCCTGTCAATATTCCAGAATCTTCTTGAGAATTCAATTAACTATGCCGGTGACAATAGTACCATTAATATTCTGGTATATAACGAGGACAAAAGATTTTATCATTTCTCATTTTCAGATAATGGCGTTGGAATTCCGCTGGAACATTTAAACCGGGTTTTTGAGCGGTTCTACAGGGTCGATTCCGGGAGGTCGCGCAAGAGTGGCGGCACAGGGTTAGGGCTGGCAATTGTCAAAAATGCAATTCTTCTTCACAAGGGAGAAATATTGGTCAGGAATAAGACAGGCGGAGGAACTGAATTCCTTTTCTCACTTCCAAAAAACTGAATAAGAAGACTTTATTTCAAGAGTACGGAACTGGTTAAAATATCAGATTGAAAAAATAATACATAACTGCCCCGATGAGCGCCGAAACCGGTATGGTAAGTATCCATGCCCAGAAGATCTTTCCAGTCACACCCCACTTTACAGCAGTGAGTCTTTTGGTTGCTCCGACACCAATAATTGAGCCGGTTATGGTGTGAGTTGTACTCACCGGAATCCCAAAATGAGTTGCACCAAAAAGTGTAAGGGCTCCTGCTGTCTCTGCACAGAATCCTTCAAATGGCTTAAGCTTTGTGATCCTCTGCCCCATCGTTTTGACAATCCTCCATCCCCCGAATAGTGTCCCAAGGGCAATTGCAGCATGGCATGATAACACTATCCAGAGATCGATAGGTGCATCTTTGGCAACCTGATTTGTTGCTATAAGGGCAACCCAGATGATCCCCATTGATTTCTGGGCATCATTTCCTCCATGACCAAGGCTAAATGCGGAAGCAGATATTAGCTGCAGCCGGCGGAACCAATGGTCAACCCCGGATGGTGAATGATTCTTTACAATGTGAAGGACTATTACCGAAATGACGAATGCCATTATCATACCTAGCAGCGGCGCAACAACAATGAAAATTACTATTTTGATAACTCCTGCATAAATCACTGATCCGAATCCATATCCTGCTGCAGCTGCACCAACCAGTCCACCGACCAGGGTATGTGATGAACTCGATGGCAATCCCATCCACCAGGTTATCAGGTTCCAGATAATAGCAGCCACTACCGCCGCAGCTATCAATTCAAGGGTTATAATCTCGGAATTTATAACACCCTTTCCTATGGTTGTGGCTACTTTAAGAGGGAAAATCAGAAATGCCAGAAAGTTGAATGTAGCTGCAAGACCAACGGCAGCTATTGGCGATAAAACTTTTGTTGAAACTACTGTCGCTATTGAATTTGCCGAATCATGAAATCCGTTAATGAAATCAAAGATGAGAACCAGGACTATAACAACGATCAGGAATGTCATACCAAGCATGAGTTGACATTACGAAATTACCTGATCTCCTGCTACAAATAAATTATAGCCTGTTAAGTTTTTGTTACAAAATGAGGTTGATTATTAAAATACAGATAGCTAATTAATTACAATAGTATTCCCTACTCCCAGCTCAAAATAATTCTCCCCGAATGATTCTTTAAACATCTGTATCTGTTTTTCGCCGGTGCAATGAGTTGCCCCGCATTTAACAACTCCGAGGGCTTTCATTTCAGAAATGATTTCATTCATCTCTTTTTCGGATTTTTGCAATAGATGAAATCCTCCGAAAACCATATATATATTCTTATTGAAATCAGATTTTATTTTGTTTAGCATCTTAACAATCCCCGGGTGTGAACAACCGGTCATTACAACCAAACCTTTTTTTGTATCCAGCACCAGAGTCTGCTCTGCGATCTCGTATTCAAACTCCCCGGAAGTATACAGGTGATCACAGATTCCGGCAGGTTCTTTTACCAGCAACGGTTCAAGTCCGAAACCAGTCATCTTTTTCTTGAATTGTGCTGAAAATGAATATGGTATTATAACCGGGATATCTTTTTTCATCTCAACAAAAGCAGGTATACCGCCTGTATGATCACTATGCTCATGCGATATTACCAGGAAGTCGACCTTTGAAGCATCGAGTCCCATGTTAGTGAAGTTGGATGCGAAGATATCAGGCTTTGTACCCGTATCAAAAAGTACCTCATTCTCCAGACCCTCAATCATTATTGCAAAGCCCCAGTCTTCTTTCAATCCGTTCACCTTTAAATAGTTATCATAGATTACTTTCACGGTTACAGGTTTATCAATACCGCTGCCGGGAGTTACTCCTGTTACTGGTTCTTCAAGGAATTTATAATCCTGCCCCCGGCACTGCTGATTAAGAATAAGCAGCACCAGGCTAAGCCCCAACAAAGTACTTTTAAATGGTCTCATTTTCATAAGGATTTTTAAATAAAAACATTTTATGGTTTAAGTTCTGCCTCAAAAGGAGAAGCAGGCAGCCCTTCAGCATTGTACAGGTTTGCTCCTTCAGGATTATCAGTCCAGGCATACCTCACATATGCAGGTTTTACTATCTCATCACTCCATATAATTACATGGTTATCTTCTATTTTTGCTGTTGCCCACACAAATTTTCTGTCAGTTCCTGCCACCGCAAACTGATCCAGTTCACCTCCTCCCTTTACAATAAGCCCGCCGCCTGTGCTTTCAAATTCAATAATAATCCTGCTGCCCTCAGATCTGGCTGATTTGAAAATCGGACCAGAACAGACTATTTCATTGTTGCCATAAGCCAGTTTCTTTGCAGCAAGGGATAGCCGTTCTCCTACAGTTTTCTTTTCAAGAGGATGAATATCATTCCATTCCCCGACATCAATAGTTACGGCCATTGCAGTATTTGGAACTGACAGGCATTTAAGCTGCCCTGCTCTTAGTTCAGCCCACTGGCTTTCTGACGGCAGATATTGTACTTCATTAAAATTCGGCAGCTGAACAAAAAGGAATGGCAGCTCTCCCTGGTTCCACTTGTTCCTCCAGTCGCTTATCAGGGCAGGCAGAAGGTATTTATATTCATGCGGCCTGCCGGTGTTGCTTTCACCCTGGTACCATAAAAATCCTTTTACAGGATATTTTATGGCAGGAGCTACCATTGTGCTGTACAGTCCGGTTGGTTCGTTCTGCATAGAAAATGCAGGACCTGCACCCATGAACATGACCGGTCTGAAAACCTGTCCTACCTTATACAGCCATTCTCCGCGAAGATCAATGTTTTCTCCTCCTGCAGTCAGGTAATATGGCTTATCCGGTACAAATCCTCCTTTGCCCGAATTATTTGTAATCCTGACCACAATGATGTTCTTCCCTGGTTTAAGCAAGTCTGAGGGTAAATCGTATCTGCGAGGAGGATACTGATAGGTAATTGAACCTGACCGGATCCCATTGACGTAAACAATATCGGCATCAACAATCCGTCCCATAAAAAGCTTCGCAGGCTTTCCTGTCATTGAAGCCGGTATATCTATTTCTTTTCTGAACCAAACAACACCATTAAGACCTTTCACTCCCTGATCGGCCCAGTATCCGGGCAGCCAGAATTTATGCCATCCCTCCGGAACATATGCAGTATCGTACCATTTAACCTGTCCGTTCATACCTTTATCTGAATCCCCCGGAGGTTGTTGTCCGCTCTGACCCGAACCAGCTCCGGCTGGTTTGAGCATCGTGTTCATAAATGCAGTATCGCTGAATTTTTCTACCCTCTTAGCATATTGACTGATATCCTTCAGTCCATCTTTACTTATCCATGCCTCAATGGGAGTTCCTCCGACACTTGAATTTATAATACCCACAGGTACTTTATATTCCTTGTAAATGCTTTTTGCAAAAAAATATGTAACTGCACCAAATCCTAACGCATCTTTGGGTGAGGCAGCTATCCATTTACCTCCCGGCAGATCATCATGAACCTTTAAAACATCTGATGCAGTAGGAATGAAGAAATTCCTTATCTCAGGATAATTTGCACCGGCAATTTCATCAGGATATCTTTCCTTCACTCTTTCCATTGTCAGGACCATATTCGATTGCCCTGAACAGAACCAGACATCTCCAACCAGTATATCATTTATTGTAATGGCATTTTCACCTTTGATATACATCGAAAATGGCCCGCCCTGTTTTAAGGAAGGCAGTAATATCTTCCATTCTCCGCCGGCAGGTGTGACCGTGCGATATGTCTTTCCAAGGAATTTTACAGTTACTTTTTCTCCCGGAGATGCCCATCCCCAGATAGTTATTTTCGTGTCCCTCTGGAGGACCATCCCATCGCTGATCAGTACTGGCAGTTTTACTGTACTGTAAGCAGATGATGAAAATATCAAAAGAATAAAAGCAATAAAGATCAGATATCTGCAGGAGTTTTTCATTGCCGCTAATTATTGATATATAGATGTTTATCTTTTTTCTCTGTTACCGTGCCTATAATAGTTGATGAAGCCAGTCCTGTCCGGTGAAGATCTGAAATTACTTTGCTGCACAATTTCTCAGGGACCGACATCAGCAATCCTCCGGAAGTCTGGGCATCAAAAGCGATCATTTTCAGATTATAATCGAGATCCGATGCAAAAATTGTGTCCGGCTCGGCAAAATCAAGGTTGCGAAATGCTGCCCCCGGAATACAACCCTGGTCCACAAGAGAATAAGTCTTACCTATCAGAGGCACCTTTTTCAGATTAAGTGTAATAGATACACTACTTGCTTTCGCCATTTTCAATGCATGTCCTGCAAGCCCGAATCCTGTAATATCAGTAGCTCCCCTGACATTATGCCTTTTCATCACCTCAGCTCCTGAGGCATTAAGCAGCTTCATCAGGGTTTTTGCCTGAAGAATGTCATTATCCGGGGCCAATCCGAGACGCTGGGCTGCAAGTATGACACCCATCCCGACCGGCTTGGTAAGTATCAGCATATCACCGGGTTTTGCGCCTGCATTGGTGATGATCTTCCGGGGATGAACATAACCAACTACTGCCAGCCCGTATTTAGGCGGGAAATCATCGATAGAATGACCTCCGATAATCCTTACTCCTGCTCTGGACGCCATGTCAGCGCCACCCCTGAGGATATCACTGTAAGCTTCAACCGGCAGCTTTGACGCCGGGAACATCATGATATTAAGGGCGATGACCGGTGTGCCTCCCATGGCATAAACATCGCTTATCGAGTTTGCAGCGGCTATCTGTCCGAATTCGTAGGGATCGCTGCAAACCGGCGGGAAGAAATCTGTAGTAAATACCAGGGCAAGATCATCATTGACCTTATATACTCCTGCATCATCGTGTGTATCAATGTCAACAAGGATATTGGGATCTTCCGGAAGCGGCAGGTGCTTAAGAACCTCCTCAAGCTGTTTCGGAGGTATTTTCGCGGAACATCCGCCGCTCTCAACCATCTGAAGGAGATCGATCTTCATTCCTTTTTTCTCATGGTTTAATAACATTTGAGGCCGAAGCCATTGACTGGGCTATCTCATACATGTTGCTCAGCGTACCGATATGTATCTTCTCAGCCAGAGAATAGAAGTTGACACATGTTGCACACAGCAGGAGTTTAACTCCCATTTTTTCAATTTCCCTCAGTTGCTCAATAACAGGTGAATCATCTTTACCCAGCATAACGCCCCTGTTGTAAAAAACCATTTTTGCCGGTAAATGATCAAGGTCCCTGATGGCTTTAATAAAATTGGCCATCAGCAGGGCGCCAAGCTCATCGTCTCCGGTGCCCATTTTGTCGGACGTGAATGCAATGATGAATTCTCCCTGAGAAAAATGGGGAATGTCAGTATTACAATATTCTTCAGCTATTTGCTGAGTATCTGCAGCGGTTGTTTTTGTTATCGTAAACGTCCAGGTACCTTGTGATTCACTTGCTGAAAACTTTGTCTTGTTATCTTTCAGGAATCGGGTGAGGTTGCTCATGGTTGTCTGGCTATCTGTCAGGGCCTGAAATGTCTCTCCTGTTTTTGCTTCATTCAAAGCCTTTTTTGTTGCTATTATAGGAGCCGGGCATTGCTGTCCTCTTGTGTCCACTATTTTCATTAACTGATTTTTGATGATTGTAAAGGTAGTAAAGAATGTTGAAGAGCTGAAAAGTTGAAGAGGTTGAAGTAAGTTGATGCAAATTTTCAACAAGGAAGAATATTATTCCCTGAAACAAGCAGTTAAACAAATAATTTGATGTGATTGAAACAAAGCGTAATTTTGTTAAAAACACATACATATTATGAAATCATTCCGGCTAATATTTACCCTGAGCTTTATAATATTTATAACTCCTGTCCTCAGAGCTCAGGACAAACTGATTCTGACCGACGGAAAGACAATAGAATGCAAGGTTTCTGAAATCGGATCGGATGAGATCAAGTACACAGTTACTGAATATGACTCTGATGTTATAATCGGGATAAAGAAATCGAAGGTGGATAAAATTGTCTTTGCGAACGGGAAGGAAATGATAATAGACCACCTGGACGCAGCCAGAGAATCCATGGAAACGAATTCCGGTCAGCTGTTTGAGATACAGAAGCGGAATGCCCTGAAGATGGAGTTCCTGTCGCCATTGAATTCTGTTCTTGCAGTTTCATTTGAACGTTGTATAAAACCCGGTTCCAGCTGGGAAACAACATTAGGCATTGTCGGAATCGGTTTTGCGAATCCTGATGATGCCCTCGGATTTGCTATAAAAGGGCGTTATAAGATGATTAAAAGTCCTGATTTCTATCTGGAAGGAATGCGTTATGCTCATATATTGAAGGGGAAATACCTTGCTCCGGAATTGCTGTTTGCTACTTATCATGGCACATCTTCCGGCTGGACCGGGGAAGAAGAATATACCAGGGTCAAATTTGCTGCATTGATCAACCTTGGCAATCAATGGGTTTTTAATGATGCATTTCTCATAGACCTCTATTTGGGACTTGGATATGGTTATTCAAATAATGAGGAATTTGCAAGCACTTATCCTTATGTTTTCTCAGTAGCCGGAGAGGATTTCCCTCTGGCCTTTTCATGGGGCTTCAGAATCGGATTTTTAATCAAATAACTGTCACAGACTTTTTTCATATACCGGTTCATGGCTTGGGAGAATAAAAAACGACACTTTGATTGAAGGGACTATTTCACCTGAAGTTCTGAAGATCATGTCTGACTGGATCCAGGGATTGCAATTCTGAACAAAGCAGATTGGAAAATGCGTCATCTTCTGTTAAACATACTCTTATTATTCTTTACTTCTCAGATCTCTTCACAAGTACTCATAAATGAGTTTTCATCCTCCAATTTCAGCGGGATTAGGGATGAGGATGGGGATCATTGTGACTGGATAGAATTGTACAATTCTTCGTCGCTGGAGGTCAACCTGGATGGCTATCATCTTTCCGATGACGCTCTGGACCTCATAAAATGGACACTGCCATCCATTATCCTTAAACCTGGCTCTTTCCTGCTGGTCTTTGCATCTGATAAAAACAGGATTGCAATCCCAATCAGTTATCAGACTATCATCACGAAAGGTTCGAACTGGAAATATTATATACCCTCATCAGAAATCGGAAATTCATGGAAGAATACTGGTTTCAATGATGCCGGCTGGAATTCAGGACCCAGCGGATTTGGTTATGGAGACAATGACGATGCCACTATATTAAATAGCATCACAAGTGTACTCATACGTAAAGAGTTCATAATAAACGACCTCCAGGATATTTCCGATATGGTCCTCAGTATTGATTATGATGATGGATTTGTTGCATATATCAACGGGCATGAAATTGCAAGGAGCAATCTCGGATCTGTTGGCTCCATAGTAACATATAACCAGAATGCGGCTTCAAGGGAAGCAGAAATGTATGGAGGAGGATACCCGGTTAACTATCAAATTGCTGATCCATCAGGTTTGCTGGTCGAGGGTGTTAATGTTCTGGCAATAGAAGGTCATAACACCGGCTCTGGATCCAGCGATTTCAGCCTGATTCCGATGCTAAGCCTTGGATTCAGGGGACCAGATTATGTCGAAAATGTTCCTTCCTATATTCAGCTCAGTGGCAATAATTTGCATACAAATTTTAAGATTAGCAGTGAAGGAGAGACTATTATGCTCTCCGGGCCAGATTCTTCATTGATAGATTCACTGTCCCCGGTTCAACTGGTTGCAGATATTTCCTATGGTCGGAAACCAGACGGAGAAAACGTATGGTTTTATTTTGCCTCTCCATCTCCGGGCACCAGTAATATTTATGACGGATTCAGCGAGCTTCCGCAATGCGACACTGTGAAATTCTCAACTGAGGGAGGTTATTTCCAGGTGAATTTTGAACTTCAGCTGTCATCCGGTGACCCTGCAGATACCATTTACTTCACTCTTGACGGATCTGAGCCTTCGCAGGATGATTCGCTCTATACAAAGCCTGTTAAGATTGCTAAAGATTGTGTGGTGAGGGCAAGATCACTCAATTTTCAAAAACTTCCGGGAGCGGTTTCCACAAATACATACTTCACCAGAAAACATTCTTTACCTGTAGTATGCATAAGCACGAATCCAGAAAACTTCTGGGATTATTACACAGGCATTTACGTTTTGGGCCCGAATGCATCAGGTGAAAATCCAAATTTTGGGGCCAACTTCTGGCAGGACTGGGAAAGAAAAGCCTATATGGAGTTTTATGATATCAATGGAATCAGGCAGATCGAGCAGGGTATAGGGATCAAGATCTTCGGAGGCTGGTCGCGCGCTCATCCTCAAAAATCCCTGGCGCTGTTTGCCCGAAGTCAATATGGTAAAGGTTCATTTGAGTATAAGTTTTTCAGGGATAAGGCTATTGAAAAATTTGAATCCCTTGTTCTCAGAAATGGAGGCAATGACTGGAACCAGGGCATAATCAGGGATGGACTGACCTCGGTACTGGCAGGTGATATGGATATAGACCGGATGGCTTTTCAACCCACAGTGGTATATTTAAACGGTGAATACTGGGGAATCCTTAATTTACGTGAAAAGGTAAACACAAATTACATTGCAGAGAACCATGATGTGAATCCTGATGATGTGAACCTTCTTGAAAATAGTGCAAATATTATTGACGGTACAAACACATCCTATCTTCAGATGGTCAGTTTTCTGAATTCGAATACACTTGAGACTGAAGCGAAGTACCTTCAGGTCAGCAACAAAATAGATTTAAACAATTTCATTCAGTATCAGTTAACTGAGATTTATGTTAATAACAAAGACTGGCCTGGAAACAACATCAAATACTGGAATACGAATGAACCAGGAAGTCTTTGGAGATGGATAATTTACGATACTGATTTCGGTTTCTCTATCTGGTCAAATTCAGCATATACATACAACACCCTTGAGTTTGCACTGGCCACAAACGGACCCGACTGGCCTAATCCTCCATGGTCAACATTACTGCTAAGAAGGATGTTGTCAAATCCTGGCTTCAAAAGGGAGTTTGTAAACCAGTATGCTGACAGATTAAACACCACTTTCTATTCTGACAGGGTAATTTTTGTCGTCGATTCACTTAAGCAATTTTATGTTCCTGAAATAAACGATCATCTTACCCGCTGGGGACTGAGTTACAGCAACTGGCTGAACAACCTTGAAAACATAAAGAACTATGCCATCAACAGACCGGCATATTGCAGAAACCATATGAAATCGGTACTTGGGTTATCCGGAACTATGTTAATAAGGATTTATATCAACAACGTGGGTTTGGGGAAAGTCAGGATTAATTCAATTATACCTGATACTTACCCTTTCTTCGGTACCTACTTTGAAGGAGTACCTGTAAAACTGACAGCAATTCCAACTCCGGGAAATAAGTTTCTGTACTGGGAAAACAGCGGATTTGTCTCAAATTCAAGGACAATAGACTACGATATGACAGCAAGTGGAACATTCCTGGCTGTATTCGGTACTGCTAATAGTACTGATAATAAAATAGTTATAAATGAAATCAATTATAACTCTTCTCCTGATAAAGATTCAAAAGACTGGATTGAGCTTTATAATTCAGGAAGTACATCTGTAAACCTTAAAGGCTGGATCATCAGTGATGCAGGTCCGGAATCTGGCTTCATTATCACTTCCGACATAATACTTGCCCCGGGGACTCTTGTTGTTATTTGCCGCGAAACTGATGCATTCAGTCGTATCTATCCAAAAATCAAAAATAAAACCGGTGATTTGAATTTCGGCCTCAGCAGTTCGGGGGATGAAATAAAGCTGTTTGATCCTCAGGGAAATCTTATTGATTTTGTTAAATACAGTTCCAGCTCACCCTGGCCGACTGATGCAAACGGAACAGGAGCATCCATTGAGCTTACTGATCCATTTATGGATAATAATCTGGGAGAAAACTGGAAATCCAGATATAATGGAGGTACACCCGGAGAAAGGAACTTCATGACTGATATCCATACACCGGATGAAAATTCATCTTCGGGATGTGCCATAAGCTGCTTCCCAAATCCATTCCGTGATTTCACTACACTCAGCATTGAAGTAACCATACCTGGAAGATACAAGCTTGAGACTTATGATCTGCAGGGCAGATCACTCAAAATACTTGCAGACAAGGTTTTTGAACCCGGACAATACTTTCTGGAATGGGATGGCAAAGATTCTTTCGGCAGGCTGGCTAAAAGCGGCATTTACATTATAAGGCTTTCCGGAGCCAACATAAACCATAACCTTAAAATCATTTATCTGGAGTAAGTAATAATTGTCAAAAAAAGGATGTTTGTTTTTAATGTATATGTGCCTGTCAGGATCAGGATTTTGAGATTTCAGCAATACGTTTCATGATTATCCTGCCTCTGGCTACAATCCCTGCTGCAGAAACCTCTCCCTGAAGCATATTTATTGTTATTGCAAGCTCATTGGCCAATCCGGGATATATAAGTGCAAGCTTGTAGATGATTTCCATTGAATAGGCCTTGATTGCAATAGCTGAAAAACCCGAATTAAGAGCTTTAAAACAATGTTCCGCAAGTATCCCATGGTGACGCTCGCTTATTTTTTGAAGATCTGTCAGGGAAAGAATCCTTAAGAAAGAGCGTTGAGTGCTTTCATTATCAATCCCGTTTAGTTCTTCAGTGATTTTCTCAAGATGAGGATAGATCAGCTCAGGATATTTATCACAGACCTTTGAAAGGGTCCACGAAGCACGGAAAGCAAGCTTCCTGTCAGGGCTATATGAATAATCGAGGAGCTTCTGAAAAAGAACAGGATTTTCTCCGGCTGAAGCCGCCACCCATTCAGCTTCCTGCATGCTCATCATGTTGTTGATCATTTTCTGAAGATCCTTGTCAACTGTCTCAGATTGCTCTGTCTCTGATTCCCGGTTCTTCGCAGCTGGCTTATTACCTGTCATTCCCAGGTACCGGCTGGCCACAATGATATCTGCCTCACAGAAATCCACTGATCCAAGGGTTTCGGCAGGTATCCATTTGAAATCTTCGTGTTCCGACAATACCGGCAGTTCATCAAGAGTATCACATAAAAAGGGGATGAGCCTGATCTTTTTGTGTCCATAATCATGAACAACCGGTTCGGATTTGCTGCATATGATCACCTCCATGGAGAGTTCCTCCCTGATTTCGCGGATTATGCATTCTTCTTCAGTCTCCCTTTTTCTGAGTTTGCCTCCGGGAAATTCCCATTTGAAAGGATGATCTGTTTTTTCACCCCTCTGCACAATGAGAATCTCGTTATCCTCATTTCTTATTATGGCGCATGTAACCCGGATCATAAAGCTGTCATGATGAAATATCCTCGTAAAGCGGGATCACCAGCAGAAAATCATGTTTATTCTGCTCATAGTCAATTTTACAAGCATAATGAACCATTCCGTTTGTAACTATAAGGTAAGGCACTTTGAATCCCATGTTATAACATACAACCTGGTCAAAAACGTTATCGTCAATCTTAACTTCAGATGCCTTGCATTCCACTATCAGAACGGGCTCTCCCGCCCTGTTATGAACCAGCACATCAACCCGCTTCCGCAGATTGTTGAATCCCGACATTACTTCAATTCCGATAAGACCGGGAGGATATTTGCCTTCATGTATCAGGTACTGAACAAAATTCTGCCTTACCCATTCCTCAGAAGTGAGCTTCACATATTTCTTCCGGATTGGATCGAAAATCATTTCAGATCCTTCTGCCCCTGTGATCCTGAATGAATATTCCGGCAGATTTAACTGTTTCAACTTTGTTTTGTACTTTTGATGACTTGATTATACATAACAAATATATTGAGATAAATTTAATTGAACTTATAATTTAAATAACAGGTCAATCGGCTTCTCCCTAAATCCCTCCCCCAGGAGGGAGGGACTTGAAAGATTTTCGAATCAGTCCCCCTCTCTCCTGGGAGAGGGGGATGCAGGGGGTGAGGTAGGATTATAAAAAGGTCAAATAATTATTATAGAAATATTATGAAAACCAAAGAGGAAATTGTTAATAACTGGCTTCCAAGATATACAGGTAAGGAGCTGAACTCATTCGGCAAGTATTTCCTTCTTACCAACTTCATGTATTATGTTGAGCTCTTTGCGAAATGGAATAATGTTGAGATAGAAGGCAAGAACAGGAACATGCCGAATGCCACAGCAGACGGCATGACCATTATCAACTTCGGAATGGGAAGTCCCAATGCTGCAACAATAATGGACCTTTTAAGCGCTGTTGAACCCAAAGCCGTTCTCTTTCTTGGAAAGTGCGGAGGACTTAAGAAGAAGAATATGGTGGGCGACCTCATACTTCCCATTGCAGCTATCAGAAGCGACGGAACATCAAACGATTATCTGCCGAATGAGGTTCCGGCACTTCCTGCATTCAGGCTGCAGAGTGCAATATCGGCTGCGATAATAAGATACAAAATGGAATACTGGACAGGCACCGTATATACTACGAACAGAAGGGTCTGGGAATATGATGCCAGGTTCAAGAAATACCTTGTCAAAACCAGGGCAATGGCAATTGACATGGAGACAGCAACTATCTTTACCGTCGGATTTGCAAACGAAATCCCGACAGGAGCCCTTCTGCTGGTATCTGATCAGCCGATGATATCAACAGGCATAAAAACGGCGGCCAGCGACCGCAGGGTAACAGGCAAATATGCTGAAACACATCTTAAGATAGGCATAGATGCCCTGAGGGAAATAAAGGATAACCGCATATCAGTTAAACATCTGAGGTTCTAGGATGGCAGCCACCTATGAAGAGATAATCTCCGATCTGAAGAAAAGGATCTTCAAGCCGGTCTATTTTCTTGCCGGGGAAGAGCCTTATTATATTGACCTCATAACAGATTATATCGAGGAAAAGATTCTCCCTGAAGCTGAAAAATCATTCAACCAGGTAATCCTGTACGGGGAAGATACTACTGTTCCGGCAATTATTGATGCCTCACGAAGATTCCCGATGATGTCGAGCCACCAGGTGGTGGTAGTGAAAGAAGCGCAGACACTAAAGAAAATTGAAGACCTGATCTATTATGTTGAGAAACCTCTCCTGTCAACTATCCTGGTTATAAATTATAAATACAGGGTAATTGATAAAAGGACAAAGTTCTATAAAGCGCTGGAGAGCCAGGCAGTATATTTTGAATCACCTCGTTTGCGCGATTACCAGGTGCCTTCCTGGATAGAAAAGTATCTAATGGCTCAGGGGATCAGGACTGATCCGAATGCAAGCGCAATGCTCACAGAGTACCTCGGAACCGATCTTCATAAAATCGTAAATGAGCTTAAAAAGCTGATAATCACGCTCCCTCCGGGCAAGCCTGTCATAACTACTTCATTGATTGAGAAAAATATCGGCATAAGCAAGGATTATAACAATTTTGAACTGCAGAAGGCTGTTGGTGAAAAGAACATCCTGAAAGCCAATATGATAGTCCACTACTTTGCTAATAATCCGAAGGACAATCCGATAACACTTTCAATTGCATCACTTTTCAGTTACTTCAGCAAGCTGCTCACATATCATTATCTTCCTGATAAGTCAAAAAACAACGTTGCTGCTTCCCTGAAAATCAATCCGTACTTCGTAAGGGACTACGAGGTTTCAGCATCAAAATACAATGCTGCAAAGACAGTACAGATCATCAGTCTCCTGCGAACCTATGATATGAAGTCAAAAGGTTACGGTGATACGAGCAGCGAGCCGGGTGACTTGCTGAAGGAACTGGTATTTAAGATATTACATATATAAAGTTCCCCCTTTGAAGGGGGTCAGGGGGATGTTATTAGAGTTAGTTCATATCCGGCGACTCCGGGAAATCAGCCCACATGCGGTACTTGTTATTAAGTCCCCTCAGAACTCTTTTCCATGTGTTTTCAACCGGATTATTAAGAACAATATCCGTTTTGACTTTGGCAATAACCCAGGAGTTTTCCTTAAGTTCTCTTTCCAGCTGTCCGGCTGACCAGCCTGAATAGCCAAGGAAAAATCTTATCTGTGAATTATCAAGTTTCCCTTTTTTAATAAGGTTCCTGATAAAATCTATATCACCTCCCCAGTATATGTTTTCATCAACAAGTACGCTTTTCGGTATCCTTTCACCAAGGTTATGGAGGTAATGAAGAGTATCCGGGGCAACAGGACCACCCATGCTGAGGTATTCTTCCCAGCCGTCAAATCCTGAAATTGCATCACAAACCTTTATTTCGAGCTTTTTATTGAGGATGAATCCAACTGATCCTTCCGGGTTATGGTCAGCGAGATACACTATTGTACGGTTAAAAAAGGTGTCAGGGAGAAAGGGTTCAGAAATCAGTATCTTCCCCTTTTCCGGTATTTTATCCTCGGGCAATATTGTAAACAGGTCAAGCTCCGGTTTCATAAGGATGGCAATTTACAAATTTTTGTGAATAAGTCCCCCAGAGTATTAATGCCCTTTCATTTGATAAAATTATTGAAAAAAACTTTATAAATAATTAAGCAAATTCATAATGTAAATTGATTATTATCATATTTTTGCCCGGATTTCTAACATAGTCATGCAAAAGAGTACACTCAGGATAATAGGAAATAAAGCTATTCTCAACAACAGGGAAAGGATGTGTGAAACAGCTGAAGAATTGCTTGACAGTGAAAAATTCAGGATAGTGCTTGATCACTGCCTTGATCACCTCCGGGCAAAGAAATCGCCGATCATGAACATTTTTCCTGACGGAGCATCAGGTGAACCTGAGGTGAATGATCTCGTCAGAACCCTCATTCTGCTTTTCAAATATGAAGCCTCTGTCATTCCGCATATTTACAGTCAGTCGGCAGGTTTTCTAAAGGACCTTAAGCTGCTGAACAGCTTTATAGAATATCTGTATGACTACTGGAGGCATTTCGACCGTTTCATAATCAATGATTCCGAGGGTGACCGTCTTGATAAAAGGCCATACCGCACCTTCAATGAGACTATTGAACACCTGACACATCTGATCAGGACTGTTTACAGGCATACACAGGAGAATATCACCGGAAGCCATCCTGCTGTTTACAGGCAGGTAACAGCAGGCGCGGAAATGGCAGTAATTTCCCTGCCAAAAGATATCCCTTATCCTGACCTGAGATACAGGAAACTGAACAGTATACAGGTTATCCGTCAGGTACTGATCTATCCTCCCCTTGTCATTCAGCAACCGATGAACAAACGGACCGGACATTTCAAACGCATATCACAAAATCCCGTCGATCTGTCAGAGTTCATTCCTGAAGACTGGCTCTGTTATCCTTTAAAAGCCGGGAAGCTTATAATAATGGTTTACTTTCATCTTTCATTCATTGAACTCGGACTTTCAATGTGCAACCTGTTCCAGATAGCAGATGATGCAGACCTGGAAAAGAAACCTGATGCCATCTTTATTTACGGCATGCAGGGGAATGTTCTTGAAGGGCTTTCAGAATTTTCAACTGTGTTCTGTGAAGACGCAGCCAACGGGATCTTTGTCGGGGCTGTTCCCGGCAAACCAGAATTCGGCTATTTCGGTTACCTGAAGAAAATGATACTCACGCTTCATAATTCAATCATTATGAAGACAGGTAAGATGCCATTCCACGGGGCTATGGTGAAGATACTGCTTCGCGGTGACCGGGAGGCTACAGTGCTTATGATTGGCGATACCGGAGCCGGTAAATCAGAAACACTTGAAGCATTCAGGGTCCTTGGCGACAAGCAGATCCGCGAGCTTACTGTTGTCGCCGATGATATGGGTTCAATAGAACTTGATCCGGAAGGATTCCCTGTCGGATACGGTACAGAGATAGGTGCATTCCTGAGGCTTGACGACCTTCAGCCTGGATATGCATATGGTCATCTTGACAGATCCATAATCATGAATCCAAGCCAGGTAAATGCCAGAATCGTTTTACCGGTCACAACATTTGCTGACGTAGTTAAGGGACACAGGATTGAATATATACTTTACGCAAATAATTATGAGCAGATTGATTCCGCCCATCCGATTATTGAAAAATTCGGATCAGCAGTTCAGGCGCTTGAAGTGTTCCGCAACGGAGCTGTAATGAGCAAGGGAACAACAACGACCAGTGGACTCGTTAATTCGTATTTCGCAAATATTTTCGGACCTCCTGAATACAGGGAACTGCATGAAAATATTGCATTAAGGTATTTTGAATCCTTTTTCAGAAACAATGTTTTTGTAGGTCAGATGCGGACACGGCTTGGAATACCAGGTTATGAAACCACCGGACCCGGGGAGGCTGCAACGGAACTGCTGAAAATAATTGGGAAATAATAAAAAACATGTACTCATCCCCCCTGCCCTCCCGCTTCGCTGTTGCTTCGCGGGACAAGCTCTTCTCTACTAAAGCAAAGAAGGGGGAGAAATCCTTCTATATAACAGATAATCAATTCGGAATAGATTTCTTCTCCCTCTTTGCTTCAGCAGAGAGGGAGAAAGCCTGAGCGAAGCGAAGGAAGAGGGTGAGTACATGAGCATTTTTAATACTTAGCAGGAACTGCCTCTTTCATTATTTCAAATACCGCATCGAAAATATCCTCGGCATTCGGCTTGGAGAAATAGTCGCCGTCGGTAGTATAAGCCGGCCGGTGCTCCTTGGCGGTAAGTGTCCTTGGAGGAGCGTCAAGGAACTGCCAGCCTCCGTGTTTTTCTATAACTTCCTGCATCATGAAGGCAGTTGTGCCTCCCGGGACATCCTCATCAAGGAACAGTATCCTGCTGGTCTTTTTAAGTGAATCAAGAACTGTTCTGCCGGTATCAAACGGAACAAGAGTCTGTACATCAATTAATTCCACAGAAATACCATGTGCGGCGAGCTGCCTTACAGCTTCTGCCGCGATCCTGACTGTTGAGCCGTAAGTTACAAGGGTAAGATCAGTTCCATGGCTGAGAATCTCCGGGACTCCCAGCGGGAGACGGTAATCTCCGATATTATCAGGCATCTTCTCTTTAAGCCTGTATCCGTTGAGAGGCTCAATGACTATCGCAGGATCATTGCCTTCAAGAAGCGTATTGTAAAATCCTGCTGCCCTTGTCATATCCCTGGGTACACAAACATAAACGCCTCTTACAGAGTTGACAAGCATGCTCATTGGAGATCCTGAGTGCCATATACCCTCAAGCCTGTGCCCCCTTGTTGAAATAATAAGAGGTGCTATCATTCTTCCGGCTGTCCTGTAATGGGTGGTTGCAAGGTCATCACTGAGGATCTGAATTGCATACATCAGGTAATCGAGGTACTGGATCTCGGCTATTGGTCTCATCCCTCTGAGGGCAAGACCGATACCCTGCCCCAGGATAGTAGCTTCGCGTATACCTGTGTCTGTTATCCTCAGCTCTCCGAATTTTTTCTGCAATCCTTCAAGCGACTGGTTGACACCTCCTATATGGCCTGTATCCTCTCCGAATGTCACAAGCAGCGGATACTTTGCAAACAGTCTGTCATAATTATCACGCAGTATCTGACGGCCTGGCACTTCAGGAGAGTTCGAGGAATAAACCGGCGGAACAGGCTTTACATTGAGCACTGATGATGGAGTTTCGTTGTAAAGAAACTTATCGTAGCTTATTGAGGCATCTTCGTAGTTGCGCTTCAGCCAGCCATGAAGCTCCTCCTTCAGATTGTCCGCCTTGTTGCATGTTTCACAAACATTTCTCAGAATCTTTCTGGCAGCCATGAAATTATCCTTGCGGATAGGCGAAATAACCTTGGTCAGATCTTCAGTAACATCATTGACTGTTGCTTCTTTAGACTCTTCGTGGCATGTGCAGCTGCGGTCCCTGATAATCTTAACCAGGGCATCTCTTTCAATCCTTATTGGATTCTGGAACATCTCCCATCCTTTTTTCCTTGATTCCTTTGCTTCTTCTTCAGCTTCGCCGGCAATCTTGTCAAGCTCTTCTGAAGATGCAATTCCCCCATCAATGATCCATCCCCTCATCTTCCTTATCGGATCATATTCCTCTTCCCATTTCAGCCTTTCCTCATTTTTGTATCTTTCGTGTGATCCTGATGTTGAGTGTCCCAGAGGTTGTGTCACTTCTTCAATATGGAACAAAACAGGTATGTGGTCTCTGCGGCAGATCGCTATTCCTTCTTCATACATCTTGATCAGACCGGGATAGTCCCAGCCTTTACCTTTATATATAAGTATACCGGGACGAGCCGGTTCACTTTCAAAGCCTTTCAGAATATCAGAGATGCTTCCTTTGGTTGTCTGGTATTTTTTCGGGACCGATATTCCATAACCGTCATCGTAAACTGATACTGCCATAGGAACCTGAAGAACTCCCGCAGCATTCATAGTTTCCCAGAAGTGTCCTTCCGATGTGCTTGCATCTCCTATGGAACCGAAAGCTACTTCGTCCCCCCTGACAGAAAGAGTTTTAAACTGATGCAGTTCTTTATTCTGCCGGAATAATTTTGAAGCATAAGCCAGCCCCAGAAGCCTTGGCATCTGACCTGCAGTAGGAGATATATCAGATGATGAATTCTTCTGTTTTGTAAGGTCACGCCAGGTACCGTCAGAATTAATGTTAGGAACTGAAAAATGGTTGTTGAATACCCTTCCTCCGCTTCCGGGATTTATTTCCCTGTCGGTATTCCCGTAAAGCTGATGGAAAAATTCAAGGGAATTATAGAGCCCCATTGCCATCATCCAGGTTTGATCCCTGTAGTATCCTGATCTCCAGTCTCCTTCCCTGAACTGCTTTGCCATTGCGATCTGAATTATCTCCTTGCCGTCGCCGAAAATTCCGAATTTTGCCTTACCTGAAAGCACTTCCCTTCTTCCTGTAATGCTCAGATTACGGCTAAGGTTTGCCAGCCGGAAATCGGCAAGGATAGTTTTCTTGTTCATATATTGATCTGATAATCTGTCACTTTGCTTCATAACTGCTTGTAAGTCTGATATTTTCTGTCTATTCCTGAACAATAAACAATTTTTTACCTCAGATGTTTAATAATTAGAGATTAAATGATGAGTATCTTTGGGAATTAATACCCCCCCAGGGGGGCAGGTGAATTAACCCTTTCCCCCTTGGGGGAAATTAGAAAGGGGGTACGACATAAAATAGGGTAAAAAACATTTAATGATTTTCAAACTTGTTATAATAAGCTTATTTTTAATTGCGCTCGCATTTGCATTCCTGGGTATTCGTATTTTGCTTAAACCAAAAGGTGAGTTCCCCGAGACGCATATCAGCCGGAACAAGGAAATGCAGAAAAGGGGAATTACATGTGCTCAGAAGACTGATACCGGATGCAATCCGGGAGATGACTTTGAAGGGTGCCCG
>CAZGGZ010000055.1:5493-20842 GCA_964525415.1 uncultured Rikenellaceae bacterium | reverse complement strand
GTTCCGATCGCCCTTATAAGCCATGTATAATTGCCCATGCTCAGCACCATAATACGCTCGTTAAACTCTTTCCTGAAGCCGTCAGGAAGAGCAAGCTTTTTCTCCTTGGCATCCTTCCAGAGCTGGCTGATCATCAGGAAGCTAAGAAACTGCATGCTTCGCTCAATGGTCTTGAATATCTGGTCAAGACGCATCCTGTCGAGCTGGCGAGTTGATGCGGAGAAGAGTCTCCGGAGCTCCACCCCGATGGGCCAGGGAAAGTTTCTGATAATGAGATCGCCGAGCAGGCGTGGATCGAGGGTTTCTTCCTCCTCTTCGTCGGCAATAAGCATCTTTTGCATTGAGGGTTTGTACTTCAGCATTTCCTGAAATACTTTCTGTATTAAAAGTTCGTTGGTTGCTGCCATAGGGTGGGGATTATAAACAAAAAAGTTAAGATACAACAAGCCAACGAGAAAAGCAAATTAAAGGTGCAACGATACAACGGTACTTTGGTACAATAGTATAATGCTAAAATGGTAAAATGGTAAAATGGTGTAATGGTATAAGGGTGTCAGGGTATCTTCCGGTCACCGGTAGCCGGTAGCCGGTAGCCGATTAGTATCCCGCCGCCTGGCCGTCTTTACGCGATTCCGAGGCGCCGTAGTAGACTTTATTTTTCTCGTCCCACATGATCGCCTGGTAGCCGCCAAATCCGCCTAAGTTACCCTGTATTCTGTGCCCCATCGACATCAGTTTCTGAACAACTTCAGGACGGTATCCGCTTTCGAGATGAAGCACGCCTCCGTCGGTCATCTGCTCCCCTGTCGGTTCTGAAGAACCGGTATGATAGATCCTCGGCGCATCACCGGCTTCCTGAAGGTTCATTTTGAAATCAATCAGGTTAACCACTATCTGAACATGTCCCTGTGGCTGCATGTCACCGCCCATAACGCCGAAGCTGATCCAGGGCTTGCCATTCTTTGTGATGAAGGCAGGGATAATAGTATGAAACGGTCTTTTACCAGGCGCATATACATTTGCATGTCCCGGAGCAAGGCTGAACATCTCACCCCTGTCCTGGAGGATGAATCCCAGTCCGGTCGGACACATGCCTGATCCCATTCCGCGGTAATTGCTCTGGATAAGTGAAACCATGTTGCCGTATTTATCAGCAACCGTCAGATATATCGTATTACCTGCTTCTATTACACCTGCGTCATAAATCCTTGAAGCTCTTTCAGGATTGAGCAGCTTGCGTCTTTCTGCGGCATATTTCTTTGAGATCAGCTGATCAACAGGTACTTTGGCAAATAAAGGATCGGCATAATACCTGGCGCGGTCCTCAAATGCGATTTTTTTTGCCTCAGTAAAAAGATGAACATATTCGGCTGAACCAAAGCCCATTGATGCAATATCATAACCTTCAAGTATGTTGAGTATCTGAAGCGCAGCAATGCCCTGTCCGTTTGGCGGCAGTTCCCAAACCTCATATCCGCGGTATGTTGTTTTTACAGGTTCAATCCATTCAGAGTGGTGACGGGAGAGGTCATCGTAAGTAAGAAATCCTCCCTGCTTTTTCATGAATGCTGCAATATCGCGGGCAATGCTTCCCCTGTAAAATTCATTACGACCGCCCTTGACTATTTTTTCAAGCGTGTTTGCAAGCAGCGGATTTTTGAATATCTCGCCTTTTGCAGGCACTTTTCCGCCAGGTGCGTAAACTTCTTTTACGTTGGGATACTCTTCAAGCGCTTTAACTCCTCTTTCCAGATAATATGCAATTACTTCAGTAACGGGAAAACCTTCACGGGCATAATTTATAGCCGGTTGCAGGATATCTTTCATTGGGAGTCTTCCGAACATATCATGCATCTCAAACCAGCCGTCAACACATCCCGGAACAGACACCGGCAACGGTCCCCTGGAAGGTATGAATTCATAGCCATTTTCCTTGAAGTACTCAAGCTTAAGCGATCTCGGTGATCTGCCGCTTGCATTCAGTCCGTAGAGCTTTCCTTTATCAGCGCTCCATATAATTGCAAAGAGATCACCTCCGATTCCGCTCCCGGTCGGCTCAACAAGTCCGAGCATGGCATTTGCCGCGATGGCAGCGTCTATGGCATTGCCGCCCTTTTTAAGTATATCCAGAGCAACCTGAGTTGCAAGAGGCTGGCTTGTTGCAGCCATCCCGTTGGATGCAATAACTTCCGACCTTGTAGCAAAGTCGTGTCCTGTGATCCTGTCCTGTGAATATGTAACCATAGGCATCAAAATGGCTATAACTGCTGGTAATAATCTGGCTTTCATCGTTAATCCTTTTACTGATGCAAAGTTAGTCAACTGCGCTGACTATTTTGCCATCGCTTTTGCTTTAAATTCCGGGGGCATCTTCTCAATCGCGTACCTGAGGGAAGTTCTGGGCATTGTTTTCTTCTTTCTCATAACATACTCAAACACCTCTTTCTGGTGCGCCTGGCTGGCAGCCTTAAGCATCCAGCCGTAACCTTTCTGAACCATATCATCAGGATCAGAATGAAGAATACCGGATATCTCAAAAATGTCTTCAAGAAACATCCCTTTGCGGGCAGGTACTATCAGCGTCACGGCAGATGCGCGCTTTACCCAGCGGTTGTCCGACTTTGCCCATCGCTTAAGTTCTTTTAGATACGATGGATACATTTCAATGAATGTCCCGACAGTGTGGTTACACAGGGTATCGCATGCTGCCCAGTTGGAGACATATTTGTTTACCCATCTCTCAAATACTTTGAAATCAGCAGGTTCATATTGCTTCCTGACATTATATGACCACATGCAGGCTAAACCGGCTTCTTCCATGTATCCTGATTTCCAGAACTCCTCGCATATTGAGAAGATATTTGCTTTTGACTTGTCAGTTATGGTTTTAAAATACTCTTTGCTGATCTGTTCAGTCTGAGCAGATTTAAGGCCGTAGATCTTTACATTTTCCTTGAAGTACTTCTCTCCCTGGATCCTGGTTTTTTCGTCAGCATTCCGGATCAGCTCTTTCCTGATCTTTTCGATAATAGTTTCCATACATTTATTAATTTAGTCAAAGATAAATGTCTTAATAATACTGATAATATGAAAAAGATATTTCAACTCTTTTCTTTGCTTGCAATTTGTCATTCTTTAAGCTCACAACGTCCTGATGCTGTCAAGTGGCACAAGTATGAGATGATGTTTACCAGCAGTGTTGCCTATGAAAATCCGATACAGGATATAAGAACCTTTGAGGTGACTTTCGCCTCGCCCACAGGCATTAAGAAGACGATAAATGGCTTCTGGGATGGAGGAACAAGCTGGAAAGCAAGATTCATGCCCTTTGAAACAGGCAGATGGACATTTGAAACACAATGTTCTGATAAGAAAAATCCGGGACTGGATAATCAGAAAGGATCATTTCTCTGTAAACCAAACAGCGACCAGAAAGACATTTACAAACATGGTCCCATTATCAACCCTCCTGGCACATATTACCTTACACATTCCGATGGCACTCCTTTTTTCTGGCTCGCGTGCACAGCATGGAACGGAGCAATGAAATCAACAGATGCTGAATGGGACCATTACCTTCAGCAGCGCATTTCAAATAATTACAGCGCCATCCAGTTTGTTACAACCGAGTTCAGGGGATGTGACAAAAATGCTGAAGGTCTTGTAGCTCTTCAGGGAAGCGGACGGATTAGCGTAAATCCGGAGTTTTTCAAACGCATTGACAGAAAGATTGATAAAGTAAACGAATATGGCCTCGTGGCTGCTCCTGTTATCCTCTGGGCTTTACCAGTGGCTGCCGGGAAAGAACTGAGTCCGGGTTATTATCTTCCTGATGATCAGGCTATTCTGCTGGCGAAATATATTGTTGCAAGGTATGGGGGTAATCATGTTGTATGGATACTTGGTGGCGACGGATTTTATACCGGCACCTATGAACAGCGCTGGAAAACGATAGGCAGGGCGGTCTTTGACGGCACACACCAGGGGATAACCACATTGCACCCAAGCGGAACATCATGGATAGGAGAGGTTTACAGAGATGAGCCATGGCTTGATATTATAGGTTACCAGAGCAGTCACAGCAAATCGGAAGGAACGGTAAACTGGATCACAAAAGGACCAATGAGCAAAATGTGGTCTCACCTGCCTGCCAGACCGCTCATCAACCTGGAGCCTAATTATGAAGAGATATTTTTCTTTATCACCGACAGGGATGTCCGTAATGCATCTTACTGGAGCATTTTTGCCACACCTGTTGCAGGCGTTACATACGGGGCAAACGGGATCTGGCCATGGCTTCGCAAAGGCGAGGAGATTATCAACCATGAAAATGCCGCCGGAACTTCAACGTGGGATGTCAGCATTAATTTCCCGGGATCAATCCAGATGGGATACCTTGCACAATTCATTAAACGGTTTGCCTGGTGGAATTTTTACCCCGCTCAGGAATTGCTTGTAAACCAGCCGGGGGATAAGGTTTATAATCATTTTGTCTCACTTACTAAAACCACGGATAATAAAACTATTCTTGCCTATATTCCTGTTAAAGAGACAATAATGCTCAGGAAGCCTGCCGGGCGTAATTACAGCGTAAGGTGGTTCGATCCGGTAAAGAATGCATATTCTGACGGAACCGGCTCTGATGACGGGAGCATTCTGACTGTCACATCGCCTTCTGAAGGGGATATGCTTCTGATCCTTGAAGAAATAGTTACTGTTAAGAATATCAGACCACCTGATAAGAAAAATGTGATCAGAAACAAAAACTAATTCTTTAGCACACGAACCCATCCCCCCGATAACCTCATATGCCTCACCCCCTCCTGTCCCCCTCTCCCAGTGAGAGAGGGGGACGCTTTGATTGGAATTTAATGTAAATTAATATCGAGATTGACGCCCCCTTCTCTCTCTGGGAGAAGGGGGTTGAGGGGATGAGGTTGAGAGATACATGGGTTGGGGGTGGGTACATGTTTACTTATTCCTCCAGCAAATTCACCTCCCTGATTTCACCTGATTGTCTGCTCATCCTGAGGGTCTTAATCTCGTAAGGCCGGAAATTTCCTTTCCATTTTTTACCTGCAAATCCCAGATCAAGTGACGCCTCGGTTTGCAATCCTGAGGTCTCAACACACCTGATAATCAAATCCTCGTCCTGCTCCGCAAGCTTGACAGCCGAGACAATAATATTCTGGTTTTCTGAATTCAGAAATGAACCTGATTTTGGCATCGTTCCACCATGAATCCCCTGGTAAATGATCAACGGAGGCGCAATGAACTCCTCTGCTATCCTGGAAATATTGCTATTTTTCCATGTATCACTGTGCGGGATCAGAAGCATCCTGAAAGTCTGAGTCCCCTGATCCTGCCAGATATGCTCTTCATTCATATCCAGCACCTTAGGATTATGGTGTGCATAAACTGCCGACCTGGCGACTGAGATCCTCAGGTCGTTCCCCGGCACATTGTATCCGTATTTTGCATCGTTGATCACCGAGAACCCGTAAGCCATTCCATTACTGTTTCCTGTCAGATCGATCCATCTCTGTCCGGGTTCCTCATCACCGTCAGCTGATCTCTCAATATTGCCGTAAGCTGTTTCATATGTTGCGACGGGAGAATCAATATCAACAGGAAATGAAAACTTGAGCATTTTCAGATGTTCATGCCAGTCAAGCTTAACTTCAGCACCAACCTGCCTTGATCCTGCGGAGAGTATCCAGTCAGTTGCAAGCGTTGAATCACCATAGGTTGTTCTGATCCGTATCCTGCCTCTGAGAGGTCCTCTTTCAATGATTTTAAAGGTTGCATTTCCAAATGCTCCGATCTCATCAGTAAAGGCTTTTATGTCATGACTCCAGGTGTCGCTTGGATCATCTATTACAACTGCCCTGCATCCGGTCATGCCTCCTGCAAAGATCTCCTTTCCGGTTTCCTTGTCATAAATTCCTGCTGTCCCGTTATCTGAGAATGTTATCTTCAGGAATTCGTTCTCAAGCTTTTTCTCTTCCGTCGTAACAGGATTTCTGACGGGTTCAGGATTGCCTTTCCTCAGCCTTATCTGCCGGTAACCGAAAGACGGAATATCAACACGGACAAGCAGCCTGTTGCGGTTGCCGGTTTCCGTAGTTCCGGCGATCCACTGGTGAAGCAATGATTTTCCTTTTTCATCTTCAACGAGTGATGAATCCTGAAGATTCCAGCCCAGATCATATTCAACACTTTCTGTGACTTTCCATGCATGCGGATTGAAAACCAGAATATATCTGGAATCAGGATCTTCTGACGGCACCTGGCTCTCAAGCTTCTGAAGAGCCATATAGGCAGCATGGCGTGCCGTCTCCATAGCATAACCGTATCCTTCACGGGCATGCACTGAGTGTTCCGGAACCGATGTTCCTGCAAGACTGTCGTGGAACTGGAGAAAAAGCACTTTCTGCCAGGCTGATGTGAATTCATCTTTTGGATAACGGGATCCCCAGGCAACCGATCCCAGAGATGATATTTTTTCAGCTGTAACAAGAGCAGCCTCCGACTGGCGGTTTCCTTTCTTGATCTCTGATTCGGCAGTGTAACATCCAACAGCATGGTGCTGGAGGTCATCCTTCACAACAGGAAGTTCAAGGTTTTTATCAGAGCGGATTTCATCGAAGTATTTATCGGTAGTGCTGTAGAATACGACAGGAGCACCTTTTTCTGTCTTAAGTTCATTGATGGATTGTATGTTTTCCCTTGTCGCTCCCCCTCCGTGGTCTCCTGCTCCATAATATACCATGCAGCTCATCAGGGACTGATTTTTGAACTGTGCAAGCACATCCTCAATGCGTCTCCTCACTGAACCGCTGTCATTATAGCTTATTGGTATCCTGTAAGTAAGAACTCTTGTTCCGTCAGGGCTTTCCCACCAGAAGAGATCAGAAGGAAGTGTTTTTTCCCTTATTCCGGGACGCATGAAAATATAATTTTCCATCCCCTGTCCTTTTATAATCTGCGGCAGAGTTCCTGTATGTCCGAATGAATCAGGATTTGTTGCAACCTTTGCCCTGTGTCCAAGGAGGCGCTGAAATGTGAGCTGTCCATAAAGGCCCTGTCTCACCATGGCTTCGCCTGATGGGATATTCATGTCAGGCTCCACCCACCATCCGCCGGCAATATTCCAGCGTCCTTCATCGACACGCTTTCTTATCTCCTCCAGCATGGAAGGATCATTCTCAGCCACCCACTGGTAGAACTGCGCTGAGCTGGCAGTGAAAGTAAAGCCGGGAGTCTCCTTCATGCGTTCAAGCGCTGAGCGGAATGTGCTGTAAACAACGGACACACCTTCGGGCCATGGCCAGAGCCATACCGGATCAATATGCGCATGGCCTATCATATGGATCCTGTATTTTGACTTTTCCGGAATGCCGGATACCAGGGTGGTCAGCGGACTGAGTGCAATAAATGCGCTTCCTGCTGCTGTTCTGCTCACAAACTCCCTTCGTGAAAGAGTCAGCGTCTTGTCTTTTGTTTTCATCGGTTTTTTCTTTTTACAGGTTACCTGTCTTGCCTGTGATAGCAACACTCAGGCTCGCATAGTCACCTACCTGTTCACCCAGGGCTGCCGGCACAATTCTGCAGACTGATCTTGCAGGTTCAAGCGCTTCCCGTTCAATGACTTTCATGCAGGCCGGTTCAATAAATTGTCTGCAGCGTACAAAAATGCTGCCTATTACAATGACCTGAGGATTGAGGATATCGATCAGAATTGACAATCCCTTACCCAGCTGTTTCCCGGTGAATTCGAAGATCTCAAGCGCTGTCTTATCGCCTGCTGCAGCTGCTTCTGCAACATCCTTAGTTGTTATTTTGCTGATATTTTCTTTATCCCGGCAGAATGACACGGTTTCACCGTTTGCCAGCTTCTCAGAGATTATTTGTCTGGCGATCAGTGCAATGCCGGTGCCGCTGCAGAATCCTTCAAATGATCCTTTCTTGCCATAGGCTTCAGGACCATCTTCTGCAAGGCGGATGTGACCGACTTCACCGGCAAGATCGTTGGTGCCTGTATATAATCTTCCGCCGGTAATGATCCCTGCACCCATTCCCGTGCCGAATGTCAGGAATACCATATTATCGACGCCTTTTCCGGCTCCGAATTTCCATTCAGCGAGGGCGCATGCATTGGCATCATTCTGGAGATATGCCGGAACATGGAATGCATCAGTGAACATATGAACAATTGAAACATTATCCCAGCCAGGCAGGTTGGGAGGTGACTGAACAATGCCTTTTTTACTATCAAGCGGTCCTCCGCAACTGATCCCTATTGCTTCTAATCCCTGCAATCCCAGTTTCCCTGTTATTTCTGTTGCATTATTAAGCAGAAGACCTATTGCATGATCCGGTCCCTTATGGGTTTCAGTGGGGAAGACAACCTTTTCAAGTATATCCATGTTTTCGGTCCCTGCTATCACTGCACACTTGGTACCTCCGATATCAATGCCCAGGTAGTACTTGTTTTTCATTTCAGATAATGCCAGAATTTCTCTTCAGATATGCGAAGCTCCTTTTGTTTCTTCCTCTCCATGAAATAGTAGTAGAGTGCTATTATGAAGCCGGCAATTATTATTCCCAGAAGGAGATACTTAATTATAGCAGAGATAGCGGGATCGGAGCTGATCACTGCTCCGGAAGCAGTTCCTTCAATGATCTTATGTCCCACGTCAATACTGAAGATATTCTTTACAAAGAACAGGGAGAAGAAAGCGAGAAGACCGGAGATTACCGGAGTTGCGATCCATCCTATCCCTATTTCTCCAAGAAGCCTGAAGTTTATGTTCCTTGCACCCTTATAGAGCCCTATGCCTATAACGCATCCTACTATAACCTGCGAGCTTGAAACGGGCACCATCGGGATAGGAGGGAGTCCGATTCTTACAAAGAAGTCAGACAGTCCTGATGATGAAAAAGTAAACAGTACCAGGGATTGAGCAAGAACGACTACAAGGGCTGCCTCCGAAGAGAGCTCAACGATATTGCCTCCTACGGTTTCCATAACCTTTCTGGAGTATGTAATTATTCCGACAGCAACAGCAATGCCCCCAAGCAGAAAAAGCTGCTGGCTTGAAGCGAGAGTAAAGATTCCAAGGTCGATTTCCTGAAGGCTGAATGCCGGTACAAAAACGCCCATCACGTTGGCTATATTATTGGCACCCAGACTGTAAGCTCCAAAAGCCCCTGCAATTATCAGTCCCGTCCTGAGGAACGATTCAAACCTGAAAAGATGGATCCTTGAAGCTTTCTTGATTTTTGTAAGGAGGATATACAGCAGGACTGCAAATATTGCTCCCAGTACAGGACCTGATATCCAGGTAGCCACGATTTTCGACAGGATGCCTGAATCGGTTTTATTTCCGGTAAAGATGTTCCATCCGATTATTGCTCCCACGATAGCCTGGGTGGTTGAAACAGGAAGCGAGAATTTTGTCATCACATACACTGTAATTGCTGCTGCAAGGGCAAGTGTAAAAGAGCCGCCTAATGCATTGACACCACCCAGTTTCCCGAGGGTATCCGAAGTCCCTGCACCCTGGATTACAGCTCCCAGGATCACCGCTACTGATGCAATTATCGCAGCTTTCCTGAAGGTCAACATTTTTGACCCGACTGCCGAACCAAAGACATTCGAGGCATCGTTGGCTCCGAGGGACCAGCCGAGAAACAGGCCGCTGGTGAGGAAGAATAGTATCATATCTATTTAAACTGTCATCATCTTATTCAAATTCTCGGTCCTGGGTACTGGGTCCTTGGTCCTGGGTATTATGTTCTGACGAGTACCGAGCACCTAGTACCTAGCACCCAGCACCTTTCTCAGATTATGATTTTTATCGCCATTCCTGCCAGCCTGTCTGCTGCCTTCTGCGCCATATCGGAGATATTTTCAATATGGTGGATTATATATCTCAGATGAGCTTTATGCGCAAGATCTATTTCATTCATTTCCTGGAAAATACGTTTTTTTATCCTTAAGGCGATCTTGTCCGTCTCACTTTCAAAATAATAGACCTTCAGCAATTTCTCCCTAACAGTATAAGGAGTTATGAAATATGCCCTTGCAGCCGGGATCAGCTCTTCAGCTGCAGATACTGAAGAATCGGCCAGGCTTATAATATCTTTACCAAGGGCTGAAGGAATTTCAGGCATTTCTATAATGAACTCGTTCAGGGATTTCTTTACTGTATCCAGAATCTCATCAAGCTCATCAATGAGTTTCGTCACCTCTTCCCTGTGCTGGGGCAGAATTGAATGGGTGATCATTTCATTTTCAATTGATCGCTGCAGTTTATCAGCGTTGCCTTCAAGAGTATCAACTTTCTGAAGATGCCTGCTGAAAGCCTCCATATCCTTATCAATATATGATTTCATGCTTTCCCTGAAGACCAGCAGTCCGAGCTCAACATTATCAAAGAACTCGTCAATCCTGATGATCAGGTCTCTTGTGGTTCGTTTGAATAAAGCCATCTTAGTTATTGGTTATTGGTTATTAGCGGATACTGGTTAAAGGTAAAAAAATAAACGGAAAGGTGCTGTTTCAGAATTCGATGATTTTTTCGACTTTATAGCTTTTCAGGTATTGTTTCAGGATCACCTGGATATCGCTGTTATCAGGTGCAGGTGTAATGCATTCATGCACAGCTGAGAGTCCAAACCCCATGTCATTAATATTAAAATACCCGTATCCTGCATATTTGCCGTTGATCACTTTTACAGCACACTTTTCCTCTTCATCCCTTCCTTTGTCGATGATGAAAAAATTATGACGTGAAAAGACGAATTCCTCTGCTGCCCTGAAAGCACGTTCATTGTAGTCCTTTGGCTTTTCCTTGCCGCAGCATGCTCCCTTGCAGATGCCTACATGGTACTGGAAGCAGGCATCATCTGATTCGTATAATCCTGCCAGTTTCTGGCACAGCTGATAGGTTTCAACAAGATTTTCGAGTCTCGATTTTGCCCTGTCTTTTGTGCTGAAGACCGAGAGCGGATTATCACCGGAGATGGTTTGTCCGTATTTGAAATTAAGATAACCGTTTCTGTCCGTAAAGCTGAAGACCGCCCACTGGGATCCTGTTCTCCTCTGAGCCCTGTTATATAACGGCTTATTCTCCTTGATTTCAAATGATTCCCTGAGCAGCGCTATAAGCTCGCTTCCTGTCACCTCCCAGTCGATATCCGCGATCAGGTCGCGCATCTCCATTGACCTGCTGGTTGTGTTGTTTGAAAGATGTGTGCTGATCCTTTCCTGAAGGTTCCGGCTCTTGCCGATATAGATAAGTTCACCTTTTTCATTGTAGAAATAATATACACCCGGTTCGTCAGGGATCAGGTCTATTTTTGATATGTCAAGCCCTGGATTAAGCTTTGAGAGCCTGGTGTTCCTTATAAGGTTTGAACGGCTCCCGTTGATCTCCCTGTCTTTTTCAAGCAGCATTTCGAAAAGCCTGACTGTTGCAAGTGCATCTCCTGATGCCCTGTGCCTGCCGTTAATCACGATTTTAAGATCCCTGCAGATATTGCCAAGGCTGTATGACCTGTGCCCGGGGAACAGCTTTCTGCTCAGGGTAACCGTATCAATGATCTTGCGTCTGAAATTAAATCCCAGCGATTTGAATTCCTGTCTCATAAATGAATAATCGAACCTGGCGTTATGAGCAATGAATGCCCTTCCTTCTGTGAGCTCAACGATGGTTTTGGCTATCTCATAAAACTTCGGAGCATCTTCAACCATTTCATTTGTGATCCCTGTAAGGTTTGTAATGAAATAAGGGATGCTTCTTTCAGGGTTGACCAGGGTTACATATTCACCGGTGATGTTTTCACCATCATGCTGGTAGATGGCAACTTCCGTGATTTTTTCAATCCTTGCGCTTCCTCCCGTTGTCTCAATGTCTATTATTGCATACATAACCAGATACGAATATAATCAGAATTGAGAGGAGAGAAGTTATTTGTTTGTATTTTTGTTATCTTAATCCGGATATCATGAATGAGTGCTTTGGTAATCGGTTTATCCTGAACGGGAAACTGCAGTCATCAGATACCTTCGACAACTCCCTTGTCTATGATGGCGATTCTGTTTACGAGGTTATAAGGATGACAAAAGGCTATCCTGTATTTTTCAAAGATCATATGGAGAGGCTGGCTTCAAGTGCAAAGCTCCAGAGGAAAAAACTGCTGGCCGAACCGAAAACGCTGAAGCGCGATATTATCAATCTTTCAAAATGGGACAAGAAAAAGGAGATGAACCTTAAGATCGTTTTTAATTATAAAAAGGCAGAGGAAAATTACCTGGTCTATTTTATTGAGCCTATTTATCCTTCTGCAGAACAGTATAAGAAAGGTGTAAAGGGTATCCTTTTCTATGCCGAGAGAAAAGATCCGGAATCAAAGGTGATCAATCATAAACTGAGGTCATCGATATTTCACAAGCTTATTCTTGATAGCGGCTATGAAGCGCTTCTTGTCAATGAAAAAGGACAGATAACTGAAGGGAGCCGATCGAATATATTTTTCCTGGCCGGCGATACACTCGTAACAGCCCCTGATAATATGGTACTGAGCGGGATCACGCGGAAGCATATTCTTGAGATATGCAGGGAAAATAATATCAGTGTCAGGACGGCATGTGTGAAGGCAGACAGGATAACCTCGTTCGATGCAGTTTTCATGACGGGTACATCGCCCGTGGTTCTGCCGTTTTACTGTATCGATGACAAATTTTTCAATGTAAGGGTGCCGGTTATAGAAACATTAAGAAAGCTGTATACTGAACGGGCAGAGAAGAGCATTGCTGATTTCAGGACAGTTTGAATTAAATAAACCTCAAATTATGGCAAATATACGGAGACTCAAGAAAGACATTGATGCACAGATCTATTCGGTGATATCAGATTGCTTTACCTATTCCACGCTTTATCCTGATGAAAGACCAGAAGAAGTGACAGGTATAATATCTGATGCGGTAAATTTAAGGAATGAGCTGATCCACCGCATAAACAATCCTTCAGGGGAAGCTGATCCTAAAGGCAGGAAGGTTCATTATCAGATGGTCAACAGGGAGCTGACTGCCGGAGTCGACAAGCTTTGTGAACGGCTCAGTTCTGTATCGAAGAAGAGAAAGAAGTAAAGTGCCTGTATATGCTTGTGCCGCATCCGGTACAATTACCTTTCCTGTCAAGGTTCTGAAGCTTGGTATGATAACGCGACCTCTTAGTGACGCTCTTTCCGCATTTCGGGCAAACAGTATTCTGTCCGGCATCGTTTGTCATATTACCCACGTAGACATAATTAAGGCTCTTTGAAGCTATGCCTGCAAGCTTTTTAAGGGTTTCAGGCGGTGTCGATGGATCTTCCCTCCTGTACATCGGGAAGTACCTGCTGAGATGAAAAGGGACATCCCTGCCAAGCTCTCCGGCTATCCACTCGGTCTGAAGAGCCATTTCCTTTTCGTCATCATTTTGTCCCGGTATGACCAGCGTGGTGATCTCCAGATGTTTGCCTGAGCAGGCTATCTGTTTCAGGGTATTCTTAACTGGTTCAAGGTCAGCACCGGTCAGCTTCCTGTAAAATTCATTATTGAAAGCTTTAAGATCAATATTAAAGGCGTCGGTAAATGAAATGATTTCGTCAAGAGGTTCCTTATTGACATAACCGTTGCTTACCATCACTGTCTTTAACCCCTTTTTCCTTGCCTTCCGGGCGACATCGCTTATAAATTCAAACCAGATCACAGGTTCATTATATGTAAATGCAATACCGATATTGTTCAGGGCATCGTGAGCGTCATGCAGTATCCCGTCAATTTCAGTTTTTGATACAAAACCTGATGAAACACGCTGGGATATAGTGTAATTCTGACAGAAATCACATCGCAGATTGCATCCGTAAGATCCAAGCGACAGGATATTCGTACCAGGATAAAAATGATAAAGGGGTTTCTTTTCAATAGGGTCGAGTGCGTATCCTGACAGCACCCCGTAAGTAAGCAGTTCAACTGCTCCTCCGTTATTCCTTCTCACCCCGCAAATACCGGTTTTGCCTTCAGCGATTTTGCATTGATGAGGGCACAACAGGCATTCAATTTTATCTTCATATTTGCTGAAAAGAGAAATCATGGGTTAAATGACAGGATTATGTAAAAGTACGCATTTTTGCCCATATCTGGAAAAATAATGCTTGAAAAAGGAAAGTGAAAGGTTATACGTAATTTTACCTGTTAATACTAAAATTCATAAATTCCAGACATCATGAAGCGAACATCAGTTCATTTTAAAATTATATTGCCGGTTTTATTGGTCTTTTCTTCCTGTGCTGTCAGAAAGGATAATCCTTTGCCAGTAACCGGACTGTATTACAGCCTCGAATTTCAAATGCCAGTTGTTGCTGAACCGGTAATTCCTGGTAACAGTGTAATAATTACTGACTTTGGGGCTGTAGGTGACGGATTAACTCTTAATACAAAAGCATTTGCAGAAGCCATTGAAAAAGTCTCACAAAAAGGAGGAGGCAAAGTTATAGTTCCAAGAGGGTTATGGCTGACCGGCCCGATAATCCTCAAAAGTAACATTAATTTACATGCCGAGGAAGGGGCGCTGATCATATTCAGTGATGACAAATCGCTTTACCCGCTTATCGAAACAAGCTTCGAAGGACTGAATACTGTCAGGTGTCTTTCACCAATATATGGCAAGGATCTCGAAAATATTTCTTTTACCGGCAAAGGTATCTTTGACGGTTCGGGAGATGTCTGGAGACCTGTAAAGAAAGACAAGGTTCCGGAATCACAATGGAAGAGCCTGGTTAAGTCAGGCGGAGTGGTAAGTAAAAACGGGAAGGACTGGTTTCCTTCTGAGGCTTATATGGAAGGGCTCAGGATAAGCGATATGAATGTTCCCGGACCATTTAAAACTATTGAGGAATATGAAAAAATAAAGGACTTCCTGCGGCCGGTCATGGTGAGCCTTATAAACTGTAAAAAAGTGCTTATTGACGGACCTGTTTTTCAGAATTCGCCTGCATGGTGCCTGCATCCCCTGATGTGCGAAGATGTTATCGTCAGGAACATCACAGTAAGAAATCCTTCATACTCTCAGAACGGCGATGGAATTGACATTGAATCCTGTAAGAATGTCATCCTGACCGACAGTAATTTTGATGTTGGTGATGATGCCATTTGCATCAAATCAGGGAAGAATGAGGACGGCAGAAAAAGAGGGATGCCAACTGAAAACATGGTGATCAGGAACTGCGTGGTCTATCACGGTCACGGCGGTGTAACGATAGGGAGTGAAATGTCAGGAGGAGTCAGAAATGTTTC
>CAZGGZ010000055.1:0-5393 GCA_964525415.1 uncultured Rikenellaceae bacterium | reverse complement strand
AATCTTGAAAATATTACTCTCGAAAACATAGAAATTAAGGCAGATTATGGATTGATTTGCAGTGATGCTGACGGTATAACCATTAAAGGATTAAAGCTGATAACTGAAAACCTGCCGGTGCTCAGATTCACGAACTGTAAAAATGTAAATATTGAAGATCTTGATGTCAAGAGTAGTGCTGAGCCTATTATTGATATCCGTGGAAATAAAACAGGGAATATCAATATCCGTTCAGCAGATAAAGCGGACAAGCCAGATGCAAGTATCGGCAATGAGGTTGACAAGAGTAAAATAAGTATCCTCTGAATTACTGGAACTGGTTTATGGATTTCGCTGATACAGTATGGAAATAGCCTGAATCTTATATTTCTTCGTCTTTTATATCTAACTGGATCTTGTTCAGTTCAGCAAACTCAACTATTTCATTTTTAACAGGCTCAATGATTTCCGGGCAGGATAGACCGAAACGGAACCTTATCCTGCTCTGTTTTTTTGTCAGAAAGGCAATGCTCAGCGGGAACAATTCAATTTTTTCCAGGTCAGCCGGTATTAGTTTAACGGGAGGCAGAACCGAGTTCTGTTTCAACACAATCTGCTCCGGTTCGATTGAGATATACTTTCTTGTTCTTCCGGTGCCGGCAAGCAGCTGGTACACGCCGAATAGTATCAGAAAGATTATGGTCAGCCAGAGCGCACTGTCAGTTTTTACCGATTGCAGGTTGAATATCACCCAGTATATGGCAATTATTATACATAAAGCGCCAAGCACAATCTGAAATGCCTTTGTTAATTTTGAACTCTCCCCCGGTTCAAGAAAAAACAACTTCTTTTCCATAATACAATTCCGTAGTCAAAATAATGTTATTTTTAAAGCCACTAAATGTAGGAATTTTATGAAACGCAACTACTATCTTGTCATCCTTATTTTCCTGATTTTCTTTGCAATATCCTTTCTGACCAATATCCTGGGCGCAATAAATCCGAATGTCAGCGACAGCTTTACGCTTAGCGGAACGCTGACAGGGATGCTCCCTTTCTCATTCTTTATTGCGTATGCGCTCATGTCGATACCCTCCGGTATGATAATCCAGAAATTCGGAGAAAAGAAATGCCTTGTGCTTGCATGGATACTTGCTCTTGGAGGGGCTCTTCTGTTCACTTTTTTCCCGGTATTCCCGGTCTTTCTTTGTTCACTTTTCATGATAGGCAGCGGAATGGCAATCCTTCAGGTGGCGATATATCCCCTGCTGAGAGTTTCAGGCGGGGAGGAACATTTTGCATTCAATTCTGTTATTGCCCAGCTGGTTTTTGGAGCCGCATCTTTCCTGAGCCCATTTGTCTATTCTTACCTCGTATTGCACCTCGGTGATAACCAGCCTGATGATGGAATGTTTATCGGGCTTGTTTCGTTTCTCACACCTGAGAAACTGCCATGGGTTTCTATCTACTGGATATTCGCCTTTGTCAGCCTGCTGATGATGATGGTCATCCTTATTTCACGTTTTCCAAAAGTTGAAAGAAAGCAGGATGAAATTGTAGGAGCATGGGATATACATGCAGCCTTATTCAAACAGAAGAAAGTGATATTGTTCTTCCTCGGTATATTTTGCTATGTAGGCACGGAGCAGGGTATTGCGAACTGGATATCTGAGTTCCTGAGAACTTATCATGGTCTCAGGCCGGAGGTTGAAGGTGCAAGAGCTGTAGGTCTCTTCTGGGGAATGATGACTGTCGGCTGTATCCTTGGACTGGCATTGCTGAAAATAATGGACAGCAAGCTGGTGCTTCGGATCTTCACATTTGCCGCTCTGGTCATCCTGACTTTCACACTTTTCGGCAAGACCGGATACGCATTATTCGGCTTCCCCGCTCTCGGATTCTGCCTGTCGGTTATGTATGCAATAATCTTTTCACTTGCTCTCAACAGCGTTGAGAAATCGCACGGATCCTTTGCGGGCATCCTTTGCACGGCAATTGCAGGAGGTGCTATAGTATCTTTACTTATTGGCAAACTGAAGGATCTGATAGGACTGCAGGCCGGAATGACGGTATTGTATCTGACCATGGCATATATCCTGAGCATCAGCTTCTGGGCAAAGCCGATCATAAAGAATGCTGTAATAAAAATGAAAAATACAGAATGATTTTTAACCAAAAAGAGATGAAAAAGATATTAATTGTATTAAATACACTTATTTTGAGTGCATTAAGTTTCGGGCAGAAATATCCTGCCCCTATGAAAGCTGATATGACTGAGATCTGGGATCCTGAAGTAAGGATCGTACAGCCGGGAGAACAGCCCGGTATGCCTCCGTCAGATGCAACAATCCTGTTTGACGGGACAGATATAAGTAAAGAATGGACTGATGCCAGAGGGAATCCTCCGGGATGGACCGTTGAGAACGGTGCAGTGGTTTGTGTTAAAGGAAAAGGAGAGATCAGAACCAAACGCAAATTCAATGACTTCCAGCTGCATATTGAATGGAGAACGCCGCCGGAAGCTAAAGGCACAAACCAGGACAGGGGGAACAGCGGTGTTTTTCTGCAGGGACTTTACGAAGTACAGGTACTTGATAATTATAATAACAGGACATACCGCAACGGGCAGGCAGGAAGCATATACAAGCAGCATGTACCGCTTGTAAATGCCTGCAGGAAGCCGGGAGAATGGCAGACATACGATATTATATATACAGCGCCCAGATTTGCAGCAGACACAACAGTTTACTTCACCCCGCCCAGGGTTACAGTAATCCATAACGGGGTTCTGATTCAAAACAACGTGAGCCTGAGAGGTCCTACATTATATGAAGGTATACCTGAATACTCAATCAGAAAGCATGGAGCCGAATTCCTTATGCTTCAGGATCATGATCACCCTGTTGCATACAGAAATATCTGGATAAGAGAACTATAAGGATATTTAAGATAATTAGCACAAATCATACGGAAATTATTATTTTTACAAATCAATCATAACCTTTAACCAAGTAATAAAATATCTGACAGATGAAAGAAAATTCAAAGAACATTACACGCCGTTCATTCATTGAAAGAACAGGCGCTGTTGCTGCAGGGTTGACAATTCTCCCAGGCTCTGTTATCAGCGGATTCGGACACAGGGCTCCCAGTGACAAGCTTAACATAGCTGTTGTCGGTATCGGAGGGATGGGTAATTCAAACCTGAGAGCAGTAAAAGGAACAGAAAACATTGTCGCTCTATGCGATGTTGACTGGGGTTACTCTAAACCGGTTTTTGCAGCTAATCCAGAAGCTAAACCCTATTGGGATTGGAGAAAGATGTATGATGAAATGGGTAAATCAATTGATGCCGTGATCGTTGCAACGGCTGACCATACACATGCAATCGTTGCTTCCACAGCCATGACAATGGGCAAGCATGTCTATGTCCAGAAACCTCTGACACACTCGGTTTATGAATCAAGGCTGCTCACCCGGCTTGCCGTCAAGCATAAAGTAGCTACCCAGATGGGTAACCAGGGCTCCTCAGCTGAAGGTGTTGACCTTGTTGTTGAGTGGCTTCAGAATGGAGAGATAGGCGATGTTAAAAAAGTTGAAGCATTTACTGACCGTCCGATCTGGCCGCAGGGACTTAACCGACCTGCAAAAGGTGAATGGGTGCCTGAAACACTTGACTGGGATCTTTTCATCGGCCCGGCGCCAATGCGTCCGTATCACAGCATGTACACTCCGTGGAACTGGAGAGGCTGGTGGGACTTTGGAACAGGAGCCCTGGGCGACATGGCTTGCCATATACTCCATCCTGTATTCAAAGGGCTGAAGCTTCAGTACCCGATCAGGGCACAGGGCAGTTCAACACTGCTTCTTACCGATTGCGCCCCGAATGCACAGATGGTTAAACTCGTTTATCCTGCAAGGGTAACTCCGAAAAATGCAAAAATGAAATTACCGGAAGTGGAAGTCACCTGGTATGACGGCGGACTTCAACCTCCGAAACCTGCAGGATGGCCTGCCGGAAAAAATATGAATGACTCCGGAGGCGGGGTCCTGTTCCATGGAACAAAGGACACATTGATTTGCGGATGCTACGGAGTGAATCCATGGTTGCTATCGGGACGTGTACCTGTTGCTCCAGTAACAGAACGCAGAGTTGAAAAAGCTACCGGAGGCGGACACGAGATGGACTGGGTTCGTGCTTGCAAGGAAAGTCCTGAAAGCAGGGTGGAAACCAAATCCAACTTCGCAGAAGCAGGTCCGTTCAACGAAATGGTCGTTATGGGCGTTCTTGCAGTAAGACTTCAGGGTTTGAACAAGGAACTAATATGGGACGGACAGAAGATGGAATTCACAAATATCGACGACTCAGAAACTGTAAGGATCTGCATTGAGGATGCATTCACTATCAAGGATGGCCACCCGACATTCAATAAGAAATGGACCGATCCTATGAATGCCAGGAAGTTTGCTGCTGAAATGATCAGACATACCTACCGCAGCGGATGGTCGCTGCCTGACATGCCTGCATAGTTATTAACTTAATCAATACTTATTATGAAGATAATAAACATTGTGTTATCATTCGTCCTGATTATGGGAATCACATCATGCGCATCAACAGGAAAGACTAAAACTTCAAAAGACGATGGCTGGGTTTCTATATTTGACGGCAAGACAACCACTGGCTGGCGCGGTTATAATAAAACCGCTTTCCCGGAAAAAGGATGGGAGGTAGTTGACGGAACCCTTCATTGTATAGGATCAGGAGCCGGTGAAGCCGGAGGCGGAGGAGGTGATATCATATATGATAAGAAGCTTTCCAACTTTGAGCTGGAACTGGAATGGAAGATATCTGAAGGCGGTAACAGCGGAATATTCCTGCTTGGACAGGAGTTGCCCGGTGAACCGATCTATAAATCTGCTCCCGAGATGCAGATTCTTGATAATGAAAAACATCCCGATGCCAAACTTGGAGTGAACGGAAACCGGATGGCAAGCTCATTGTACGATCTTATCCCTGCTGTACCGCAGAATACAAAACCTGTTGGTGAATGGAATAAAGTAGGTATACTTTGCTACCAGGGCACTGTGGTCTTCAAGTCGAACGGTGCTAACGTCGTTGAGTTTCATCTCTGGACTGATGACTGGAAGAAAATGTGTGCCAATTCCAAATTCAAGGACTGGGAGTGGTTTGTAAATCCTGCAAAAGAAGGCTACATTGGTCTCCAGGATCATGGCAACGATGTATGGTTCAGGAATATAAAGCTTAAGATAATGTAGACGTAAGGTCACGTACTCACCCCCTTGAAACTCCCCGCAGGCTGGCTCCTTCGCTAAAACAGCCCGCAGGGCTGTTTTTTTACGCTCGGCCCGCTCTCTGCTCAAGCAACGAGGGGGCAATTTTTTTTATAAGA
>CAZGGZ010000054.1:0-21055 GCA_964525415.1 uncultured Rikenellaceae bacterium | reverse complement strand
CAGTTTTAGAAACAATCATTTTGCGCAGCAAAAACAGCGGTTGCTCAGAACCTTTGCCATAAAACATGTGCTCGGTTCTAAACAAGCCGATGCCTTCGGCTCCGAAAGAACGGGCCTTCTCGGCATCCTGGGGCGTATCGGCATTCGCGCGTACTTTAAGCTTGCGTATGGCATCGCACATTTTCAAAAATTCGAAGAGCAATTTATTTTCCGTAGCAGCATCTACCATCTTTAGCTGCCCCTGATAGACATTACCTTTGGTACCATTTAAGGTAATCCAGTCGCCTTCTTTTAGCGTAAGCTCTCCGGCTTTCAGAGTTTTGGTAGAAGCCTCAATATGGAGCCCCCCGCAGCCGACAATACAGCATTTTCCCCAACCGCGTGCAACAAGCGCTGCATGCGATGTCATACCTCCGCGGGCAGTAAGAATACCCTCTGCAGCGCGCATTCCCTCTACGTCCTCCGGATTTGTTTCTTCGCGCAGGAGAATTACTTTTTCTCCCTTGCGGAACCATGCCACTGCATCCTCAGCTGTAAACACGATCTTTCCGACAGCTGCACCGGGTCCTGCAGGAAGTCCTTTTACCAGCGGTTTAACTTTCTTTTCTGCATCCGGATTGCATATAGGGTGCAGAAGCTCATCAAGCTGAGCAGGATCAACACGCAGAACTGCGGTTTTTTCGTCGATCAGCTTTTCATTGAGCATGTCCATTGCCATATTGAGAGCTGCTGTACCGGTTCTCTTACCGGCACGGCACTGAAGCATATAAAGAACGCCTTCCTGGATTGTGAATTCAATATCGAGCATATCTTTAAATGACTTCTCCAGAATTTCTCTTATGTTGCATAATTCCTTGTATGTCTGAGGCATAGCTTCCTGCATGCTGTGCAGATGCTTATTCTGCTCATTCTTTGTCTCATTGTTAAGAGGACTAGGAGTGCGTATACCAGCTACAACATCTTCTCCCTGCGCATTTACAAGCCATTCACCATAAAACAGGTTCTCGCCTGTTGCAGGATTACGTGTGAAAGCAACACCTGTTGCTGATGTGTCGCCCATGTTACCGAATACCATTGCCTGGACATTAACAGCTGTTCCCCAGTCATCAGGAATACCTTCAATACGGCGGTACGATACAGCTTTCTTACCGTTCCAGCTTTTGAAAACGGCTTTGATTCCGCCTTCAAGCTGTTCCTTTGCATCATCGGGGAAAGGAGTGCCAAGGACCTCTTTAACTTTCTTCTTGAAATCTTCAGCCAGTTGCTTAAGCTCATCAGCTGTTATCTCAGTATCAGACTTATAACCCTTTTTGTGTTTAAACTCATCAAGCATTTCATCAAGCTGCTTGCGGATGCTTTTGCCTTCGCCAAGCTCTATACCTTCAGCTTTTTCCATTACAACGTCGGCATACATCATGATAAGACGACGGTATGAATCCCACACGAACCTTGGATTGCCGGTCTTTTTGAGAAATCCGGGAATAGTAGCTGAACAAAGACCTATGTTAAGGACTGTATCCATCATGCCGGGCATTGACTTGCGGGCACCTGAACGGCAGGATACGAGAAGCGCATTTTCGGGATCCCCGTACTTCATTTTCATTGTCTCTTCTGTCTTCTTCATCGCTTCCCAAACCTCGGGCATCAGGTCGGGGTCAGGAGTACAGTTGTTTTCGTAATATTCCGTACAGGCTTCAGTGGTGATTGTGAAACCGGCAGGCACAGGAAGAGATAACAGGCACATTTCTGCAAGGTTGGCTCCTTTACCTCCGAGAAGGTTCTTCATATCAGCCTTACCCTCTGCGGTTTTCTTTCCAAAGGAGTAAACTCTCTTAAGTTTTGACATAGTTATAAGGATTTGAATAATTAATATTTGTTTTTGAAATGAGTCGCAAAGTTAAAATAAAAATTTAATTTCAGAAACCGCATTTTCAAGCCCGGGGGTGAAACATAATCAGTGTGTCGCGCAAAAAGCTCCTGTCAATATGTGTGTATATCTCCGTGGTCAGTATTGATTCATGCCCCAGCATCTCCTGGACAGCCCTGAGATCGGCGCCTCCTTCGATAAGATGTGTGGCAAAGGAATGCCTGAAGGTATGTGGACTTATCTTTTTTCTTATACCTGCTTTTGCTGCAAGATCTCTGATAATCGTAAATATCATTGCCCTTGTAAGTTTCCTCCCCCTGCGGTTGAGAAACAGGATATTCTGATCAATAATAACTGCCAGTCTTCTCCTGACAGTCATGTAAACATCAATCTCTCTAAGAGCCTTGGTGCCAATAGGAACCAGTCGCTGCTTGTTACCCTTGCCTGTTACCATCACGAACCCCTCACCCCGGTGAATATCGGTAAGATGAAGGTTCACGAGTTCCGATACCCGCAAACCGCAACCATACAGTGTTTCAATAATAGCTTTGTTCCTATGGCCTTCCGGTTTGCTCAGGTCAATAGCCCCGATAATTTTGTCAATTTCCTCAACCGACAGAACCTCAGGCAGTTTAAAGCCTATCTTAGGCGATTCAATAAGTGATGCAGGATTCTCGTCAATTTCCCCTTCAATAAGCAGGAATCTGAAAAAGGACCTTATTCCGCTGAGTACTCTTGATTGGGTCCTGGCATTCTGATTATCAAAGGCAAACCAGATAAGGAAATCCTTCAGATCGGGATAAGTTACATCTGCGGGAGCTTTTTCAATTACTTTTTCACTGAAGAATGCTTCCAGTTTGAGCACATCACCGGTATAAGCTGCGATACTATTCTCTGACAGTGATTTCTCAAGCCTGAGATATGTTTCAAAATCCTTTATTGCCTGTTTCCAGGAGAGACTCATAGTAATAATGATACCTTTCTTAATTTCTTCTTACAAAGAAACATAAAGGTTGTGTACTGTAATACTTCAGCATCATGGAATTTTTAACTATTTTTACCACCTGTTTAAATTATCCGAAATGAAAATTAGCATTATTAACGGACCCAACCTTAATCTTCTGGGGAAAAGAGAGCCTGAAAAGTATGGCAGCCGTTCCTTTGATGATTATCTTGCTTCGTTAAAATCAAAATATTCTGATATCGTTTTTGATTTTTTCCAGTCTAATGTTGAAGGTGAGCTGATAAATGAAATTCAGGAGAGAGGCTTTTCTTGCGATGGCATAATTCTCAATGCCGGAGGCTACACTCATACATCTGTCGCTATTGCTGATGCCATTGCATCGGTCAGGACACCTGTCATTGAGGTTCATATTACAAACATTGCTGCACGGGAAGATTTCCGTCATACCAGCCTTATCGCCCGCAGCTGCGCAGGTTCTGTCACAGGTTTCGGGCTTGACAGCTACAGGCTGGCAGTTGAAGCTATTATATCTTTAAAAACAGCTAAATAGGGAATGAACAGGAAAAGAACAAAAATTGTAGCAACTCTTTCAGACAAGAAATGTGATCCTGAATTCATAAAGGAGCTTTATGAAGCAGGGATGGATGTAATCAGGATCAACTCGGCACACCTGAATATTGAAGGAGCCCTCAGGATCATAAAGAATACCCGCGAGGTATCGGATAAAATAGCAGTCATCCTTGATACCAAGGGGCCTGAGATTCGAACCACAGTCTGCGAAGCTCCGATAAAAGTGAAAAAAGGAGATTCCTTCAGGATAACCGGTGATCCGGAGAAGATATCATCAGGAAAGGAATTATTTGTAAGCCTTAAGACTTTTGCCTCCGATGTTCCTCCGGGCTCCATCATAATGATAGATGACGGGGATATCGAGTTGAAAGCACTGAAGAAAGAGGGTGATTCACTTAAGTGCAAAGCTTTAAATGACGGTATTATAGGATCAAGAAAAAGCGTTAATGTACCGGGTGTGAAAATACAGCTGCCATCGCTTACGGACAAGGACAGGGCTTTCATAAAAATGGCTGCTGAAAATGATGTTGATTTTATTGCACATTCGTTTGTGAGATCGAGACAGGATGTCCTGGATGTTAAGGCAGAAATAGATAAATACAGGAGTGAAATAAAGATAATCGCGAAAATTGAAAACGAAGAGGGTGTTGAAAACATGGCTGAGATTCTGGATGAGGTATATGGAATTATGGTCGCCAGGGGTGATCTTGCCATTGAGATACCATATGAAAAAATACCTCCTATTCAAAAAATGATGATATCAAGATGTATCTATTGCAGGAAACCTGTAATAGTTGCAACACAGATGCTTCATTCGATGATCACAAATCCGAGACCTACGAGGGCTGAAGTCAGTGATATCGCCAGTGCCATATACTCCCATGCCGATGCCATAATGCTCAGCGGCGAGACTGCCAGTGGCAAATATCCGGTGGAAGCAGTAAAAACAATGACCAAGGTAGCTCTTGAGGTAGAACGGAACAAGGAGAAATACCTTGATACGCCCTATCTTAATATTACCGGTGAAATATCCTCCTACCTGTCGAAAGTAGCAGTGGAGACCTCGCTCAGAATAAACGCAAAGGCAATAATTGCCGATACCACCAGGGGCAGGACCATCAGGGATATGGCATCTATCAGGGGATTCAACCTCATTCTTGCCCAGTGTTATTCAGAACGGACAATGAGAGAGCTTGCCCTTTCATATGGTGTTTATGCCACCTACCAGGAAAGAAGGAAATCGGTTGATGAATTCATCAATATTGCCCTCAAGAAGCTCACGAAGACCCATGATCTTACAGACGATGACCTGGTAGTGGTGCTTGCAGGTAACTTTTCAGGAGGCTCAGGCTTCTCGTTTATTGAGATAGGAACAGTACACTATCTGAAAGACCGTGTGAGGATTCAGGAAGACCAATAAATGGTCTGATTTTTGTGGATCTGATTAAGCCTGTACATTTAAAACAATGGTTAAAACCTTAGCACTTTCAATATGGTTTGTGTTTCACCCGGTCCATGTCACTCTTACAAGCATTGACCATATTCAGGATACCGACTCGCTGAAGGTTTTTGTACGCATGTATTATGATGATTTTCTGCTTGATTATTCATTGTCAGGATTGACCAGTACCGGGGAGGATTTTCTGAACAGCAATAAATTTCCTGAGGATCTGATGAACAATTACATGAATGAAAAAGTTAACATAATTGTAAACAATAAACCATTGAAAGGAAAGTTATTAAATCTGGACCTGGAGAATAATGAAATAAGTATGAATATATTGTACAGGACAGATAAAAAGCCAAGGATAATTACTGTCAGAAACCTGATAATGACCGGATTGTACAGCGACCAGGCAAATATGACAATAATCAGGGTAAATGATTTTGAAGAAGGAGTAATGCTGACTCCGCTAAAAACTGAACAGACTTTCAGCCTTAAATGAATATAACTGATTGATGTAGAAGAATGAAAAGATCAATTGCGTTTGCGCTTTTGGCATTCAATATCCTGGTTCTTTCTGCCACTCATAACAGGGCAGGTGAGATAACATATACACAGATGTCCGATCTGACTTATCATTTCACCATAACCACCTTTACATATACTTTAAGCCTTGCTGACAGGCCGAGTCTTGATGTAAACTGGGGCGACAATTCAATCTCAACAGCTCAGAGAGTTGAAAAAACGAAGCTCCCTAATTATTACCAGAAGAATGTTTATCTGATTGACCATACATTCCCCGGACCCGGAGTTTATAAAATAGTTGTTCAGGATCCCAACAGGAACCTTGGAGTACTGAATATCCCGAATTCGGTAAATGTCGTATTCTCAATTACCACAATAGTTACTGTCAATCCTGCGATGGGGTATAACAGCACACCGGTATTATTAAATCCCCCATACGATAAAGCAGCCCTGGGATATATTTTCATTCATAATCCCGCAGCTTATGATCCTGACGGTGACAGTCTTTCATACAAACTTACAGTGTGCACCCGTGAGGATGGAAAACCGATTGAAAACTATACATTGCCTCCTGCAACTCATTATATTCGTGTTGATTCCATTACAGGCGACCTGATATGGAATACCCCGGCAGACACAGGGAAATACAATGTTGCCATGGAGATCCAGGAATGGAGAAACGGCAAGAAAATCGGAATTGTTGTAAGGGATATGCAGATTGAGGTTTTTGAAACTGACAACAAGCCTCCGGAAAACGGACCGCTAGTAAATCTTTGTAAGGAAGTTGGTGATACCATTGATTTTATTGTCTCGGCCACCGACAAGAATAATGACCTTATTGCTCTCAGGGCAACTTCGGGGATCTTTAGCATCAACAAATGCCTGGCGCTCTTCACGGGAATCGATTCAGTCCCTGGAAAGTCATCCTCCAGGTTCTGGTGGGTACCATGTTATGAGGCAGTAAGAGGACAACCATATAATATCATTATCAAATCAGATGACAATAATGAAGAACTCATGCTATCTGACATCGATAATATGACAATAAAAGTTCTTGGGCCCAGGCCCGATTCGGTCAAAGCCGTTCCTGAAGGGAAATTCATAAGACTTTCCTGGCAGCTATACGGAACTGATGCTATTGCCGGGTTCAATATATACAGGAGAGAGGGTCCGACAACTTATAAACCCGATTCATGCACCTCAGGAATTCCTTCGTCAATTGGTTTTGTAAAAGCAGGATACATAAGCGGCAGCAGCACTGTTGCTTATTTTGATACAGATAACGGACAGGGACTCCAGTTCGGAAAAGAGTATACCTACAGGGTTGTTGCGGTTTATAAAAATGGAACTGAAAGCAAACCCTCAGATGAGGCTACTACATCACTGGTGTCAGGGATACCGGTAATAACCAATGTAAGCGTAACAAAGACCGATCAGGTGAGTGGTATCATTTATATAGCATGGAAGAAACCGGACCTCGATACTATTCCTAATGCCACAGGCCCTTATGAATACTATATTTACCGTGCGCCTGGAATATCATCAAATGCATTTGAACTAATAGATTCAATACCGACTGCAGATCTGAACGATACAGTTTATGTGGATACACTTGATACACAATCATCCGGTTATTTATACAAGATTGAGCTCAATAACAGAACCCCGGGATCTGAGTTCACAATTGGGGAACCCGGCATAGCATCATCGCTTTTTCTTTCAGCCAGTCCCGGCGACAGGAAAGTCAGATTCGTGATCAGCAGGAACGTACCCTGGATAAACTCAGGATATGATTTCTTCAGACTGAATGAATCCACATTGAAATATGATTCAATTGGCTCGACAAATCAGCTTGCATTTGTTGATTATAACCTGGTAAATGGTGAGAATTATTGTTATTATATCAGGTCAAGGGGTGACTATTCAGCTGCAAATATGCCTAAAAACCTTGTCAATCTTTCACAAATAACCTGTGTGACTCCGGTTGATAACGAACCTCCGTGTGCACCTGAAATTGATGTTTCAAGCCAGTGCGACAGTCTCTATAACAAGGTGACATGGAGTATCCCCGATCCTGTATGCTATGATGATGTTGCAGGTTACAGGATTCATTATAAACAGAGATATGAAGATGAATTACTGGTTGTTGAAACAATAAATGACAGGAATATTTTCCAGTACAGGCATTACCCCGGAGATATTATTTCAGGATGCTATGCAGTATCTGCATTCGATCAGCTTGGCAACGAAGGAGACAAATCTGTATTGGTCTGTGTGGATTCCTGCGACTTTTATGAGATACCAAATGTGTTTACCCCTAACGGTGATGGTTTCAATGACAGATTGCTTGCAAAAACATCTGGCTTGGTGGAAAAGGTTGATTTTAAGCTTTTTAACCGTAACGGACTGCTCATTTTCTCAACAGAGGAACCGCGGCTTAACTGGGACGGAACCTATAACGGCAGGATAGTTTCCCCGGGCGTATACTTTTATCAGTGTGACGTATATGAAAGACGCATCTCAGGGCTCGAACATTTCCCTCTTAAAGGCTTCATTCATGTGATTACCGAGGAAGGCGCAAAGGTTCCAAAACAGGAGACAAAATGAAATGGAAGGTAAAAGATGATTAAGAAAACACTGATACTGATCACTGCTCTTTTAATTAGCGGAATAGCCTGCGGACAGTCCTCTTTTGATTTTCTTCTCAGGGCAAAAGCACTGACCGTAAAGGGAGAATCAGCAAATGCTGTAGCGCTGCTGACAAAAGCAATAGGAGAGAAGCAGGAGAGCAGGCTTTATGTTGAAAGAGCAGAAGCATACCTGTTTGAGGGAGACTATTTAAAAGCTATTAATGATTTTAATACGGCAAATTCTCTTGAGAGCCATTCAGGTGATTACGGGCTGGCAAGGATTTATGCAATAAGAGGCGAAAGGGATGCGTCCCTGCATCATCTTGAAATGAATATGCTGTCCTCATTCAAGAAAAGTGAAAAGGAGATATTACTCGATCCTGCCTTCAGTCTGGTTGAGAACACACCTGAATGGCGCCAGTTCTGGAAAAGAGACTGGTATTCAGGACTTGAGACCGGTATTTCAGAAATTGAATATTACCTCTCGGCAGGAAAAAGAGAGAATGCCGCTGAAGTTCTTTCGGAGCTGAGAGGAAGCTATAAGGACCATGAGGAGGTAATATATGCCGGAGCTATGTTAAGCCTGTCTTATGGGAAAACAGGCGATGCGGTAATAAGCCTTACAGGTATTCTGGCGTCAGATCACGGTGATGCGAAATACCTGAGATTGCTGGCTAAAGCTCAGACTTATTCCTCAAACTGGGCCGGAGCATCAGTGGCCTATTCAAAACTTTTGGATATGGAAATACCTGATGCAGGATTACTTCTGTCAAGGGCTGAATGTTACAGTAAAACCGGTGAAGCAGACAAAGCAATGACTGACGTTAATAGATACCTTTCGCTCTATCCCGGTGACAAAACAGCATTAAGTATGGCAGGCCGGATTAAGACAGCTGCTGGTGATAACCTGAAGGCGCTTGAATACTTCTCAGAAAACCTTAAACTCCATCCGGATGATCCGATGTGCTATATTGACAGGGCAAACTCATACCTGTCACTGAAATCATGGGATCCGGCTATAAAAGATTACAGCATGTCGCTCGACCTGGATCCGGACAATTCTGATGCCTGGCTGAACAAGGGCACTGCACAGCTGAACTCCGGGAAAACTGCAGATGCCTGTCACGATTTCAGACAATCACTCAGACTCGGAAATAAGCGGGCAACAGATTATATAAGCAGGTACTGCATAAAATAACGGCTGACTCCTGACGCCTTCTATCTTATATGTTTTCTTATCCTTTCGAAGAGATCATGGGGCTTGAATGGCTTCAGCACATAATCGTTGATCTTCAGCTCGTCAATCTTGTCATGGTTCTCCGACATTATAGCTGCGGTGAGCGCAATAATAGGGATATTCTTTATCTTCTTGTCTTTCAGGTTCCTTATAATCCTTGTTGCTTCAATACCATCCATTACCGGCATGTGAAGATCCATAAGGACGAGATCGAATTCTTTTTTTTCCAGAGCCTCAAGAGCCAGTCTCCCGTTTTCGGCCAGCGTCACATTCATGCCCCATCCTGTAAGGAACTTATTTACCACAAAGAAGTTGATCTTATTATCCTCTGCAACGAGAATTCTCTTTCCTTCAAGACCAACGAATGACTCTTTTATCTCGGCGATTTTTTCACCTGCCCCTTTTGCGGATATCCCGAAGATAATATTGAATGTAAAAGCTGAACCGGCACCGGGATCGCTTTGCACGGTAATTGTACCTCCCTGAAGCTCAATAAGTTTTTTACATATCGCCAAACCAAGCCCCGATCCTCCATAATGCCTTGTAGTATCAGGAGAAGCCTGTGTAAAGCTCTCAAAAATCGAATCATGCTTTTCCTTCGGTATACCTATGCCTGTATCCCTGACCGAAAACTCAAGCTTTGCCTTGCCTGCTTCTCTTTCCAGCTCCCTTATGAAAACTGTTATACCGCCCTGGTTGGTGAATTTCAGTGCATTTGAAAGGAGGTTTGAAAGTATCTGATTGAGCCTTATCTGGTCACCAATGACCTCATCCGGTAGGGCACCTTCCTTTTTTATTTCAAAGCTGAGATGCTTGGCCTTCGACCTGAATGAATAGGAACGCATTATCTCTTCAAGGAAATCGTTCAGGTTGAATACAGTCTGTTCAAAGATAATTTTGCCCGATTCCATTTTGTTGTAATCGAGCACATCGTTTACAAGAGTCAGAAGATGGTTGCCTGAGAATCTTAATGTTTTGATATAGTCCATCTGATCCTCGCGTGGCTGACCCTGCAGCAGCAGGTTGGTTATCCCGATAACCTCATTAAGGGGTGTTCTTATCTCATGACTCATCGTTGACATGAAGATCTGTTTCGACTGTGCGGCTTCCTCGGCTTTTTGTCTTGCAGTTATCAGGTTGTCAAGCATTATTCTTCTCTGAATGGCAATAGCTATCTGGTTTGCAATGAAATCCAGCACGTAAAGATCATCCTGCGAAAACTTATTTTCATTGTTATAGTCCTGCAGGCACATCACCCCGATGATACTGTTCTCCACCTTCAGGGGCACACCCATCCATACCTTGCATTCAGTTCCAACAAGTTCAATATCACCTGATTCTTCAAGTTGCTTGAGGTCGTTTTCCCTGAGTAATACAGATTTATCATTTTTTATTACCCATCCGGTTATTGTTTTCTTAATCGGTATTTCCTGGAAATTATCCTTCTCATCGGCAAAGAATGGCAGTGACAAAGTTTCGGATGCCTTATCGTATAGCGCAATAAAGAAATTATTGGTATCCCATATCTTGCTCAGCTCTTTTACTATTATCGGGTAGATCTCCTTTATATCCATCTGTTTCAGTGCTGCAGTGGATATGTTGTAGAGGATCTCCTGGAGAAGAATATTCTTCCTTTCCGTTGTAATATCCCTGTAAATGCCGATTATGGCTACCGGCTCATTGTTAACAATAACCGGAGTTCCAACAAGTGAGACATGGATACTGTTGCCGGATTTGTCCTTTCTTACAGTCTGCCTGATCACCTTATTCTGGCCGGCTGTAAGGGTTTCTATTCCAATAGCTTCCTCTTTGAGATCATCCGGAACCACGAGTTCATCAATATTCTGGTTTAAAGCCTCTTCAGGTGTGTAGCCAAAAAGTTTAGTGAACTCTTTATTGATCAGGGAAATATTGTTTTTGATATCAGTGATCGCAATCGCTTCAGGAGTAGAATCAATAAGATGCTCAAGGAATGCTTTCTCCCTTATAATCTGTTCCTCATACAATCTGTGCCTGGAAAGGTCAAGAATTGTACCCCTGTAACCTATTTTCCGCCCTTCATGAAAGACTCCGAATGAATAGGTCATAAAAGGGAATACTGTACCATCCTTTTTTATAATCTGGTATTCATTGCTGGAAATCTCTCCCGGATTGCTTATTGATGCAAGATTCTCCACCATTTTCTTGTAGGATTCAGGGAAGATGTCCGATATGAGAGGTTTCTTTTTCAGATCCTCCCTGGACAGTCCGAAAAGATTAAGTCCAAGCTGGTTCCCAAAGATCACTCTTCCGTTCAGGTCAACCTCATATACTATTAGCGGAAGCATCTCGGCGAATGTCTGGAACAGGGCTGACTGTTTGTCCAGATCAGACCTTTTCCTCTGCTGATGACCCTGCTCCCATGTGATCACAATGTTACCGGATGAGAGAATAAATCCCATATAATAACCTTCTGAGTCATCACCCTCCGTTGAAGCAGCCAGCTTATATGATTCTCCTGTAATCCTTATATAATGAAGCAGTTCCACCAGCTTTTCATTCCTGGCAAGAGATGTATCATCAATACATTTCCCGCTTACTTCGTGTCTGTCAACAAACTCAATTTCCTCGGCTTTGCTGTTAAGGTCGATTATGTAGAACCTGTCATCATCACCTGCGCTGAAAAGAGCCAGGTAACTGCTTACTGTGTTGAATATCTCCTCCAGGACCGGCCCCTGGCTCTCTCTTATTTTAATGTTTTTCTTTGTACTTATCGGTGAATATACCGTCATCAGGTATACCTCGCTTTCAAGCTGTATTGTACTGGCAGAAAAGAGAAAGGGCTTTTCCTCCCCTCCCTTTGTCCTCAGTGTTATGACAAAATCCTTTATTCTTTTAAACTTTGATAAAAGCCTGATGTATTTATTGCTTTCCTCTATATCTGCAAAAAGCCCGATATCATCCGAAGTGCGCCCTACAACTTCCTCCTTTGTATATCCAAGTATTGTCAGAAAACCAGAATTGACATCAAGAAATTTGCCGGTTTCAAGCATTGTAAAAGCCATTGGATTCGGAGAGGATTGAAACGCCTTCAGTATCATGTCATCAGATGAAGGTCTCTTCTTTCCGATCTCTGAACGAAGCTTCTCAAGCTCCTTTTCAAGCTCCTTGCTGGTCTTCTCCAGTGCTTTGTATTTCTCCTTATAATCCATCAGCCCTGTTTCATAAATGCGGTTTAAAATTAACAAAAAATGGTCTGTTCAGATTATTGTATCAAGCAAATATGTGATTTTATTGACGTTTTAATTTCTTTTTATTGTTATTCGTATAATATTTACAGAAATCAGTTATTCCACATTCATCGCACAGAGGATTTCTGGCTTTACAAATATATCTTCCATGCAGCAGAAGCCAGTGATGAGCTTTGTGTACAAGTTCCTGAGGTATATTCTTTGTCATCTGGTCCTCAGCCTGGACTGGTGTTCTGGCATTGCGTGTGAGACCTATTCTCCCTGAAACCCTGAAAACATGAGTGTCTACAGCCAGTACGGGCTTGTTGTATACCACTGAGGCGACAACATTGGCGGTTTTTCGTCCGACTCCGGGAAGCCTTTGCAGCATTACCGGATCGGAGGGTACCCTCCCGTCAAATTCCCTTATAAGCATTTTTGACATATCCAGAAGATACCTGGCCTTGCTGTTGGGGTAGGAGCAGGACTTTATATATGATAAGATCTCTGACTGTTCAGCCTTAGACATGGATAATGCATCAGGAAACTTTTTCATCAGGGCGGGAGTGATCAAATTTACTCTCTTGTCGGTGCATTGAGCCGAAAGAATAACAGCAACTATAAGCTCAAAAGGATCCTGGTATTCGAGCTCCGTTTCAGGTACCGGCATTGTGATACTGAAGTATTCAATGGTTCTTCTGTACCTCTCCTTTAATGTCATTGTAACAGGTGTATCATAGGGCAGGAAAGTTAAGGATTTTTATCTTTGCATAATATAAGAGGTATCACGGGTAAATTGCCGGATCAATTAAGGTAAATGAATCAGTGATACTGACAGGTTTTTTTATAGCTTTAACCCTCTTAATTTTTCGATTTGGAAAGAATAGTCATAAATACCCAGGGAGCCGCATCAGAGATCTTCGTGGGAGCAGACTGGAGGAGAGCTTTTGAACTTGTTCCCCGGGAAGGTGCAATAGTCATTACCGATGATAATGTTTTTGACCTTTACGGCAGTCAGTTCCCTCGATTCCCGGTCCTGAAAATCAAACCAGGAGAAGCCAGCAAAAGCCTTAAAGTGGTTGAACAGCTCTCAGGGGAACTGCTTGACGCCGGGATAGACAGGTCAGGATTCATACTGGCTGTCGGAGGAGGTGTCGTTTGTGATACGGCAGGATTTCTTGCTTCTGTCTTTATGAGGGGAATACGCTGCGGCTATATCTCAACCACCCTTCTGTCACAGGTTGATGCCAGCACAGGAGGCAAAAACGGAGTCAATCTTGGCAAAATAAAAAATGTGATAGGGAATTTCAGACAACCTGAATTCGTTTTCTGCGACACTTCCATGCTGAAAACGCTGCCTGAGGAAGAGTACCTGTCAGGGCTTGCGGAGCTGATAAAAACAGGATTGATCGGAGATGCTGCAATAATTGAATCCCTTGAAAATAAACATGATGAAGTACTTTCACGGGATAATGAGATACTTTCCGCTCTTATTGCAAAAGCTGTTCGCTTCAAAGCATCGGTTGTATCCAGGGATGAAAAGGAAAGCGGCTTAAGAAGAGTATTGAATTTCGGACATACATTTGGACATGCAATTGAGCTTCATGAATCGGTAAAGCATGGATTTGCGGTTGCTTCCGGTATGAAGCTGGCAACTCTCTTTTCAAAGGACAAAGGGTGCCTGGGCAATAACGACAGCAGGAGGATAATAAGCCTGCTGGAGAAATATGCTCTTCTTAAAGATTACCGGATCCCGCATAATATTATTGATAAACTGGTTATTCATGATAAAAAGAGATCAGGTTCCGATATTCATTTTGTCTTCCTTGAGGGCATCGGGAAAGGGATTGTGAAAAAGATCCCTGTTGAGGAAGTGAGTGCATTTTACAGGAGCAATATAACATACAAATAAAAAAGTTATGAATTCTTTCGGGGTAGTTTTCAGAGTATCGTTATTCGGCGAATCACACGGACCTGCAATAGGAGTGACAATTGATGGTTGTCCTCCTGGTTTGGCAATCAAACCTGAAGATTTCATGCCGGATCTGAAAAGAAGACAGAGCGGTAGCAAAGGCACGACAGGGCGAAAAGAACCTGATCTGCCGGAAATTCTCAGCGGTGTTTTCAACGGATATTCCACAGGAGCTCCTCTTACTGTAATTACCAGGAATAAAGATGCAGATCCATCAGCGTACACTGATTTCATCAATGTTCCGCGTCCCGGGCATGCTGATTTCACGGCTAGGATGAAGTATTCAGGATTTGCTGATTACAGGGGCAGCGGACATTTCTCCGGAAGAATAACGTGGGGACTGGTCATTGCAGGTGTTATTGCCAGAAAAGTGTGCAGTGACTCTGAGATAACAGCCAGGCTTGTTTCTGCAGGCGGTTCAACAGATATTGAAGCTGCAGTAAACAAGGCAATTGCTGAAAATGACACAATAGGCGGAATAATTGAATGTAAGGTAAAAAACCCTCCGGTCGGGATCGGAGAACCGTTCTTTTTCTCCTTTGAATCAGTATTAAGCCACCTGATATTTTCGATTCCGGCAGTCAAGGGTATTGAATTTGGTTCCGGATTCGCATCAGCAACGATGAAAGGATCGGAACATAATGATCCTTTCATTGATGAAAACGGCAAAACAGCCACCAATAATGCAGGAGGGATAAACGGAGGCATTACAAACGGCAACGATATTGTATTCAGGATTGTTGTAAAACCTACTTCATCAACCGGAACAGCTCAGAAGACATTCAACTTTAAAAGCCGGGAGATGCAAACTCTTAAGGTTGAAGGAAGGCACGATACATGTATTGCCTTGCGGATACCTGTTATAGTCGAGTCAGTTACAGCCATTACCATAGCCGACCTCTTTATGATCGACAGGGGAATTACCGGTGACCGGTTGCCTTTATTATGAGAGCCTTCCTTGTCAATCCGGTAATTTTGAATCTGTCATCAATTCTATCTCCGATAAGCCAGGCTATTTTGCCGCCTGATTCAAGTATGTAAGCTTTTTCTTTATCCGGAACTGAGTATTTTCGGTCAGTAAAATAGTCACTGAGCTTCTTCTTCTGTTTCATGCCCAGGGGGTAAAAACTGTCGCCCATATGCCACCTCCTTATTATCAGAGGTAAAGAGACCTTCTGCTCATCCAGAAATGCTGTATGGGGATCGGAAGTAATCTGAATATTAAGTGTAATATTTACACTTTTAATGGATTCAATGAATGGCACTTTCCTGAGATCCTTTATGCTGTCAATTTCAAAAGTGACATTATCCCGGCATCTATGGGGAGAAATGATCAGTTCATTCCTGTTCTTCATGATCCTGTGCGTGTCTGTAAGCACCTTTCCGCCGGTCCTTCCTGCGATTATATTCTTAAGATCTTTAAGGAGAGGGCTGGTAATACCGAATGGTTTGGTAAGTTCATACAATATGCCTGGATTGTCCAGATAAAGCCGAAGCAGGTTAACATTAAGAATAATGTTATCCTCCCTTTCAGTCTGAATTTCACCCCGGAGTCTGTCAATGAAGACTGACACAATTTCATTGACCCCGCTCAGCCTTTCAGCTGTCTCATTCAGGGTATGCTCAATTGATGGATTGATATCCCGGAGAACCGGTATTACCAGATGCCTGATCTTGTTCCTCATGTACTTTGTTTCAGCATTTGATTTATCTTCCCGGTATCTGATTTTGTTTTTCCTGCAGTAGTTTTCTATAGCCTCTCTTGTAGCAAAAAGCATAGGCCTGATAATGTTGTTGCCTGCAGGTCTCATCCCTGTCAGTCCGGTTATTCCGGTTCCCCTGGTCAGGTTGATCAGGAGTGTTTCAATGTTGTCATTCAGATTATGGGCAATAGCTGTCGAATTATATCCATGCTTCTTCATTATCTCCCCGAAAAACCCGTACCTGAGTTCCCTGGCAGCCATCTGTATTGAGATCTTGTTATTCTTTGCATATACTTTTGTATCGAACCTTTTTGAGAAGAAAGGTATGCCGTGACCGGCAGCAAACTTCCTGACCAGCTCTTCATCCTTATCGGATTCCTTTCCCCGAAGACAAAAATTACAGTGTGCAATACCTGTTTCTGATCCTGACCTGGTAAAAAGATATGCCATGACCATTGAATCGATGCCGCCGCTGACGGCCATCAGCACACGGTCACCTTTCCTGATCATCCGGTTTTCATCAATATATTTAAGGAAATCATGAAGCATATCTGAAATTCCCGGTTTTATTCATATGGCAGCAAAGATGGCGGCCCGGGATCGAAATTATCCGGCCTTAACAGTTGTTCGCCCGAAACAAGGACATAATTAATCCTTGAATAATCAGGCAGGTTCGGGAAATAGCCAAGCCTTATCTGCAGGGTGTTGAAAACGAAATTATCATTGCGGATCCTTAAACCGGCGCCGATGCTTGAAAGTACCTCTCCCTGCTGCACGAATTCATTTGTTCCGAAAAGGAATCCCAGGTCAGCAAATCCGAAAAATGCAAACCTGAAGCCGTAGAGATTAACCGGGCTGAACAGTACCGATTCCAGGTTAATTGCCAGCCTCTGTCTTCCGCCAACCGAGTCGTTCCTGAATCCTGTAAAACCATCTTCACGGGAGAATGTCAGGTTTTCGTCATAATACCTGTCAAATCCCCTGGTATAATCAGCTTTGACGAAATTTCTTATCCTGAACCTCCCGATGTAGAACAGGTTGGAAATAAAGCTGGTCCTCATTAATAAAAGACCCTGTTCAGTCTGATCATCATTGAAAAAAGCAGCAATACCAAGGGATGTGTAGAAATAGCCGATGCTCTTTATAGATTCACCCAGTGATAATTCTGCTCCTGCATAGATCCTTTCCTTGAATTCGCTATATTCCTTTCCGATATTCAGGTTGAGCAATCCCCCGTAAGGTATGTCTTCCGTCCTGCCGTACCCGTAAATCAGATTGGTTTTATAGTATTTCTGAAAAGAAAAGGCTGCCGAACCAAGAAACATCCTGTATTTCTGGAGTTCGTGATACGACTCAGGCAGAATGAAAGGACGGTTCCAAACATCGTTGTTTGTAAAACGGGCACCGATTATCAGCCTCAAAACAGATTCCCTGTTCAACAGTATGGAGCGTAAAAACCAGTAATCCTGGAGATTATATTTTAAAGGCTCTGGTACAGGAAGCGTATCAAGATCCTCGGTAGTATACTTTTTCCGGACTGAAATGCCAAAAGCGTACTTTGTGGCTGAGCTTACCAGCTTGCGCTCAAATTCAAAGCCATATGTTTTGTCCCCGAGACCGTCAAAATAATGCAGACTAAGGTTAATAAACGACTTTGCAATATTGTCAATTTTGTATTCCGCACCAAAACCAGGTGAATCAGGCAGATCTGAATCATATGACATGCTTACCCTGAATTCATGTCCCATACCGAATATGTTCTTTTCGAAAACAGATCCGGATCCTTTTGTGATAGAGCTGTATTTATAGGATGCACCAAGGGAATAAATATCCTTAGTCACGACTATTATATCAACCTCTTCTTCAGATACAGGAACCGCGATTATCCTTGAATCATCTATATAAGGCAATTGCCTGAGGATCCTTTCATTATCGCTGAGCACCAGGGGTGAAAGAGTATCTCCTGCAGAGAAAAGGAGGTTTTTCCGGATAATATACTCATTGGTATTCATATGAGTTGCATTTAACAGCTTCTCTAATTTATCCGGACTGGATGTTAGAGGAATGGTGATGCTGGAGCCGAACACAGGAAGTCTGCGGATCTCAATTTTTCTTATTCTCTTTCCGGAATACATTATATAGCCGGCTTCGCTCGACCCCGATATTTCCTTTTTTGACAATGGTTCGTGCGAGACGATAAGGAAATCATAGAGTTTCCTGGTTATAAGTTTTCTCGATGCCCTGACTTTAAGAGAGTCATAAAATATCGGTGTTTTATCATTGGTCAATATGTCTGAAGGCAGCGGCGTGTCAGGAATTTTTATATTAGCGCCTGAGAAGGATACCGGATTGATCTCCCTGGGATCAATCAGTTCATCCGGATTTACCTGAATGACACTATCATTGACATTGCTGACCTGAGAACTGAGATTGAGGCTAAAACACAGAGATGCCAGTAAGAAAAAAGGCCCGACGGATCTTTTGTATTTTTCATTAAGCCTCAGCATCAGGTTTGATGGGAATTTTTTCCGAGAACATCATCTGAATTGAACTGGAATCCGAGACGTTTGCCGGTAATCACCCTTGAATGCTGGATCTTTGCTTCTGCCTGGCCAACTGTGGCAATCTTAACAGTGTCATACGGCGGAACCAGAAGATCAAATTCAAGGGCATACTGCACTGCCGTTGAGATTATCAGCTGAAGGGACTGCTTGCTGATTGCCTCATTACCGTAATTTGTGAAAAGCATTCCCATCTGTCTTTTGCCTTCAACGAGGTACTGGTTTTCATGGTTTATAAATATTCTGGCAATGAGATACCCGAGATCATCCTGCCTGGAATATTTAAATGAGTCGAACAGGAAGTTATAAATATTGATTATTCCCGAATACGCATTGAATTTATTCTTTTGTATGTAGGCAGTCTTCCATGCCGGATGCTCCCTGTCGAACTGGAATATGTTAGAATGCATACTGAAGAACAGAATATCACCGGCCACCTTCAGCTGTGCATCAAAGTTGCTCCTGTCAGTATACTCCAGCCTTATCCTCGGATCAACATTGCCAAGTGTTGAATTGGCCTCCTTTGCCATGGTCTTAAGTATCTCCTTAACCATACCAAATGATTCAAAGGTGTTGTCATAAACCTTTTGCTTAAGGAGGGATTTTTCTTTCAGAGTAGCTATTATTGTCTGTTTCTTTTCGTCGATGTCTGACATGGCATATCTGTTTAAAACATCTAATTTACTAAAATAACAGGAAAATCAGTCCCCCGGAAATAATGTTAATTTACTTCAGGATTAATAGGATCTTGCAAAAAGAACTCTTCTTTTTGATGGTTTGCCTGAACAGATACACTTCCCGTCTTCCTCAGGTGAATCAAAAGGAATGCATCTGATCGTGGCTTTCGTCTCATTCTTGATCTTCTCTTCCGTTTCGGCTGTCCCATCCCAGTGAGCCATTATGAATCCTCCCTGGTTATCAAGGATATTCACGAATTCGTCCCATTTGTCAATATAAAATGTATTTGACTTTTTGAATTCTTCTGCTTTTTTGTAGATGTTTTTCTGTATCTCATCCAGAAGGTTCAGTATGTGATCCGCTACGGAGTTCATCGGCAGGTTCTTCTTCTCAAGCGTGTCACGGCGGGCTGACTCAACAGTACCATGTTCAAGATCACGGGGACCTATAGCCAGGCGGACCGGTACACCTTTCAGTTCGTAATCAGCATATTTCCACCCCGGTGTATTGTTGTCACGGTCATCATATTTTACTGAGATTCCTTTTGCGAGAAGATCCTTCATCAATTTATGAGCTGTTTCCGAGATCTTTCCCAGTTGTTCCGCATTCCTGAAAACGGGAATGATAACCACCTGAACGGGAGCAAGCTTTGGAGGAAGGACAAGCCCCTGATTGTCGGAATGGGCCATTATAAGGGCGCCGATCACCCTGGTTGATAAGCCCCACGATGTAGCCCATACATAATCGAGTTTCCCGTTTTTATCGGTAAACTGAACATCAAAGGCTTTGGCAAAATTCTGTCCGAGAAAATGACTTGTACCTGCCTGGAGAGCTTTGCCATCCTGCATCAGGGCTTCAATTGCATAAGTATCAATTGCACCTGCAAAACGTTCATTCTCAGATTTATATCCCTTAATTACCGGTAATGCCATAAAATTTTCAGCAAAGTCAGCATAGACATTGATCATCCTTTCAGTCTCCTCAACAGCTTCCTCACGCGTTGCATGGGCGGTATGTCCTTCCTGCCAGAGGAATTCCGCAGTCCTGAGAAAGAGCCTGGTCCTCATTTCCCACCTTACAACATTTGCCCACTGGTTGATGAGAATCGGGAGATCCCTGTAGGATTGGATCCAGTTCTTATATGAGTTCCAGATGATTGTTTCAGAAGTTGGTCTTATTATCAGCTCTTCTTCAAGTTTGGCAGAAGGATCTACAACAATCCCCTTTCCGTTTTCATCATTTTTAAGACGGTAATGGGTTACCACGGCGCACTCTTTTGCAAATCCCTCAACATGCTTTGCTTCCCTGCTGAAAAATGATTTCGGAATGAATATGGGGAAATAAGCATTAACATGCCCGGTAGCCTTGAACATCTTATCAAGTTCACACTGGATTCTTTCCCATATTGCATAGCCATAAGGCTTGATTACCATGCATCCTCTCACAGCTGAGTTTTCAGCCAGATCCGCTTTGATTACCAGGTCGTTATACCACTGCGCATAATTCTCATCCCTGTTTGTTAAAAACTTCGCCATTACTTTGGTACACTATTTGATTTGTTATATTTGAACAGTAAAAACATCGTAAAATTAAAAAATAAACAGGAGGTTCAACATGAAAGCAAAATTTTACATCGGAATAATATCAGCCCTGCTGCTTGCGGGTTCACCGGTGGCAGCTCAGTTTGCTGATGAT
>CAZGGZ010000053.1:0-21237 GCA_964525415.1 uncultured Rikenellaceae bacterium | reverse complement strand
CTGAAGTTAAACTGAAAAGGCCAATCTTTGTTTCTGTTGTTACTCCAGGTTTAAAGATAGCTGCAGGGATAGCTCTTTTTCTTCTGGGTTGGTTCACTGCCGGATGGACAGGATCATCCCCGGCAGGAAAGAAACAGATGGAAAATCTCAGCATCGAAGTAAAACAGCTTAAAGCGACACTTATTCTGACGATGATGCAACAAAATTCCACGGTGGAAAGGATAAAAGCTGTTAATATGGTGAGTGAATTTGAGAAGGCAGATAATCAAATTATTGAAAGCCTGATAGAAGTGCTGAACCATGATAGTAATGATAACGTAAGATTACTCGCTCTTGATGCGCTTATTCGTTTTTCATCAATTCCTGAAGTACGGGAAGCCTTAATTGCATCAATAGGCAATCAGACATCTCCTCTGGTACTTCTTCGTCTTGCAGAGATTATGCTTGCACTTAATGAAACACGCGCTGTCCCTGAACTTCAGAAAGTACTTCAAAATGCACATCTTAATTATAGTGTCCGAGGTAAAATGAATAAGGTAGTCGAAGTTTTACTATAAGAAACCGGATTATGATAAATAGATTATTTTTAACTGCTTCACTGTTTACGGTCATCTTATCGGAAACTTATAGCCAGAGCGAACAACTCGTAATAAACCTGTCTCAGGCCTCGCTTCCCGGATTGCTGACATTTGAGAATCCGAAAGGTTCAATCAGAGTTACGGGTTATGATGGAGAAGTGCTGCTTGTCTCAGGTACTTTAAGGTTTATCGGTAGCGAAAAGCCTGTCGATAGTGGTATGCACCGGGTTGAACAGAATGCCCTCGATATTTCAGCAGAGGTAAAAGGAAATAATATAACACTCTTGTGCAGAACAACCGGTAAAACAGTCGATTTCGATATAAAGATACCGCGAAATTTCTCCCTTAAACTCAGATCATTGGATAATGGGAATGTTGAAATAGTAAATATAAACGGAGAAATTGAGGTCGAGAATGCGAATGGTGATATCTCTCTTGAAAATATTGCAGGATCTGCCGTATTAAGCTCTGTTTATGGAAAAATCTCTGCCGTTTTCAGAGAGGTAAATCCCGATTCCCCCATGATGTTTACCTCATTTGAGGGAGACATAACAGTTACTTTCCCAGGTTCAATTAATACCAGGTTGAAGATGAAAAGTGAGAATGGAGAGATATTATCGGATTTCGATATAAAACCCCTTAAGAGGGAACCTGTTGTTAAAAATGTTGAAGATACCAGGATCTTTTCCCTTGAAGATTGGACCGTCGGTTCAATAAATGCAGGAGGCCCTGAATATATTATCAAAACTTACAATGGGAATATCAGTATCAGGAAAAAACAGATTTTGTAACCTTTTAACCGATAGCGGGTTTTTATATAAAGTATGATCAAAACTTAAAACCATGAAAAGAAATTTATCAATACTGGTTATTGCATTCAGCGTATTCCTGCTGTCTGTATATCCTTCAAACGGGCAATCCCGTTCAGGAAAACTTGAAGGGACATGGGAGATGGAGTTGAAAGGTTCCGATTTGCATTTTGAATTTGAAACTACTGATGAAGATCATGAAGGGGAAATGACAAGTTCATATACTATCAGCAAATCCGAATTATCGGGTTTTAGCACCGGCCGGAATATCACCTTTTCCTTATTAAAACCTGGTGGAGAAATAAAAATGACAGGTGATGTTGAATCAGATAAAGGTGATGGTACATTTGTATATACTCCAAATGAAAGCTGGGTAAAATCGTTTGCAGATGCCGGCTTCAAAGGATTATCATTGCATGTTTTGCTTCTTTTCACCTTAAAGAATGCTGATGCTGATTATATTAATGATGTAAAGAGCCTTGGATATACTGATCTGTCAGAAGATAATCTGATTGCACTTGTGGCTCTGGATGTATCTGTTGATTATATTACCACTATACAAAATAACGGTTTTAAGGATATTTCAATAAGCAAACTAATCGGTTTTAAGGCTCTTAAAATAGATCCTGAATATATAGCTGGTATGAAAAAACTTTCAGGCGGTGATTTATCTGCTGAAGAAATTATGTCATTTGCAGCATTAAAAATTAATGAGAAATATGCTGAAGAAATGTACAAATCGGGATACAAATTATCCGGGAATGATCTCATAACTTTTAAAGCTATGGACATTACTCCTGAATATATAATGGAGATACAGGCAATGGGTTTTAAAGAAATCTCGCAGGAGGAGATTGTACAGTTGAAAGCTCAGAAAATTACTCCGGAATATATAAAAGAGGTGAGGGAAATGGGCTTAAGAGATGAATTATCGATCCCGGTGATAGTTAAGCTTAAGATCTTCAAGATAAACAAGGAATATGTCCTGCAAATGGGAGCAGCCGGGTATCCCGGTTTGTCACCGGATCAATTAGTTGAATTTAAGATTTTTAAAATCGACAGAGAATTTATTGAAAAGGCAACACAATTTGTAGGATCAAAACCTTCACCTCAGAAGCTGATTCAGTTAAGGATAACTGAAGGGAACCAAAACAATAACTGACTGCCAGGCTATAAAATTACGTCCTTGAAACAGGAGACAGGATCTGACTTTTAAGAAACCTGTCAATCTCCTTTGCAGCCTTTCTTCCAGATGCAATTGCATTTACTACAAGGCTGGCTCCGCTTACTGAATCTCCAGCGGCAAAAACTTTAGGGATACTGGTCGACAGGCAGCTGTCAACCAGTATATTTTTTCTGTTGTCCAGCCCGAGACAAAGTTCAGAAAGTAAACCTTCCAGTACCGGATGTTCAAATCCAAGGGCAAGCAGAACCAGGTCTGTTTCGATCACCCTTCGGGTGCCGGGTACAGATTTCATTGTATACTTCCCGTCAATGATTTCCCACACTACCTCTTCAACCTCTGCTCCCCTGGTGATCTTTCCATCTCCAACGAACCTCAGGGTTGAAATGCACCATAATCTTTCGCAACCCTCCTCATGGGAAGTGGATGTTTTAAGAGTTTTACCGTAAAACGGCCAGGGATTGCTGATCAGCCTTGTTTCAGGAGGTCTGGGGAGAATTTCAATTTGTGTCACACTTTCAGCTTTCTGGCGTATTGCAGTTCCCACACAATCTGATCCTGTATCTCCACCGCCTATCACAAGCACCTTCTTACCTTCGGCATTTATGGGATTATTTCCGGCAGGAACAGTTCCTGCACTTACCCTGTTCTGAGCTGAAAGAAAATCCATAGCAAAATGGATTCCCTCAAATTCGCTTCCTTCCACTTCAATGTTCCTGGGATGACCGGAGCCGATTGCTATGCATACCGCATCATAATTTTCAGTCAGCTCTTTACCTGAAATATCTTTACCTGCCATGACGCCCGTTCTGACAACCAGTCCTTCACTTTTCATCAGGTCCAGACGTCTGTCGATAGTAACCTTGCTCAGCTTGAAATCAGGGATCCCGTATCGAAGCAAACCTCCGGCTTTTTCATCTTTTTCAAAAAGAGTAACCAGGTGGCCTGTTTTGTTAAGGAGATCTGCAGCAGCCATTCCTGCAGGACCGCTTCCTATTATGGCAACTGTTTTTCCTGTCCGTTTTTTAGGAGGAACGGGTTTTATATATCCTTCAGCAAAAGCTTTTTCAGTAATTGCAACCTCATTTTCACGAATTGTAACCGGCTCATTGTGAATGTTAAGTACACAGGCATGTTCGCAACTTGCAGGGCATATCCTTCCGGTAAATTCAGGAAAATTATTTGTTGCGCTCAGCCTCTCATAAGCTGCTCTCCAGTCTCCCGAAAAAAGAAGGTCATTCCATTCGGGTATCAGGTTATCAACCGGGCAGCTCCAGTGACAGAATGGTATACCGCAGTCCATGCACCTTGAAGCCTGGAGCATTCTGTCCTCACTGTTTAGGACCTGCTCAACCTCACTGAAATCGCATATCCTTTCGTGAATAGGTCTGTTGCCTGCTTCTTTCCTTTTTATTTTTATGAAACCAGTTATATCGGCCATGACAATAAATAGTTTTTCATGTAATTAATTACCTGATCCGAATTCAACATCCATCTCCACTCCGGCGATTTTCTTTCTCAGTTCTTCCAGTTTCTGCTCCTGGAGAACTTTTTTATAATCGTACGGAATGACCTTTATGAACATTGGTATGTATTTATCGGGATCATCAAGCACCATCTTTGCCTTTTTACTTGAGGTGAATCCGTAATGCCGTGAAACCAGATCCATCAGTTCGTTAATATCATTAAGGTCTTCTACAAGAGACAGTTCTACCATTCCCATATTGCAGTAATAGTCGAAATTCCCTCCTTCATTAAGTACATAGGCGATACCGCCGCTCATGCCTGCTGCGAAGTTGCTTCCGGTTTTCCCAAGGACGACAACTCTGCCTCCTGTCATATATTCACAGCAATGGTTACCCGCGCCTTCAACCACAGCACTTGCTCCGCTGTTCCTTACGCCGAATCTCTCTCCGGCGATACCTGAAATATATATCTCGCCGCGGGTAGCGCCATAAAGAACGGTATTACCGATAATAATGTTCTTGTCTGATTCAAATGCTGAGCCTGCAGGAGGAACAACAATTATCCTTCCTCCCGAAAGACCTTTTGCCAGATAATCGTTTGCATCTCCTTCAAGGTAAAGCTCAATTCCCGGAGACAGAAATGCCCCGAAGCTCTGTCCTGCAGAACCATAAAACCTGCATTTGATGGTACCATCAGGCAGACCTGCAGAACCGTACAGAGATGCCACCTTCCCGGAGAGCATTGCTCCGGTTGTCCTGTCAGTGTTGCGTATAGTTCTGTGTATCTCAACAGGGTGAATGTTTGTTAACGCTTCATGAGCCTCCTGAATGAGACTGAGATCGAGGATATTTGCCAGTTTATTCTCTTGTTTTTCAGTACAATACATTGAATTTACCTTTGATTCGGCAGGCAGGGCCAGCAATTCGCTCAGGTCAAGGTTCTTCAGTTTCCAGTGATCCACTTCCGGATTGCGCTCAAGCAGGTCAGCCCGGCCGATTATTTCGTCAAAGCTCCTGTAACCGAGATCAGCGAGATATTCGCGGACATCCTCTGCAAGGAACCTGAAATAGTTAACAAGGTAATCGGCTTTGCCCAGGAATCTTTTTCTCAGCTCAGGATTCTGGGTTGCTACCCCGGCAGGGCATGTATTAAGATGGCATTTACGCATCATCACGCATCCGAGCACGACCAGGGCACTTGTTGAGAATCCGAATTCCTCGGCTCCAAGAAGTGCCATAGTTATTACATCCTGTGCCGTTTTCAGCTGTCCGTCAGCCTGAAGCATCACCTTGCGCCTGAGGTTATTCATTACAAGTGTTTGTTGTGTTTCTGCAAGACCCAGTTCAAGAGGTGCTCCGGCGTGTTTTATTGATGATGCGGGACTGGCACCGGTTCCTCCCTCATATCCGCTGATTGTTATAAGATCAGCTCCCGCTTTTGTTACTCCGGCGGCTATTGTACCAACTCCGCTTGCAGATACAAGCTTGACACTGATCTTTGCTGAAGGATTGATATTCTTCAGGTCAAAGATCAGCTGTGAAAGATCTTCGATAGAATAAATATCATGATGAGGAGGCGGTGAGATAAGTGTTATACCCGGGATTGAATACCTGGTTTTTGCAATAACCTTATCTACCTTATGACCGGGGAGCTGACCTCCTTCTCCAGGTTTTGCTCCCTGAGCTATCTTGATCTGGATCTCATCGGCATTGACAAGGTATTCGGCAGTAACGCCGAATCTTCCGCTGGCTACCTGCTTGATGGCGCTTCTTGTGCTTAATCCGTCTTCACGTGCTTTGAACCTTTCAGGAGCTTCACCGCCTTCACCGGTATTGCTTCGGCCTCCGATACGGTTCATTGCAATTGCCAGCGTCTCATGGGCTTCAAGACTTATAGCACCGTATGACATCGCTCCGGTGACAAACCTTTTCATAATATTCTCAGCAGGTTCAACTTCCTCAATCTTGATTGGATTCTTTTTGATCCTTAATAATCCCCTGATGAATCCGGGATAAGCTGTATCATTATTGACCCTGTGGCTGAATTCCCTGAATTTATCGCGATCACCGGTTCTTGTACTCCATTGAAGAAGTGAAATAGTTTCAGGATTCCATGCATGGTGCTCGCCGTGTTTCCTGAATGAGTAGACACCTTCAGTAAGTATTTCCGGTTGGTTTTCCTCAATGAATGCTTTCCTGTGAGGAATAAGTACCTCTTCTGCTATTTCCTCCATCCCGATGCCGCCTATCCTTGAGACTGTACCCGCAAAATACCTGACGATAACTTCAGGGTGTATACCTATAGCTTCGAATATCTGTGATGAACGATAGCTCCGGAGAGTGCTTATCCCCATCTTCGACATGATTTTCAGGATGCCTTTGTTTATAGCATTGATGTAATTTGCCTCAGCTTTCTGATAGTCGAGCTGAATGGATTTTTCTTTCACGAGCTTATCGATTATTGAAAAGCTCATGTACGGATTGATAATACTTGCACCATACCCGAACAACAGGGCAAAGTGCATTACCTCCCTGGGCTCAGCACTTTCCACCACTATGTCGATCTGCATTCGTTTCCGCCTGTCAACCAGGTGGTGATGAATTGCTGAAACAGCCATCAAAGAGGGAATTGGAGCAAGATTCTCCTTAATTCCCCTGTCAGATATTATAATATAGTTCTTGCCTTCATCAACTGCCTTTTCAGCATCGAGGCATAACTGATCGACAGCGCACCTTAATCCTTCTGCTCCCTTCCCGGCATCAAACAGCATTGACAGGTTCGCAGCAGAGAATCCCTTGTATCTCAGGTTTTTAACAATCTGGAAATAGGTGTTGGAAATTACAGGATTCCTGAAGCGGACCATTTTGACATGATCAGGCGATTCATCAAGCAGGTTTTGCTGAAGCGATCCTATATATCCCGAGAGGGTCATAACCAGCTCCTCCCTGATAGGATCTATAGGAGGATTTGTAACCTGTGCAAACAGCTGTTTGAAGTAATTGAATAGCCTGTATGGTTTTCTTGAAAGAACTGCAAGTGGTACATCGTTGCCCATCGAACCGATAGGTTCCTTTCCTGTTGCAGCCATTTCCCTGATTATCTTTTCAATATCTTCCCTGGAATAGTTGAAAGAGGTAACATATTTCTTATACTCAGGCCCGATATCAGGTGTAATAACCTGGCCTGTCTCTATTTCCTCCAGGTTAACCATGTTCTGCTGCATCCATTTTCCATAAGGGTATTCTTTTGCGAGGGCAGCTTTCAGCTCATTGTCATAAATTATTTTTCCGGTTTCAGTATCGACAAGAAGCATCTTGCCGGGTTTCAGTCTTCCTTTTTCCTTGATTTCTCCTGGTTCAAAGGACTGGACGCCGGTCTCTGATCCCATTACAATAAGATCATTTTCCGTCAATATATATCTTGAGGGACGCAAACCGTTCCTGTCCAGCATTCCACCTATGTAGCGGCCGTCAGAAAAGATGAGTGAAGCCGGGCCATCCCATGGTTCCATGAAAGTTGCGTGATAATGATAAAAGTCCCTGAGTTCCGGTGGAATCGGATTTTTGGCATTAATTGATTCAGGTATCAGGATTGACATTGCATAAGGGAGGGATTTTCCGCTCATAACAAGAAATTCGAGCACATTATCGAGAGAAGCCGAGTCGCTTTTACCTGGTTCTATTACCGGGTATATCCTTGAAAGGTCGCCGAGCTTGTCTGATTTGAGAATGGATTCCCTGGCTTCCATCCACAGCCTGTTGCCCCTTATTGTGTTTATTTCTCCGTTATGTCCCAGCATCCTGAATGGTTGTGCAAGATCCCAGCTGGGAAAAGTATTTGTACTGAACCTGGAATGCACCAGAGCTATTCCGCTCTGCAAACGTTCATCGGTAAGGTCCGTAAAGTATTCCCTGAGCTGAATGGATGTCAGCATACCTTTATATACCAGAACTCTGGTAGAAAGACTTGGTATGTAAAAAGAGTCTTTCTGCCTGATACCGGATTCCCTTATGACCCTTTCAGTCCTCTTCCTGACAATATATAACTTCCTTTCAAGATCCTCCTGCTGAATATCGGCGCTCACAAGTATCTGTCTTATATAAGGTTCAGCCGCCAGGGATATTTCACCCAGTACTGAATTATTGCAGGGTACTTCACGGAATCCGATAAAGCTTAAATCTTCCTCTTCAATCTTTTTCAAAAGGATCTTCTCACATTCAGCAGAATCCGCGGGATCTTTTGGCAGGAACACAAGTCCGGTTCCGAACTGCCCGGAAGGAGGTAATGAATAACCCTGGATAAGATAGAAATCGCGGGGAACCTGGATCATTATACCAGCCCCGTCTCCGGTCCTGCTGTCAGCCCCTTCAGCACCCCTGTGAGTCATATTCATCAGAATATCAAGACCCTGGCTGATGATTGAGTGTGATTTCCTCCCTCTCAGGTGGGCAACAAAACCTATTCCACAACTTTCATGCTCGAATTCCTGTCTGTAGAGTCCCCGGTCCGGTGGCCTTTCGGTTTTCATCTTTTTGGTTCTTCGTTAAATTAAAAAAACCGTTCTCTGTGTTTCAGGAGAACGGTTATCCCTAATCCAATGCCATATACCATTCTCATTCTTTTACAACTGACCTTTTGTTGTAAAGTGAAGATAATATGGTTCTTTCTCTTCTCATAATTGACAATGCGGTGCAAATATATCAACTTTTCTTACATTTATATATAATATACAATAAAATAATTAACAAATACCGAAGAATGTGTTGAAAAAATTAAGCTTTAAAAGTTAATACAGCAGAATACTGAAATAATCATCAATATAAAACAGGGGAACTTTCTGATAACTATATTTGAGATAAAAACGAAAATGCAAATTCCTGAAAGACTTGTCCTGGTTATTTTTGGAGCGTCCGGCGATCTTGCCTCCAGAAAACTCATCCCGGCACTTTTCTCGCTGAAGTTACAAAAGCTTCTGCCTGACAAATTCATGATCGTGGGAACCGGGCGGACAAAGTTCCAGGATGATGATTTCAGGAAGAAAATGACGGAGAGCATAACTTTGTATTCAGAAGAAAAGAATCCTCCGCAGGAAATGGTAAATGATTTCGCTGCACGCCTTTCTTACATTTCAATGGATAACAGTGTTGCATCTGACTACGAAAGACTGAAGATGAAGCTTTCAGGTATAGACGATGAATGCGACACATGCGGCAACTATATTTTTTACATGGCCACTCCTCCGGGCATATACCCTCAGATATCGGAAAAGATTGCGGGATCAGGGCTTACAGATCAGTCGAAAGGGTTCAGAAGGTTTATTATTGAGAAACCGTTCGGGTATGACCTTGAATCAGCAAGAAATCTTAACGATAAACTCCATGGTTTGATGAAGGAGGACCAGATATACCGTATAGATCATTATCTCGGAAAAGAAACGGTTCAGAATATACTGGTTACAAGGTTTGCCAACGGGATATTTGAACCATTGTGGAACAGAAATTATATTCACCGTGTTGAAATTACTTCAGCGGAGAGCCTGGGAGCAGAGGAGAGGGGAGAGTATTATGATTCATCAGGGGCGCTCAGGGATATGGTGCAGAATCATCTTTTACAGATGGCAGGATTGACTGCAATGGAACCTCCGTCATCACTGGAACCGGATTCCATCAGAAATGAAATATTAAAAGTATTCCAGTCGCTTCAGCCGATCAGGGAAGAAGATGTTCCGAAGCAGGTGATAAGGGGACAATATACAGGTTCGACAATAAGGGGAGAATGTGTGAACGGCTACAGGTTCGAAAACGGTGTTGACAGGGAGTCAAGAACTGAAACCTATGTGGCAATGAAATTTTTTATTAATAACTGGAGATGGGGCGGTGTCCCGTTTTATCTCAGGACAGGAAAGCGGATGCCTACACGGGTAACCGAAATTGTCATTTATTTCAAGAGGACACCCCATCATCTGTTTCAAAGACCTGAGGGTGTATTGACATCCAACCAGCTTGTCATCAGGATACAGCCGGATGAAGGCATTCTCCTGAAATTTGACATGAAGGAACCAGGCTCAGGATTCAATGTCAAGAATGTAAATATGGATTTCCATTACAAGGATCTGGCTGATATCAGGGTGCCTTCTGCGTATGAAAGACTCCTGTACGATGTAATGATTGGTGATTCAACACTCTTCTCACGTGATGATGAGGTTGAAACAGCATGGAAATTCATTGAACCTGTCCAGAAAGCATGGACAAATAATCAAGAGATAAAGGTATATGGCTATCCTGCAGGTACCTGGGGTCCGGCAAATGCAAATGACCTTATTGAAGGCTGCGGGCTCACATGGCGGTACCCTTGCAAGAATCTTACTGATGACGGTTCATACTGTGAATTATAAGCAGATATGAATCGATCAATCAAAATATTTCCAACACCGCAGGATCTTGCAGAATCTTTTGCCAGTGACCTGGCAAAAAGTATAAACAAGGCAGCAGAAAAAAATGAATATATAACCGTTGCTCTCTCAGGCGGCAACACTCCAAAACTTTTATTCTCGCTGCTTGCTGAAAAATATTCACAATCAGTTGACTGGAATTATGTTCATTTATTCTGGGTGGATGAACGTTGTGTACCGCCAGATGATCCTGAAAGTAATTTTGGTATGACAAACCGGTTTCTGCTCAGCAGAATAAAAATTCCGAAGAAAAACATTCACCGGATACGTGGTGAAGCCGATCCGGTTAAAGAGGCTGAAAGATATTCCGCTGAAATAATGAAATATACTTTACAGAAAAACCATCTTCCTTCTTTTAATATTATGATTCTGGGTATGGGAGATGACGGGCACACAGCATCAATTTTTCCAGGTAATACAAAACTATTTTCAGTTAAAAAATTCTGCGACACTGCTGTTCATCCTGTATCAGGACAAAGAAGAATTACACTCACAGGGAAAGTTATTAACAATGCGGGAGAGATTTTTATTCTTGTAACAGGGGGGAAAAAGGCAAAGATTATGAATGAGATATTCAGCAAAAATGAGAATTCTGCAATGTTTCCGGCTGCACATATTAATTCGAATAACGGAAGCACGAACTGGCTTCTTGATGAAGAAGCTGCAAATAATTTCAAATGATTATTTAACTGTTAAAAACTTGATAATTTGCTTTTGATGAATTGTCTAAATTTGATAGAGTTTAATTTAAATCTACAGCTATGGCAAAAGAAAAAGCAAAAGCACAACCAAAAGTAAAAAAAGCACCCAAGAAAACTCTGAAAGAAAAACGGGTTGTTAAGAAAATCAAGAAAGCCGCCAAGAAAAAATAAGTAAACTGATTCAAGAATATAAACGGCTTCTTATGACTTATTGCTTGCAGGTCCCTGTGTCCTGCAAGTTTTTTTTATAAAAAAAGCCGTCGGATCACGACGGCTTTAACAACGATCTCGCTGATTATCTATTGAGCCAGTTTCACGTTAACTGCATTCAGACCTTTTTTGCCTTCCGCAAGTTCGAAAGTTACTTCATCATTATCTTTGATCTTATCGATCAGACCAGACGCATGTACAAAATATTCATTGTCCGAATCTGCATCTTTAATGAAGCCGAATCTTTTTGATACATTGTAAAATTTTACTGTTCCTTTGTTCATGATGTAATGTTTTAAAATTAAGGGCGCTAAAATAGTTATTATTATTCAAATATTCAAATATAATCCGGTAACAATCAGGAATAGCATTTTGTTCATATGTGATCGGTAAAAATATTCTTAAATTTATTTTGTATAAAAATATAGTCTTTCATGAAAAGAATTCTTATTGCGGGCACCGCGGTTTTATTGTCCTGTCTCAGTATTTCCGGACAGGGGAAACTCCTCACAGTAGCTGAGAGTTCAGATTTCAAATCCACTTCAAAGTACGATGATGTGATGAATTTTATCGGGCAGCTTAAGACATCATCCAGGCTGATCAGGGTGGAAACAATAGCAATTTCGACAGAAGGGCGCGGCATACCTCTGCTGATAATCGGGAATCCTCTTCCGAAATCACCATTACTGCCTGAAAAAGATGATCGGATTGTTGTCTATATCCAGGCAAATATACATGCGGGTGAAGTTGAGGGAAAGGAAGCATCATTGATGTTTGCCAGGGATCTGCTCTCTGAAAAAAATCCTGACCTGCTGAAACACATGATCCTTCTTATCTGTCCGAATGTCAATCCGGATGGAAATGAGAAGATAAATCCAGCGAACAGGACCAACCAGGAGGGACCGGTAAATGGTGTCGGGGTAAGGTATAACGGGCAGTTCCTCGACCTTAACAGGGATGCAATGAAAGCTGAATCACCAGAGATCAGGGGTGTTATCAAAAAGGTGTTCAATGAATGGGATCCGTCTGTTTTCATGGATTGCCACACAACCGATGGTTCATACCATGTGGAGCCTGTAACATTTACATGGATGGTAAATCCTGCAGGTGATAACTCGCTTATACATTATATGAGGGATAAAATGATCCCTGAAATGTCCTCAATACTCCTGAAAAAATATGAAACCGGGAACTGCTATTACGGTGAATTCAAAAATATGATGAAACCTGAGGAAGGCTGGTTTTATGATGCTGCAGATCCAAGGTATATGACAAATTATTTCGGACTTCGCAACAGGCTGGGGATACTGAATGAAAACTATGTTCATGCCGATTATAAATCGCGTGTTCTGGGGTGCTATTTCTTAATTAAGTCTCTTGCAGATTATGTATCAGCTAACAAGGATGAGATTAAGAACTTGTTGAGAGAAGTCGATGCAAAAACTATCCGGCGCGGAATTAGTCCATCTGTAACAGATTCATTTGCAATAGAATATGCTGTTCGTCCCCTGCCTGAGAAGGTTACCATAAAAACCTATGAAGTTGAACCATTAAATGATCCTGATGTCTGGCCGCCATTCAGGAGAACCGACAGGCAGAAAGATGTAACAGTTCCGTATTATATAGATTTCTTCCCGGAGAAGAGTGTAAAATTCCCTTTTGCCTACCTGATGAAGATCAATGATCAGAATGTGGCCGACCTCCTCATAATCCATGGTATTAAGCTGGAAAGAATGTCATCAGACGCTAACCTGGAAGTCGATAGATTTGATTTGAGCGGACTGGAAGGTTCATCACGCCTGAACCAGGGTCATTATACAAATAAAATAAAGGGAAAGTTCATCAGCGAAAAGATAGAATTCCCTGCCGGAACTCTTGTTGTAAGAACTGCACAGCCGCTGGCTAATCTGGCTGCTTACCTGCTTGAACCGCAATCAAATGACGGCCTTCTCACATGGAATTTCTTCGACCGTTATCTTGTACCACAATGGGGAGCAGGGTATTATCAATATCCGGTATATAAGGTGAATTCACCAGTTGAAATGAAGACAATCCCACTGAATTAGAAGGGGTGAGGGGGAGAATTTAATCCAGATTATTTTCGGGTATATTTGTCAAATACTGTAATTACAGGTAATACGTTTCCCTGTTCATCAAAGTAATCACGGGTTGACCGGCCTCGTTTTCCGGGAGCCTGCCATCAGGCCAGAGCATACCGTTTATAACTTCATTTCCGATCTGTACCATTTCCGGCATAGCACCTGCATTCCTGAAAGCTTTTATTGTTTCGCTTGTATAATCATAAACTGCCTTTACAAGTTCATTATGCGACATCTTTTCCCATGCTTTCGGAATATACTGCTTGCCCGGATCAGCCCATGTGTCGGAATAATGGTAATCAAGCAGAAATTTGAATCCCAGTTCTTTTGCATCTCTGGCAAGCTTTATGGTGTATTCAAGGTTGTTTGGAAGTGTCGTCGGCGAATTAAACAGACGAAGCCTTATCCAGTTATAACCATGGTCCCTGAAGATCAGCAGCCCCTTCTTCATGGAATCATTTTCCCTGAAAGCAAATCCTCTGTCTTCAGCACTTTTTAAAAATGAAAGATCAGCTCCGATCGCATATTCCTGTCCTGTTACTTTAACAGGAATAAGTGTAAAAAGAACAATTATAGTTATTGCTAAATACTTTTTTGTCAGAGATAATGTCATTTCTTCTGTCTTTTCATTATTAATTGAACAAATTTACATTAAACAAACGAACAGTCAAACAGACTTCCAGACTTTAAGACAACAAGACTGCAGGACAAAAATTACCCCAAATCCATCTGATATTCATGTTATTTTAATAACATTGCAAAAAATTCAGTAAACACCTTGTCAAAAGAATCGGCATGAGAAAATGGCGTATTGAAGATTCAGCGGAATTATATAATATAAACGGTTGGGGTGTAAACTATTTTTCAATAAATAATAAAGGACATATCACTGTCACTCCCCGTAATAATGCCGTCTCTGTTGATCTGAAGGAACTGCTTGATGAGCTGATTCTTGCAGATGTGTCAACTCCTGTGCTTATAAGGTTTCCGGATATTCTTGATGACCGCATTATAAGTATTTCAAACTGTTTCAGGTCAGCTTCGGAGGAGTATGGATACAAAGCCCAGAATTTCATAATCTATCCGATAAAGGTAAACCAGATGCGTCCTGTTGTTGAGGAGATTGTCAGTCATGGCAAGAAATTCAACATCGGGCTTGAAGCAGGTTCGAAACCTGAGCTTCATGCAGTGATAGCAATAAACACTGATCCTGAATCACTCATAATCTGCAATGGCTACAAGGATGAGGACTATATTGAGCTTGCCCTGCTTGCGCAGAAAATGGGCAAACGGATTTTCCTTGTGGTTGAAAAGCCCAATGAACTGAAGCTGATTGCTTCAATAGCAAAACGTCTGAAAGTGAAGCCCAACCTTGGTATCCGGATAAAGCTTGCGAGCGTTGGCAGCGGCAAATGGGAGGACTCAGGAGGTGATAACAGCAAATTCGGGCTTACTTCAAGCGAGCTGCTTGATGCCATTGACTTCCTGGAAAGGAATAAAATGAGATCAAGTCTCAGGCTGATCCATTTTCATATCGGGAGCCAGGTGACAAAGATCAGGAGAATAAAAGTAGCCTTGCGTGAAGCTTCACAGTTCTATGTGCAGCTTCGCAAGCTGGGATTCAACGTGGAGTTTGTTGATATCGGAGGCGGACTTGGAGTTGATTATGACGGTACAGGCTCGTCAAATAGTGAGAGCAGCGTCAATTATACGCTTCAGGAGTATGTAAATGACTCAGTGAGCACTTTTGTCGATGCGAGCAACAAAAACAATATTCCGCACCCGAATGTAATAACCGAATCGGGGCGTTCTCTTGCAGCTCACCATTCTGTTCTTGTATTTGAAGTGCTTGAGACTGCAACGATGTCATCATGGGATCCTGAAGAGGACGTAAATGAGCATGACCATGAACTTGTAAAAGAGCTGTATGCTCTCTGGGAAAATGTCAATCAGCCCAGGATGCTTGAGACATGGCATGATGCACAACAGATAAGGGAGGAAGCGCTTGACAGGTTCAGCCTCGGACTTATTGATCTGAAAACAAGGGCACAGATTGAACGTCTTTTCTGGTCTATTGCACGGAAAGTCTATATGATAGTCAACAGCACCAAACATGTGCCCGACGAACTCAGGCAGATTTCACGGATACTGTCTGATAAATATTTCTGTAACTTCTCTCTTTTCCAGTCACTCCCGGATGCATGGGCAATTGACCAGATATTCCCCATAATGCCTATCCACCGGCTGAACGAAGAGCCGACAGTTGCAGCTACCATACAGGATATCACCTGTGATTCGGATGGCAAGATTGATAATTTCATTGCAACACGCAACTCGCCGCATTTCCTTCCCGTTCACCCGATGAGAGGCAGGGAACCATATTATATGGGTGTTTTCCTTGTCGGTGCTTACCAGGAAATACTGGGAGATCTTCATAACCTTTTCGGTGATACAAACGCTGTACACGTTTCTGTGGATGAGGATGGCTACAGGATTGACCAGGTTATTGACGGTGAATCAGTTGCTGAAGTGCTTGACTATGTGCAGTATAATGCCAAAAAAATGGTCCGGACTGTTGAAACGTGGGTAACAACCTCGGTAAAAAGCGGAATAATTACTCTGAAGGAAGGAAAGGAATTCCTCTCGAACTACCGCTCCGGACTGTATGGTTATACATATCTCGAATAATTTCCGGACAAACCAGGCCTGAGAATCTTTTTTTTTATAACTTGGAGTTTTTAAATACCTGATCGAAAAAGAAATAATTAGTTCTAACCTTTTTAAATGTTAATCCTATGAGCGAATCTAGTTTTAATTTCAATTCTTTTATCAAGGATTCAATTGATGTCCTTGTAAAGCCTAAATCCTACTTCTCGACTATGAAAACGACGGGAGGTATTGCAGAACCTTTGATCAAGGCAGTGATCTATGGTGTGATCGCCGGTCTTATAGCCCTGATCTGGGGTTTGCTGAAGATTGGCGGATCAGTTGGCATATTAGGGGGTGCAGTAGGAGTCATGATGTTTGTCTGGTATGTAATAGGTGCTGTTATCGGGCTGTTCATCGGAGCAGTGATACTGCTTATTATTTCAGCTATATGCAAGGGCAGCACTGATTTTGAAGCAAATACCAGAGTGACAGCATCTTTAATGGTCATAATGCCAATCGGTGCTTTGCTCGGATTTATATCCGGACTGAATCTCACTGCAGGCTCGATCGTATCACTGGCAGTAAACCTTTTTGCCCTCTACCTTCTTTATCACGGACTGGTTGAGGCGCTGAAGGCAAAACCCCAGACCTCAAAGATCCTGACCATTGTTCTTGCTGCACTACTGGTACTGTTTTTCTTCATTGGACTTGGAGCAAAAAAGACGGCATCCAAGTTTCTGGATGAGTTTGAAAATAAAGATCTTAAAGAGCTTCTTGAAGATATAGAAAAGGATACAGTATAGCTTGATTTTCACAAATATTATGCGCCAGGCGATGTGGCATTATTCCATCATCGTCTTGCGCTTTCTTTTTCGCTCTTGACAGCGAACAATAGTTTTTATACATTTATGCACTTTTCCCGGGCAATCAGTACCCGCCCGGGGTGAAGTATAAAGTGTAATGTCTATCAGCCGTCAATGAAGAACTGGATCTTTTCCAGAAATATTCTCGTAGTATTATTATACAGGATATTACTTGTAATGTTCCTGTTTTCAATCAGCCGTATCGGCTTCTATCTGCTGAATTTTAAGATGTTCCCGGGTATTGCATCCGGTGAATTCCTTTCAATTATGAAAGGTGGATTGCTTTTCGACCTTTCTGCCACAATTTATGTAAACAGCCTTTTTATTCTGTTGAATGTTATTCCGTTCGACATAAGGTATAATGAGATATACCAGCGAATAATGAAGTATCTTTTCTTCATTACAAACGGAATTGCTTTAGCAGTAAACTCAGCTGACTTTGTATATTACAGGTTTGTCTTTAAACGCGCCACAGCAGATGTATTCAGGACGTTTGAAAACGAAACCAACAATACCAGACTCTTCTTCAGGTTCCTGGTTGATTACTGGCAGGTTACACTTTTCTGCATTCTGCTCTGGATTCTGATGGTTTACCTTTATAATAAGGTCAGAGTAATCAAACCTGAACCTTCAAACAAAATAGTCTATTACAGTATAAATATCCTGGCAATTCCACTGGTTGCTGCCCTTGCCATCGGAGGTGTAAGAGGTGGTTATAAGCATTCAACACGCCCAATAACAATCAGTAATGCAGCACGTTATGTGGAAAATCCAAGGAATGTTGCAATAGTCCTTAATACTCCCTTCAGCCTTTTAAGGACTTCAGGTAAAAAAGCATTGGAGAAATATGAGTTCTACGACAGCGAAAGTCTTAAAGCTATTTATAATCCGCATTACATTCCTTCGGGTGATAAACCATTTACACGCGAAAATGTCGTAGTGATAATACTCGAAAGCTTTGCCCGTGAATACATTGGCTCTCTGAACAAGGATCTTGAAGGAGGGACATATACTGGTTATACTCCTTTCATTGATTCATTGTTAAGGGAGAGCCTGACTTTTGAGGTTTCCCTGGGCAACGGAAGGAAATCCATTGATGCCATGCCTTCAATATTCGCTTCCCTGCCATCACTTGAAACACCTTATATAATATCGCATTACGCTAATAACCAGATAAACGGAATTGCCTCCCTGCTTAAGAAAAAAGGATATTACACTGCTTTTTTCCATGGTGCGCCTAACGGATCAATGGGATTTGATTCATTCGCCAGGATGTCGGGATTCGAAAACTATGTAGGAATGGATCAGTATCCAGGCAAGGATGATTTCGACGGGATGTGGGGTGTGTGGGATGAACCATTCTTCATGTTTTTTGCAGATAAGCTTAACACTTTCCCTGAGCCCTTTCTCGCCTCATTATTTTCAGTTTCTTCGCATCATCCTTTTGAAGTGCCGGAGAAATATAAGAATAAGTTTAAAAAAGGTCCGGCTCCGATTGTTGAAGTTGTCGGATATACCGATTATGCACTAAAGCAGCTCTTTGAAAAAATGTCTTCATCTTCATGGTTCAGCAATACTCTTTTTGTAATTACTGCAGATCATACCAATGAGACATTGCATAAGGAGTATCAGAACGATTTTGGTGTTTACAGCATACCGGTAATTTTCTATAAGCCGGGCAGTTCGTTAAAAGGGATGAAGAACAGGATAGCCCAGCAGATTGATATCATGCCCACCATTCTCAATTACCTGGGTTATGATGAAGAATTTATTGCTTTTGGCAATGATCTGTTCGATGAATCTTATGAATCGTTTGCCTTTAATACAAATGGCAGCACGTACCAGATTTATATGAAGGATCATATTCTTGAAATGATTGATAATAAACCAGTAGGATTGTATAATTTTAAACTTGACAGGTTCCTTCAGACAGATGTGCTGGATAAAGAACCTGAACTCACCCAGGTCATGGAAGAGAAGCTCAGGGCAGTAATTCAGTCGTACAACAGCAGGCTGATTGAAAATGATATGGTTGTTAAAAAATAGATATTATGAAATCACGTCGTCAGTTTATTAAGGTAGCCGGAACAGGAATTCTGGCTGCAGGTATCCCTTCGGTCCACAGTTATTCCGTTCCAATGGTCCCGGTTAAGAAGACAACTGTTCCAGATGGTTTCGAAATTGGAATGGCAGGATACACCTTTACACGGTTAAGTGTTGAGAAGACCATTGAAATTATGAAGAGGGCAGGGGTAACAAATCTTTCGCTTAAGGATTTTCATATGCCGCTTAACAGTACACAGGAGAAGATAAATGAGGTGATCGGAAAATTCAAAAGTGCAGGTATCAATGTATATACGGTCGGAGTAATATACATGAAAACACAGGAGTCTGTTGATCAGGCTTTTGAGTACGCGAAGATGGCAGGAGTGAAAATGATTGTAGGAGCTCCGGATTATGAGCTTCTTCCGCATGTGGAGAAGAAGATAAAGGAGTATGATTTCCGTCTTGCAATCCATAATCACGGACCAGATAATACTCTTTTCCCTAATGCTGCTGACATATGGAATCATATAAAGGATCTGGATCCCAGAATAGGGATATGCATCGATATAGGTCATACAATTCGCGACGGACAGGATCCTGCCTCAGACATTATGAAATATAAAACGCGCATTTTCGATCTTCATATCAAGGATGTAGACAAAGCTTCAAAAGAAGGCCAGACTATTGAAATGGGAAGGGGAATAATTGATATTCCAAAAGTTGTTGAGGCTTTAAGGAAGATCAGTTATACCGGTAAATGCAGCCTGGAGTTTGAAAAGGACATGAATGATCCGCTCGCAGGTATTGCAGAATCAATCGGTTATTTCAGGGGAGTAATGGCTTGTAAATAAAAATATTGAGATTTTAGACCTGAAAACACTTCAGCATGAGGAAGTTTATTAAGATTTTGCTTTATACCCTGGGATCTCTTATCGGATTGATCCTGATCCTGGCTCTTATAACCACATTATGGATTTCGCTTAAAGGGAACGCTAATGCCAGGAAATACATGGCACTGGCAGGTCCTGAAGTTAAGGTTTTGACTGTTAACGGATTCAGCTACAGGGACCTCAACAAGAATGGCAATCTTGATATCTATGAAGATTCAAGACAAACTCAGGAGAACAGGGTGAATGACTTGCTGTTGCAGATGAGCCTCGAGGAAAAAGCCGGAATGATGTTCATTCCGCCTGTTACCGTCGGGAAAGATGGTTCAATTTCGGAAAAACCTTCGCTGAATGATATTTTCTCATTGATGAGTCCCGGAACCTCACTCATGTTGTTTGGCAAGAATATAAATCACTATAATATATTCTTTGGAACAACAAAGAGGGAGATGGCAGCCTGGTACAATAACCTGCAGAAGCTTGCAGAAAAGACAAGGCTTGGTATTCCTGTTTCAATAGCTTCTGATCCTCGTAACCACTTCAGCGAAAACGTTTTGTCAGGTGCCTTTGCAGGGGAATTTTCCTTATGGCCTGAACCGCTTGGACTGGCTGCAATTGGAGATTCACTTCTCACATGGCAGTTTGCTTATATATCGCGGCAGGAGTATACGGCTGTAGGAATAAGGATCGCATTGCATCCCATGGCTGACCTGGCTACCGAACCAAGATGGGGCCGTATCAACGGGACATTTGGAGAAGATGCCAGGCTTTCAGCAAAGCTCACTTATGCCTATGTAAAAGGCTATCAGGGTGACAGCCTCGGCACTAACAGCGTTGCCTGCATGACAAAACATTTCTCAGGCGGAGGGCCGCAGAAAGAAGGAATTGATCCTCATTTCCCGATAGCAAAAGGGCAGATATATCCGGGTAACAATTTCAATTACCACCTGATACCATTTGAAGCAGCTTTCACTGCAGGAACCGCCTCAATAATGCCCTATTACGGGATCCCGATGGACCAGACCAGCGAAAATGTAGGCTTCAGCTTTAATAAAGAAATGATCACCGGTCTGCTGCGTAATAAATACCATTATGAAGGTGTGGTATGTACGGATTGGGGTTTGATTTCTGATGTCAAAATCCTCGGCATAATGATACTCCCGGCAAGGGCAAGGGGAATGGAGAATGCTACTGAAGAAGAAAGAATGTTAAAGATAATTGAAGCTGGTGTAGACCAGTTCGGGGGAGAACAATTACCTGAAATGCTGATTAAACTGGTAAAAGAAGGAAAAGT
>CAZGGZ010000052.1:2338-21327 GCA_964525415.1 uncultured Rikenellaceae bacterium | reverse complement strand
TTGTAGCGCGACACCCGTGTACGGCCGGCAATTTGTACCATGATGGCAAAAACTGCGCCATCCTTCGTTCATTCCGGCTGGTACCAGGACTCTACTCTGATTCAACTTTTGTGCTCCAGCCTCCATTCTCTCAGGTCACAAACGCCCTTTATTGCTGGTTAGGTGGCATAGACAGCCTCCCATACATCATTTGAGCAATGGCAGATTCCAATGATTTCAAATTAAATATTTGACTTGTATAAAGTCTTGGAGTAAATTTGTTATAAATAAGATTATTAAGAGTTATATCTTTTTGATAAACAATTTATTAAAATGGAGGTAAACAATGAAAAACGCTAACTATTACAAAATTCTCTTCCTTATTGCCGGAATTTGGAATCTTGGAGCAGGCATTCTTTGTTGGATTGGAAGTGTTTTTATGCCGGATATGTTTTTTAAGATGTTCGGCATGCCATCTCCTGCATCATTATTTCCTTTCCATGCAATGTTTTGGCTTATACTCGCTTTTGGTATAGGCTACATAATCGTAAGTCGTGATATTACTAAAAATCATGGGATCATTCTTATTGGGATGTTGGCAAAAATTTTATTCTTCATTGACTGTATAATAACTTTGTCATTAAAAGAAGCAAATATAATGCTTCTGGGTACTGGAATTGTAGATTTGATATTTGCAATTCTGTTTATAGAATTCTTACTCAAAACTAAAAAAGTATCAGGTCAAACCTCAAGTTAAAATCAGTTTACGTATCTTTCGTAGTGTGCTAAATAACAAACTACGACCACCTGACATGGCTAATAAAATTAATAGGTTCCCCGCGGAGCGGGGCAGGCTGTCAAAACGCGTGCCGTACCTTCCTTGTACCGGGACTACTTCCTGGCTAAAGAGACAGGTTTGTGGCCGGTACTGCGTCGGGTAACACCTACTAATTTTATTGCCGGGCCGTTAGCACAAATATGTAGCGTGATTTTGGATTGGCCACCCACCGTAACTTATTCAATTACACCTCGATAAGATACATTATTACCATTTACTGTGAACAAGCCTTCACACCTCAGATATAAAGGATGAATACTTTTAATTACAATAAAGTTTCAGCATAAATATTTGATATGAATTTTTGGGTAATGATCAGATAACAAAAGGATTGATTAAGATGAGGTTGAAATCTTGAAATATATCAGTCTTCTTTACTTGATTTACCTTTTTTAAGTCTTGACATGAAATAATTTACATAAACTGAACTTTCTTCTCCGTATTTTTCTACAATATCATCTTCATGAATTAGAAAAGTGGAGTGTTCCCCGCAGATTTTTGAAAAATAGACATCGAATTCTTTATTATTTTCATCTATCATGATGATCCTGACAAGATTCCTGTGTAGTTCAATTGCTGTAAGATCAGCTCGACAAACCGGACAAATGAAATCCAACATCTCCCCTTCTTCAAATTCTATTGATGAATGGTGGATCAAATCATAATTGCCCAGTTCCGGATTTAATAATAAAATACTCAGTAGATTTCTTATGTCTGATTTTACTATAAAAATTATATTGTTCCAGACTCTTAAATAAGATCGGCAATGAGGACATAAATAATTAATTTTCAAAGAATATTCCATTGCTGCAAGATTAGTGTTGAATTTTACTACAAAATTACGCAAAAATACTTCGGAAGTCAATAGGCTTATTCTGGACATACTGATCCTCCAGTTTATGTTTCTATAATCAATGAATACTTGTGCTAACACATACAATAAAATATATAAATCCTCCTGCCGTATTTTAGTATTATTTAATTATCTGTCTGCCATGTTAATTCTTATTATACTGTACCTTTTGCCTTCCTAAAACAAAAGCTATTACCTTTATTCTTTAATCAATGGCAGGATGAAACATATAGGAAACACTCCGCTGATAAAGCTTGAACGGCTGCCTGAACCTGGTTGTGCTGAAATATTTGTAAAATGTGAAGGAGCTAATCCAACGGGGAGCATGAAAGACCGGATGGCTCTTTCAATGGTTGAAGGTGCAGAGAGGAGAGGAGATCTAAAGCCGGGCGGGAAAGTGGTTGAATATACCGGAGGCAGCACGGGAAGCTCACTTGCTATGGTATGTGCTTATAAAGGATACAAAGCACATTTTGTATCATCAGATGCTTTTGCTGAAGAGAAACTCAGAACAATGCGGGCGTTCGGCGCTGAACTTGATATAGTACCATCTGAAAATGGCCTTATAACCGCTGAACTGATTAACAAGCTCGTTGAAAGAGCGAGGGAGCTCAGTAAAGAACCTGACACTTTCTGGACTGACCAGTTTAACAATATAGACAACAGGAATGCATATCATCAGATGGCAAAAGAGATTCTGGCTGTTCTTGGATATGCTATTGATGAATTTATAGCCGGTGTCGGTACAGGCGGCTGCTTTTCAGGGAATGCTGAAGTGTTTAAGAATGAAATTCCCGGCATAAGATGCATTGCTCTTGAACCGCTGAATGTGCGTTCTCTTTCAGGAGGCGATACTTCAGGCACTCATAAGCTTGAAGGTATCGGTGCAGGGTTCATCCCCTCAATATGCAGACTCGACCTGGCCGATGAGATTTTATCAGTATCTGATGAAGATGCGTATGATACTGCCAGGAAACTTGCAAGAACTGAAGGGATTTTCGGCGGAACAACATCAGGCGCCAATGTATGGGCAGCAATAAAGAGAGCCAGGATAATTGGTCCGGGAAAAAAGATCGTCACAATTATCTGTGACTCAGGGCTAAAGTATCTCGACGGGGATCTTTACAGATATTGACTTTACTCCCCTCCCTGTGGAAATGATTTTTGCTGTTAACTAATTAACACAGGTGGCATATTTTTTGTAGCTATTATCTGCAGCTAATCTTCGTACGCCATGAAAAATACTCTGATTCACGGATTTTTATTTATTCTTTTGAGCTCATCTGTCATTATAACCTCTTGTGAAAGAAACAATGCTGATGATCAGCCCGGTGATCCTGTGATCATAACCACTGAAGCTTATCAGAAGGAGATAATTGAACTCGCAAATGGATTTGCTTTCGATATTTTAGATCCTGTTCTTGATGGTGCCAAAGGTGATGAGAATATATTATTTTCGCCTTTCAGCATCTCCACAGCGCTCTCAATGACCCTTAACGGTGCAACAGGAGAGACATTCGAGGCTATGAAAGAGGCTCTGGGATTCGGTGACAAAACCCTTCAGGAGATAAACGGGACATATAGAAAACTCATGACCGAAATGGTACCTGTGGACGATCGTGTCACTGTGGATGTTGCTAATTCAGTATGGGTCGAAAAGAGGCTTGATGTCAAACAGCCATTCATGCTGACATTACAGGATTATTATAAGGCAGAAGCGCGTTCGATTGATATCCTGGATCCGGAGGCTCTCGACCAGGTCAACGGATGGATCGAAGAAAAAACCCACGATAAAATTGCAGATATGCTTGATTACCTCGATCCTGATCTTGCGATGCTGCTGATCAATGCCATTTATTTTAATGGCAAGTGGAAGTACCAGTTCAATGAAGACGATACCAGTGATGAGCTGTTTTATGTGACTCCTGATGCTCCCGTAACGGTACCTATGATGCACCAGACAACGAACCTGAATACGACCAGGAAAGATAACTTCAGACTGGTGGAGATCCCGTATGGTCAGGGTAACTATACTATGGTAGTTCTCCTGCCCGATGAAAATGTGAGCATCAGAGATTTAGCTGCTTCCATCACACAGACAGACTGGAATGAGTGGATTGAGGAACTGTCAGGCAATACCAGTAAGGTGGAGCTGAGCATGCCGCGGTTCAAATATGAATATAAGAGAAACCTGAAAAATGATCTTATTAATCTCGGCATGGGCATCGCGTTTTCCGATGATGCTGATTTTAAAAACATCAGTGACCAGGAACTTAAGATCAGCAGGGTCCTGCATCAGACATTTATTGAAACCAATGAGGAGGGCACAGAAGCTGCTGCAGCAACAGTTGTTGAAATCGTATTCAAAACATCAGATCCCGGGGATTTGGTTATTAAGATTGAAATAGACCATCCGTTTCTATACTTCATCCGGGAGATATCAACCGGAACGATATTATTTGCAGGAAGAGTAAGCAATCCGGTCTGACATATATGCAAGTGATAAGGAAGTTTTTCTTAAATTGCATCCCCAAAGGTCAGATTATCAAAATAAAAACATTCCTGATGAAAGCAAGACAACTGTTTCTTCTGTTGTATACATTTGTAATACTGATACTTAACTCATGTGCTCCGGCATATGTTCCCAATGTGCTCAACGCACCAATGCTGACAAACAAGAATGAAGTACAGGTTGCAATCCATGCCGGAACATCAGGTTTTGATCCGCAGGTAGCTTATGCAATTACTAACCATTTCGGGGTAATGGCTAACGCAAGCTTTATGGACGCTACATCTGATTCAACAGACAGTTATCATAAACATGGATTTGTTGAGTTCGGCGCAGGATACTTTACAAATTTTGCAACAAGGTTCAAATTTGAAACTTTCGGGGGAGCAGGATTCGGGAAAATTGAGGCTGTATATGACAATGGGAAATGGACATCATTTTCGCAGGTGGATGTTAAAAGGTACTTCATCCAGCCTACACTGGGTATTACTTCAAAAGTAATCGACTTCGGAATATCAGCACGGATAGCACTGGTCAATATGAATCAGGGATCAGAGAACATAACGGGTTTGATGCTTGAGCCTGCAGCAACTCTTAAACTTGGATGGGACCATCTCAAGGCTGTGGCTCAGGTCGGAGTATCCGCACCATTCAATAAAGATATTAACTTCAACTACCAGCCCTTCCTTATTTCGCTCGGCTTGCAGGGCAACTTCGGTAAAATATTCCAGTAAAATTCTATCTGTCAGATTACCACACCTTTGCGCCCCTGAGCCTTTGCACCGTTGCGCCTTGTTTTCTGGTACATTTTTTGCATTCATCTGCTCTAAACCCTCTAACCATGAAGAAAACAATTCTTATCTGTTTCCTTTTTACATTCCTCTTTTCATGCGAAAAAATAGATCTCTGCGAAAGTGATAACTGCACCAAATACCTGGATATATGGGAAGAGCTGTTCATTGTAAAGAACCAGCTTACTCAGGATTATTTTAATAAACATATCAAAGCAACATATTCCGAAATTGACTCATGGAATGATGGCCAGTCATTCAGGGTGGAATACGAAGTAAAAATTGACTGGGCTGAGGTAACCCTGTCTGATCAGTTCATCATCTGGATTGATCCTTCAACAGAAGGTTTATACCCTTCATTGCAGCTGCCCAGGAGCACCTGGCTTAACAAGAGCCAGATAAACAGTGCGCTTGACCTGTTTGCTTTCAGCTCATCCATCTACAATGTTGCAATGGTTGACCATCTGAAATATTCCTCACGTAAAGAAGCAAAAACTATACTTGAGGAAGCCTCCGGCATCAATAATCTTGAAGACGGGGAGATATATTATGAAAGCCCCAGCTTTAATGAATGCCCCGGACATCCTTTTCTGAGGATAAGGGATGAAATTGACAGGTCAAAGAATAAATGCATTTCCTGTAAACTTGACCTTGTAAATGGTGAGAATGAAATAAATAATGTGCCCTGCTGGATATCAAAATGAAATTATGAAGAAGCTGTTTAATGGTTTGTTTTTCATAGCCGGCATTACAATGATGATGGTCTTCTCCTGTGAAAAGGACAAATTTGAAAATACCTGTGGTGTCGGTAATCCGGTTAAAGAGCTCACATGGCTTAAGGACCAGATTGAATATATTGAGCAGTTGGATCCGGAGGATTCAAAATATTACTATTTCAAAATGGCTGAATACCAGGGAGCAACAGTATTCCTTCCGGGGAATTGCAATCCTGTTCTGAATATGATCTATGTTGTTCTTGATTGTTCCGGGGAACGAATTGGAATCATCGGAAACGGCGAAGATATGATTAGCTGGGATCAGCTGACCGGACAACAGGTTATCTGGAAAGCTGAGAACTCAGCATGCATCTTTCAATAGTCCTTTGTGTCCCTTAATGTGTACTTTTTGTTATGATATCTGAAATCATTAAGAAAAATATTGTTCCATTACAGGATTTCATCTTTGGATTTGCCGATTTACAGGGACTTATCGATAAAAAATACAATGATTTTTATTATGGCATTTCAATCGGTAAAAGGCTGAATGATAAAATAATAGATGATATCAAAGACGGACCGACCATTGAATATTACAATCATTATAATCAGGTCAATAAAGAACTGGCGGCTCTAACCATAAAGATACAGGCAGATCTGAAAAGGGCAGGAGCGGAGTCAATAGCAATTGAACCCACGGTTACTGTCGGAACAGAAGCATATAGTGAAGAATATCTTAAGACTCTGACTGTCGATATCTCCCATAAAATGGTTGCAACAAGAGCAGGACTCGGTTGGATTGGAAAATCGGATCTTTTCATATCCAGGGCATTCGGGCCGAGACTAAGACTGGTTAGCATGTTGCTCAGAGAGAACCCGGGGATCAGTTCTGCTCCGGTAAATGAAAGCGAATGCGGCAAATGCAATATATGTGTTATTAAATGCCCTGCTCAGGCTGCAAATGGCAAACTGTGGAACATCCACGTTCAGCGCAGTGAGTTTTTCGATGCCTTCAAATGCAGGCGAAAATGCAACGAACTTGCCCGACAAAGACTTAATGTTGATGCCAGGATCTGCGGGTTATGTGTTGCGGTTTGTCCTTACGGCAAGAAATAAAGCAACAAGTCAGTTCCTCCGTTTTTTATTGTATACTCACTTTTTTTGTGTAACTTGTAAGAAACTTAATAATTACGTAACCATGAGATATTTATTTGTTTTCATGATTGTGGTTTTATCTGTCCCTGCAGCATATGCTCAGGATTATTTTACAGTTATAAAGGTAAGCGGAAGTATTGTCATTGAACGTACCGGATCATCGCTGGGCACGGGGACCTCATTCTCCCAGGATGAGAATCTGCTTTTCAAGATACCTGACTCGAGAGCAGCTGTGTATAACCCGCAAAAGGGGAGGTTCATCATTACCTCACAAAATGTGACAGAGTTTAAAAGTCTCAAATCCAATTATTTGCCTTCAGCCGGGAAAATCAGTACACGGGCACTGGGGATCAGCTCCAGGCGGGATGATTTCAAAAAGCAGTTTGAAGGGGATTATGTGATACTCGACAAGGCTAAAATAATAGTCGATTCGGATATTTTTCCCCTTTCCGAAAAGAAATACTTCTATCTTACTTATGATTATAATAATAAAATCATAAATAAGAAGCTGACTTTCAGAAATGATACAGTATTTATTATAAAAGATGAATTGCTCACAGTCGACGGAGTTGTAATACCTGATCCGGATTTTAGTGAAATGAAGCTGGTCTATCTTGAAGAAGGGGAAGAATACGGATCTGAGATCATTTGTTCATTTAAACCAGTCTTCCCCGGCATCAATCAGCTTAAGCAGGAAATCAAGGTTATCGTTGAACAGATGGAAATGAATTCTTACCAGGACAAGATCAATGAGATATCTGCATTTATGAAGGAGTTTTATGGTCGTGTCGATGAAAGCAATCTGAAAAGGTGGTTAGCCGAGAGCTTAATCCTGAAGCCCTGATTCAAGACCTTTTTGACAGCTTCCCCTATGAGGAAAACACTTTTGTCCCTGTTCCTTCTTACTTTATTTTCCTGTTGTTTTTCGCAGAGTACAACATCCAGAATAAAACATTATTCGCCCAGGGATTATGGCAAAGGCCGCGAGGCAATAAACTGGGTTTGCGTACAGGATACATCAGGAGTGCTGTTCTTTGGAAATGCAGGGGGAGTGCTGCGATACGACGGCATAAACTGGTCCTTTATTCCTGTGAAGGCTCAGAGTGTATGGATAAAATCACTTGCTGTAAGTGACGATAATACGATCTATGTAGGTGCGCAGGGTGAATTCGGGTACCTGGCTCCTGACGAAACAGGGAAGCTGTCTTACATTTCATTGTCCGACCGTCTGACGGATAACCAGACAGTGTTCTCAGATATTATCTGTGTACATGTCTGGGATAAATATGTCGCATTTCAGGCGGAAGAGGCTGTATTTATCTTTTCAGATAATGACCTGAGCGCACTCTATCCTCAAACATCCTTTCATGTTTCTTTTCTTGTTAATAATGAGCTGTTTGTAAGGCAGAGGGACGTTGGCATGATGAAGCTTTCAGAAGGCACATTGCAGGTTATTGAAAAAAGCAGCTACCTGAAAGATTATGGGGTTTTTTCAATGCTTGAAAGCTCTGATAAAAACAAATACATCGTATTAACCCGTGAAATCGGATTCTGGTCTGTGGATAAAGAAACGTTTGAAGGAACCCTGATAGAGACAGAGGACAGCGCAATTTTTCGTCAGTCGGAAATTTATGGTGCTATAAGGCTTAACGACGGGAGGATAGCAATTAATACTCTCGCCAACGGCATTATCTTTACGGATGACTCATTTAGAATATTATCGGTCATAAACAAGGATAATGGACTGAAAGTCAATGTAACAAATTCATTGCTCCAGGATTATCAGGGGAATATATGGGCAAGCCTTGACAACGGAATTGCACAGATTTATTACTCTTCGCCGCTTTCGTTATTCAGCTCTGAATCAGGAATATCAGGAAATGTCAAAGCAATAGCCCGATATAATGGAAACCTGTTTGCAGGCACAACTGAAGGACTCTTCATTCAGAATAACAGTTTTAAAATCCTGTCAACAGCATTTATACCCTTCAAGGGACTATCAACAGAAATCAAAAGCATTTGTGTAGCAGGAGATCGTCTGATTGCAGGAACAAGAGACGGATTATTTGAGATCATTAATGACAGGATCCGGAAATTTGACAATGCCGAAATAAATACACTTCATTATTCCGAAATACTGAAAACCCTGTTTGTCTCGGCTAAAGAGAATTTCATGATGTACAATTTCACGGGAACCTGGACAAAGCTGAAAGAATTTCCGGAAATTTCCGAAGAGGTTGTACGGATTGAGGAAGAGGTTGATGATAAATACGTTACCTTATGGCTGGGGACCTCTCTCCAGGGAGCGGTGCGTCTCCGTTTCACAAGCCCCTCCGACTTCAAAATTGATAAATATGATTCTTTTGACGGCTTGATTGATAATGACTGGACTATTCCTTTCAGGATAGATGACAAAGTTGTTTTTTCTCAGAGGAGCGGATTATTCTCATTTGTAGATGAAGAAACCGTCCGCGATCAATTACCTGATTCGCTGAAAAACCAGCCTCCGGAATTTTATAAAGGTTATTTCGATTTTTACAGTCTCGATACCACAAGGGAACGTATCAGCAGACCATTTTACGTTATTGAAGATACCGGCGAAAGGATCTATGTCAACCTCGACGGTGATCTTGGGTATTTTGACAAATCTGATTCCCGTTCATTTATTGATCAGCCATTCCGCGTTGAAGATATAGGCAAGGTGAATGTCATTTTCTATGAGGATAACGGATTATGCTGGATAGGCGGGGATGATGGACTTCTGCTGTACAATGAAAAAGGGCATAAGGATTATGCCATCAACTTCAAAGCCCTCATAACAAGTGTTTCAATAGGATTAACAGATTCGCTTGTCTACAATGGATACCCTGCAGATAAACAAGAGAATGCTCCTGTAAATAGACCGGAGGTAAATCACTACCTGAATACATTAACCTTCACCTTTGCTTCACCCTTCTTTGAAGGACAGGAAAAAACACTCTATTCCTATATGCTTTCCGGACAGGATACGATATACAGTTTGTGGGACAGCAATAACAGGGTGGTTTTCCGGAACCTGTGGGAAGGAGACTACGCTTTTAAGGTAAGGGCAATGAATGCTTACGGACATATCAGTTCAGAGGCTGTATATGAATTCCGGATCCTGTCACCATGGTACCGGAAGCCGTTGGCTTTTCTGATTTATGTTCTTCTGCTTGTCGCGCTGGTTTATGCTGTGATCCGTATTTATGCCGGGCGGCTCATAGCTAAAAACAAACGGCTTGAAGCAATCATACGGGCACGAACACGTGAAATACAGGCTAAAAATGTTGAGCTTCAGATGCAGAAAGAAGATATCGTGGCATCAATCAACTATGCCCAGAGAATCCAGAATGCTGTCCTGCCAGCAGAAGATCTTGTCCAGACCTTCCTGGGGGATCATTTCGTAATCTACAGGCCAAAGGATATTGTCAGCGGTGACTTTTACTGGACAAACACCTATAACCAGTATGTCGTCTTTTGCGTGGCGGATTGCACAGGTCACGGTGTGCCCGGAGCTTTTATGAGCATGCTCTGTATTTCTCTGCTGAATGAGATCATTCTTAAGGAAAAAGTCTTCCATCCGGAAAAGATTCTCAACAAGGTCAGAAATATGATCATTGAATCCCTGAAACAGAAAGGAGACAGGGGGGAGCAAAAAGACGGAATGGATATTGCCATCTGTATTTACAATAAAGAAACATCCGAACTTGAATTCTCAGGGGCTAACAATCCTTTGTATATTGTAAGAAAGAAAGACAAGGATCCTCTATCTGGTGACAGGCAAATTGAGAATGAGAGCCATATCCTGTATGAAATAAAGGGAGACAGAATGCCTATTTCCATATTTGATAATATGGAACCATTCAAACGGCGAACTGTCAGGCTTCAGAAGGAAGACAGACTTTATATGTTTTCAGATGGGATATGTGACCAGTTTGGCGGTCTGCGTGGGAAGAAATTTACAAACAGGGCGCTGATGAATGCCCTGATGGAATCCCTGACACCTGAGATGAAAGATCAGAAGGCGTTGCTCGAAAGCAGGATCGACCGGTGGCAGGATTTTATTGACCCAAGAACTTCTCATTCATACAGCCAGATCGATGATATTTGCATCATGGGAATACTGATATAACATTTAATAATTAAATCATGTGTATTATGAAACGATATCTGATTATACTCATTTTTCTTGCTGTGCCACTTTATGCTACAGCACAGAGTCCCGGATTCAATACCGTTCTCTACGGAGTCGCCTACTATCATGAGTATATGCCGTATGAGAGGCTCGATAAAGATGTTCAGCTCATGCAGCAGGCAGGTATAAGCGTCGTGCGCCTTGGAGAATCAACCTGGAGTCTTTTTGAACCACAGGAAGGAACTTTCGAGTTTGCCTGGATGGACAGGATAATTGACAGGATGCACAAAGCAGGCATTAAGGTTATCCTCGGTACTCCGACTTATTCCATTCCGGCATGGATGGCATTGAAACACCCTGAAGTATTTGTGGAGAGACTCAATGGAACAAGAAGCAGCTATGGTATCCGCCAGAACTTTGACATTACAAATCCTGTTTACCTTTTCTACTCTGAAAGAATAATCAGGAAACTGATGGAACATTATGCCGGACATCCTGCCATTATCGGATATCAGGTTGATAATGAAACAGGTACATACGGCGCTGCAAACTATGACTATTTCAGGGGATTCATTGATTATCTTAAAAATAAATATCATACAACAGATACACTCAATAAGCTGTGGGGACTCAACTACTGGGGAATGACAATGAATGACTGGGATGAGTTTCCGCCAAGACAGAATGCAACTAATCCTTCATACAAGCTTGAATGGGATATGTACGGTCAGAAAGTAGTTGCCGATTACCTCACCTGGCAGGCCGAAATAGTCAGCGAATACAAAAGACCTGATCAGTTCATCACTCATTGCTTCATGCCCTCGCTGACCACGCTTGACCAGCTGGCTGCAGCAAGAAAGATGGATATGCCGTCACTTAATGTTTATCATGGCAGCCAGAATAATGTCAACGGTGAAGATGTCATGTGGGCAGACGATTTTTACAGGAGTCTGAAGAAGAATAACCACCTTGTGACAGAGACAAATGCCCAGACAATAGGATGGGATGCCAGGGGACAAACACCTCCCTTTGACGGGCAGGGTCGACTGTTCGTTTATTCACATCTTGCGGGAGGTGCCAATATGGTTGAATACTGGCACTGGCATTCCCTTCATTACGGGCAGGAGACATACTGGAAAGGTGTTCTCGGACATGATCTGGAGCCTAACAGGTTCTTTGATGAAGTGAGCCGGACTGCCCATGAATTGCAAAAGATCGGACCTAAACTCGTAAATCTTAAGATAAAAAACAGGGCTGCCATCCTCTACAGCCGGGCATCTGATTTTGGGATCAGCTATATGCCAATCAGGGATGGAAATGTCTACATGGAGGTTGTAAGACAGATGCACAGGGCTGCCTTCAGAAATAATATCGGACTGGATTTCGTCCTGGCTGAAAATGCTGACTTTTCAGGTTATGATCTGCTCCTTGTACCACCCCTGTACGTAGCAAGCGATGATCTTCTTAAGAAAATAGCTGATTTTGTCAGGTATGGAGGTCATGTTATTATGTCAATCAAAAGCGGATTCTGCGACGAGAATTCAGTTGTCCGCCATATCAGGGCGCCTGGCCCTCTTCGTGAAGCATGCGGATTTTACTACCAGGAATTTTCAAGTGTATCGTCCGTTCCGCTTAAGGATGATCCCTTCAAAGTGGGACAGGAAAAAAGTAATGCAAAGACATGGATTGAGTTTCTTATCCCTGAGACTGCAAAACCTTTAGCATCTTATGATGATCCGTTTTTTGGAAGATATCCGGCAATTACTGAAAACAAATACGGTAAAGGAAGCCTGATATATGAAGGATGCCTGGTTTCAGATGAAATCCAATCAGCAATAGTCCTTAATAAAGCAGCAGAAACAGGATTGACTGACAGGGAGAAACATATCACATATCCATTGGTAATGAGGCAGGGAACCAACGACCAGGGAAAAATAATAAGATACTATCTTAACTATTCAGGAAAGGATTTATCAATTCCTTACAACTACGGGAAAGGTACAAACCTCTTCACAAATGAATTGCTGAAGAGGGGAGATGCCATAAGCCTTAAACCCTGGGATGTGGCTATTATCGAAGAATAAAAGGATAGGAATAAAAAGGTTATCACCACGGATTACACGGATTTTCACGGAAAAAATCTTTGTTCTTTCCCGTGTAATTCTGTGTTCTCTGTGGTAAATACTATTCGGTTTTAATCGAAGTCGCCGGATTCAGTATTGCCGCCTGGTAAGCTTTGTAGCTTATTGTTACAAATGTCAATATCACCGTAAGCAGGGCAGCCAGGAGAAGCAGCAGTACACCGATTCTTGTCCTGTAAACATAATTCTCCAGCCACCTGCCCATTATATAATATGCAACCGGCAAAGCAATAACTATCGATATCGTGATGAGAATAAGGAATTCCTTTGATATTAACCTTACTATGACACCCTCGCTGGCACCAAACACTTTCCTGATGCCTATCTCCTTTGTTCTCTGCTCAACCATATATGATGCAAGGCCAAATAATCCGAGGCATGCGATAATGATAGCCAGAATTGTAAACAGGGTAAATATAAAACCTCTCTTTTCATCTGCTTCAAACTGCCTGTTGAACCTCTCCGACAGGAAAGTATATGTAAAAGGCTGATCAGGAAAAACCTCTTTCCACTTATTTTCGATGAAGCTTATACTTTGCTCTGTATTGTTTCCGCTGAGTTTTACATATATTATATTATTTCTTTCGCGCCAGACAAGCATGAGAGACTCAATTTCATTATACATGCCGGTCTGATGATAATCTTTCATTACGCCTATGACTCGAGCGTTAATCTGGGCGCCGTCTCCGAGCGTTACCTTTTTTCCTATTGCATCGCTCCATCCCATCCTGTTTGCCAGAGTTTCATTTACCACAACGCTGGTTAGTGTATCCGAAGGCATATCCTGCTGGAAATCACGTCCGCTGATTATATTGATACCAAGTGCATCGACAAAATCATGGTCCACTACTGCGAAATTGATTCCCCTCTGAGACATTCCCTGGTCTGTTTCCATATTGAATATTACTTTGCCGGAGCCTTCTCCAACCGGGGTATTTGTTGACGTAACATACTTTATATCATCATTTTCCAGGAGAGCAAGTTTGAGCACAGGATATTTATTTACCATTCCCCTGTTAAGCTGAAGCGTGAGAACATTCTCCTGGTTAAATCCCTGATCCTTGTTCTTAAGGTATTTCAGCTGCCTGAAAACTACAAGAGTACATACAATCATCGCAATCGATATAGTAAACTGGATAACAACCAGTATCTTGCGAAAAAGACTGCCTGCAGAACCCTGTGTGATTTCACCTTTCAGGACTGTCACAGGACTGAATCTTGAAAGGAAGAAGGCAGGGTAGCTGCCACCGAATATGCCGGCAACAAGTATAACTCCAATAACTGAAATTATTACAACAGGGCTGTACAGAATAGAGAGATCGAACGATTTTCCGGCAAGAAGATTGAATTTTGGAAGAAGTATTACAAGGAGTATTATACTGATTATAAGTGATATAATTGTAAGTACAACTGACTCTGACAGGAATTGTGCCACAAGAAGTCCCCGGCGCGATCCCACAACTTTTCGCAAACCCACCTCCCTGGCACGGTTTGATGAGCGGGCTGTTGCAAGATTCATATAATTCATTGCTGCAATCAGGATAAGGAAAAGTGCAACAATTCCAAAAATAATCACATATGTGATGCTGCCGGTGGGTTCGGGTTCTCCGGCATTTGTTGAATAAAGGTGTATTTTAGTAATTGGCTCCAGAATATATTCAATTCTTATTTTAAGAGGTTCGAATATCGTTTTCATATGAGCATCATACATGCCCTGTATCTTGGTTTCGAAAGCTTCAACATCAAGGTTTTCCGGAAGGAGTAGATAGGTGAACACCCCAAAATTGCCCCAGGTGCCAAGCTGTTTCGGGAGATTATTCCTTGCTGCCACTGCATCAAACCTGAAATGTGAGTTGGAAGGTACATCTTCAATCACGCCCGTCACTGCGAATGTAGTATTTCCGGAGGTCAGCGTCTTTCCAATCGGATCACTGTCACCGAAATACCTTGCGGCGACTGTCTCGGTCAGAACTATCTTACCCGGATCTGTTACTGCCGACCGTACTTCACCTTTCAGGACTTTATATGTAAAAATGTCGAAAAGTGTTGAATCAGCATATTGGAAATCCTCTTCAATATATTCCTTGTCCTCAAATTTATAAAGTGCACGGGGCATGTTTATGAACCGCACAAAAGATTGTACTTCCGGATAATCCTGGACTACCTGAGGTCCCATTGGAATCTGGGCGACATTCCAGGTGAACTGATCATCTGTTTCAGTGATCTTTGAGGATACCCGGTATATGCGGTCAGCATTTTCATGATACCGGTCATAACTAAGTTCATCAGACACATAAATTATAAGGAACAGCGCACTGGAGATCCCCAGTGTAAGTCCGAGAATATTTAAAAGGCTATAGCCAAAATGTTTACGTATATGACGGACAGCGGTTTTAAGCAGGTTCTTAATCATTTTAATTACTGTTAGGTTAAAAAGAAATAAATGTAAGATATATTATTCCATTGCTCAATAACTTTTACAAAGATTAACCTGACATTAACATAACAACAGGCTACAGGCTACAGGCTACAGGCTACAGGCGACCGGCTACAGGAGCGAAATATAGAATGTACCTAAAGCCTGATGCCTGACGCCCGATGCCTGATGAGTATATAAAGACTTTATTTTTCCAGAAATGCAACAAAAAAAACAATTGTACGTCCTTGTATTGATAACAGCCTCTGAAAATGTTTATAAGTTTCCTGCGCCTGACCTTCCGTAATATACTTAGATACAAGGGTTTCGCATTTATCAACATAGCCGGGCTTGCAATTGGGCTTGCAGCATCCCTTCTGATCCTTCTTTGGGTTCAGGATGAATTCAGCTATGAAAAGTATAATCTGAATGCTGAAAATATATACAGGGTAGAAGAGGATCAGTTTTATTCAGGTGACAGGTACCATGTAACCGTTACTCCGCATCCCTGCGGACCTGTCTGGAAAGAAAAAATCCCTGAGATAAAGGAACAGACACGTCTTAACAGGCTTCCAAGGGTATTGTTCCGGCAGGAAGATAAAGTATTTTTTGAATCATCAATAGCAGCGGTGGATTCAGGCTTGTTCAGGATATTCACACTGCCTTTTATCCTGGGCGATCCTGAAACTGCCCTGAATTCCCCTCACTCAATTGTTCTCAACGAAAAGCTTGCAGAAAAGTACTTTGGAGATGAAAATCCCTTGGGGAAAACTATCACAATTGAAAATAAACTCCAGTTCACAGTAACAGGTGTGATGAAGGACCTTCCCCGGAATTCAATATTTACTTTTGAGGGATTGATACCTTATTCATTTTTATATGAGATCAATGCAGTAGATAATTCCTGGGGAAATAATTCTATATTCACTTTCCTGTTGCTCGAAAAGGACCCTGATACCAAAGCTGTAAATAAGAAACTGACAGATGTTGTTCTGGAGTATCTGCCTGAGACAGAGACAAAATATCTTTTATTCCCGCTGCTGGATATCCACCTGCACGCTCAGTTTGGTTTTGAAATAAGCAAGGGACCTGTAATTGTAGTATATATCTTCACGCTTATTGCAGTTTTTGTTCTTCTTATTGCATGTTTCAATTTCATTAACCTGTCTACAGCCAAAGCTTCAGGCCGTGCAAAGGAAATCGGTATAAAGAAAGTGACAGGTGCCAGCCAGAAGACTTTAATAGCCCAGTTCATGGTCGAATCCCTGTTCCTTGTTTTAATTGCTATGCTGTTTGCCCTGATCCTGGTTGGATTGGCACTGCCTTTATTTGATAATATTACGGGCAAGAATTTCGATCTTAGTGATCTTTTTCAACTCAGGTTCATAATCAGCATTGTCATTATCGCATTTGCTGCCGGTCTGATATCCGGTATATATCCTGCCTTATATCTGTCATCATTCAAGCCTGTGTCTGTCTTAAAGGGTGAACAGATCTCTGGTAAAGGAAACGGGAGATTAAGGCAAGTTCTGGTAATTATTCAGTTTATTCTTTCAGTACTGATTGCAGTCACAGCAGTATTCATGTATATGCAATTAAAGCACCTTCAGGATAAGGATCTCGGATTTGATAAAGAGAATCTTATTTGTATACCCATGCTGGGAGATATGCTGCCTAAGTATTACTCTCTGAAAGAGGAGCTTCTTAAAGAGACTCTTATCCAGGGAGTTACGGCTGCAAGAAGCAATCCTGTGAGGATTGGAAGTAATTCTGGTGGTGCAGACTGGGAAGGCAGGGATCCGGAGAAACGTGTGCTTATCGGGACCAATACCATTGATTATGATTACCTGGAAACAATGAAGATGGAACTGAAATCTGGCAGGAATTTCTCCAGGGATTATCCATCTGACTTAGCAGGAGACTCTACAGGTAACTTTCTTGTTAATGAAGAGGTTGTTAAGATTATGGGAGTCGATGATGCAGTGGGGAAAAGTTTCAGATTCATGGGAATAAGCGGCAGAATAGTGGGAGTGTTGAAGAATTTTCACTTTAAGGGAGCCGACCAGCCGATAGAGCCTATGGCTTTCGCTCTGACAGGTCCCCAGTATCTGAACTTCATTCTTATCAGGCTTGTTAAAGATAATATTCCTGAAGCACTGAAAACAGCAGAAAATGCATGGAAAAAAGTACTTCCTGAATATCCTTTCAACTATTCCTTTATTGATGAGGATTATAATAATCTCTTCCGTACACAGATTCGTCTTACAAAATTATTGAAGTACTTCACAATACTTGCTGTGATAATTGCCTGCCTGGGTCTCTATGGATTGTCCGCATATTCAACAGAACGAAGGACAAATGAAATTGGCATCAGAAAGGTGATGGGAGCCGGCACTATGACCATCTTAATTACGATGGTTAAAGAGTTCATGGTGCTCATACTCATATCACTGGTCATTGCGCTTCCGGCCGGATGGATATTCGTTGAGAATCTCCTGAAACAGTTTGCAAGCAGGATCGATCTCAGCATTTTCGTCTTTGCCGGAATAGCAGCCGGGGCTGTGGTAATTGCCTTGATAACAGTAAGTTTCCAGGCATTTAAAGCCTCTGTTATAAATCCGGCCGAAGCGCTTAAAGTGGAATAAATAGCATAAATTTGATAATACATTTATAATTAAACCAAAACCTTACTATGTTCAATAATCTGTTTAAGTACACCATCCGCTCATTCAAGAGGCAGCGGTCATATATTATTATTAATATTCTTGGCCTGGCAATAGGCATTGCATGCAGTTTGCTCATAGCTCTGTACGTAATCAATGAAGCCGGATTTGACAAATTCAATCTGAAGAAGGACAGGATCTTCAGGATCGTATTGAACGGGAAGATCGGAGAACAGGAAATAGTCGGCGCATATACATGTGCACCTATTGGTCCTACAATGGCAAGGGAATTCCCGGAGGTCGAAACTTTCATAAGAATGCAGAACTGGGGTCCGATGGTTGTCGAATACAAGGATCAGACATTCACTGACGATGATATAGTAGCCGCGGATTCTACATTTTTTGATTTCTTTTCAATCCCCCTTATTAAAGGTGATCCTGATAACCAGCTTAACGCTCCTCATAAAGCTGTGATCACTGCATCTATGGCAAAAAAGATATTCGGGGACGAAGATCCTATTGACAAAACGATAAAGCTTGGAGATGACACTGTTGGGTATGTCATTGCGGGTCTTATGGCTGATGTGCCTGAAAAATCGCACTTTGATGCACATATTCTTGTCTCTTTTGTTACAATGCCTGTTGCTAACGGCACAATCTGGCTAAGCAACAGCTTCAGCACTTACCTTCTTCTCAAGCCCAACACAAATTCGCTTACGGTCTCGGAAAAAATACCGCCGATGCTTGAGAAATATGTGGGACCGGAGTTGCA
>CAZGGZ010000052.1:0-2238 GCA_964525415.1 uncultured Rikenellaceae bacterium | reverse complement strand
ATGTACAGGCAGATCTTTTTCATGCTTAATAAGGACGTGGGATTCAATAAGGAGCAGATGCTGGTGATAAACAGGGCGCAATCGCTTGAATCGAGGGTTGAAGCGTTTAAAACCGCTGTAAGGGAGATCCCCGGAGTAAAGAATATAACCAGCTCAACATCAATACCCGGCAGGATAAACAACAATAACGGATACGGCCTTGAAGGAAGGCAGCAAGAATCGTTTCTAATGGTGAGCGGCTGGGTTGATTATGATTTTATCGATACTTACGAAATGAAGCTTGCAGAAGGCAGGAACTTTGACAAAACATTTACAACCGACCGCGATGCATGCATCATAAATGAAAGCGCTGCCAAAGAATTCGGGATCACCGATATCTCAAAGGCCCGGTTCATCCAGCCGTCAGAATCAGGTGAATACAGGTTCCTTCAGGTTATCGGGATCGTAAAAAACTTCAATTTTGAATCGCTCAGAAATCCGATTAAACCACATATATTCCTCTGCAAGGGTGATGAAAATCTTTGGGGCTACATTACAGTGAAGCTCTCAGCACAGAATTATCAGCATACCATAACGGAAATTGAGAACAGGTGGAAAGAGTTCACCTCGAATGATCCGATGCAGTATTACTTTATTGATGAGGATTTTGAACAGATGTACAAACAGGAAAAGCAAAATGCCCAGCTTGCAGTAATTTTTTCAATCCTGGCAATCTTCATCGCTGCCCTTGGCCTGTTCGGGCTCACATCATTTACTGTTGAACAGCGGACAAAGGAGATAGGGGTGAGAAAAGCGATGGGCTCATCTGTTACCGGCATCTATTTTGTGATATCAAGGGAGATCATAGTTCTCGTCACGATTGCAGCACTGATCTCATGGCCCCTTGTCTATTTTGTTGCCAGGAGATGGCTGGAGAACTTCTATTACAGGATCGATCCGGGTGCCCTAAGCTTCCTTATCGGTCTGATTATAGCCCTTGGAATAGCACTGGCAACAATCAGCTACCGGATCCTTAGGGCAGCCAGTATAAACCCTGCCCAGTCACTCAAGTATGAATAGATAAATTCTTTCTATGCTGAAGAATTACCTCCTTGTCACCTTCAGAAACCTGGTTAAGAACAAGGTATTCACCCTTATTAACATCGTCGGCCTCGGTATGGCGCTGGCAATCTGCATTGTTGCATTCTTCAACCATATGTTCAGCTATGAGTTTGACAGAACTCATGAGAATTTCGATGAAATCTACAGGGTAAACTGTTTCAGAGATATGCAGGGAAGGGAGCAGGAATACGGTGTTATACCTGCAACGCTTGGACTTCAGATCAAAAATGATATACCAGGAATTCTGAGAGCAACAAGATTGCAGCGGACAGTGTCTCCCGTAAAGAGGGATAATGATGTATTTATGTCAAATGTAGTATATGTTGATCCTGAATTTCTTGAGATTTTCACATTTCCCTCAGTTCAAGGGGAAACAAAATCAATACCTGGAACCGGGAACGTGCTTGTAAGCGAGACCATGGCTCATAATTTATTTGGCAATGAATCCCCTGTGGGCAAATTAATTTCAGTATTTAATGACCAGGATAAGGAATTTACATTCACAATTAGTGCTGTTTTTAAAGACCTGCCGGAAAATTCGAGTTTCAGGATAGACATCATCTCTTATTATGAGAACTTTCTAAGGATGTGGGAACAGAAGGATGCTGACTGGAAGCTATTTGTCTCAGCATTTTTTATCCAGGTCCCTGATAAGTCGCTTTTGCCGGCTATTACCAGTTCGTTAAAAAACTACCTTCCGGTACAGAACAATGCCCGCGAAGATTTCAGGATCAACAGGTTTTCTCTAGTTCCGCTGAAAGAGGTTAAATCCAATACCAGAAATATCTGGAGCTCCAGCTTGTTTCCCGGATTGCATCCTGCAGCTCTGTGGGCTCCTCTGATAATGGCAATCTTTATACTGCTGATTGCCTGTTTCAATTTCGCGAATACTTCGATTGCGACATTCAGCAAAAGGCTGAAGGAGATAGGTTTAAGAAAGACATTCGGGGGACAGAGGAATCAGCTCGTGACCCAATTCATGTTCGAAACACTTATCATTTGTCTGCTTGCTCTGTTCGTAGGAATTGCTCTGGCATCTGTGCTCGTGCCTGCTTACAGCAACCTGTGGGCATACATGTCAATAAAGCTTACTTTCACCAGATATGAGATCTTCTGGATTTTCCTGCTTCTTCTTTT
>CAZGGZ010000051.1:19805-21886 GCA_964525415.1 uncultured Rikenellaceae bacterium | reverse complement strand
GCATTTTCGCCTTCTCCCAACAGTGCTCCTGATAATTTTATCCTTTCGTATTTAATTTCCAATTCCTTCATCCTGGCTTCACGTTCCTGCAGCTTATTCCTTAAAGCTTCATTCCCGTTTTCAAGACCTTCATGTTCGGTCTTCAGTTTGTTATACTTATTTAACAATTCATCGAGCTTTCTGTTCAAAAGTTTTAATTCCTCATAACTCTGACCGGACATAGCTCAATCTTTAGCACAAAGTTAATATTGTTCGTGATATTTTCAAAAATTTGGATTAAATAGTTTGGCTGAATTAACCAGAAGGTTAGCTTTGCACCAGCAATAATGAAAGAAAGTTTTGTTTATGATATTTATAAGATTACTGATTGTTAATTTATTGTTTTTCAATATCTTAGTTGAGAATCCCAAGGACAGGAACATATTTATTTCGCCAGTCACGATTCCATTGTCCCTATCGGCCAATTTCGGGGAGCTCAGGATTGATCATTTTCACTCCGGACTTGATATAAAGACAAAGGGAGTTTCCGGGCAAGAGGTTGTTGCCGCCGCATCCGGATATATATACAGGATAAGCATATCGCCAGGAGGATTCGGTAAAGCTCTCTATCTCAGGCATCCTTCAGGGTATTCTACAGTCTATGCCCATCTCGACAGGTTTATCCCTGAAATAGAAGAATATGTTATAAACCAGCAATATGAGAAGAAGAGTTACCTTATAACTCTTTTCCCTCCCGGGGAACAATTCAAGGTAAACCAGGGAGACCTTATAGCTTATTCAGGCAACTCGGGAAGCTCTGCAGGTCCTCATTTACATTTTGAAGTCAGAAAATCTGATTCGGAGGTTCCGGTTAATCCGTTATTATTTGAGTTCGGAACCGGTGATGATATCTTACCTGTAATTGAAAGGCTGTTAATTTATCCTGCCGGTAACAACACCGCCATAAATAATGAGAACAAAACAAGGAAGCTCACTGTCGCAGGAGGACATGGCAATTACTATATTGCCACCACCAATGAGATACGGATAAACGGACCGGCAGGTTTTGGTATCAAATCCTATGACCTTCTTAATGACAGTTATAACAAATGCTCTCCTTACTCTCTTGAACTGAAAATTGACAGCAATACCATATTTAAATATGTGATGGATGATTTTTCATTCAATGAGTCAAGGTACATCAACAGCCATATCGATTACGAAACCTACCTTAAAGAAAGAACTTATATTGAAAGAACATTCCTTCTTCCAAATGATAAGCTCAGTGTATATGAGAATGTCGTGAACAGGGGAGTTTTCAACTTCTGTGAAGACAGAATGTATCATTGCGAAATTGAAGTGGCTGACGTTCATAACAACAAGTCAGTGCTGTCATTTAAGGTAAAGGGACAGGAATCTGTCAATACCAGGATACCGGTAGCGGATAAAACCGGTTCGCACATGATGCTGTATAACAGGACCAATGAATTTAAAGCTGAAAACATCATTGTAACCATACCGTCTGGTGCGTTGTATGATACATTATATTTTAATTATGAGAATAAACCAGGTCTTAAAGAGATGTACTCCGAGGTTCATTATGTACATGATAAATACACTCCCGTCCACAAACCTTTTAAGCTTTCGATCAGACCATCTGAAATTCCCGGGGGAAAAGAATTAAAAATGGTGATTGTCCAGATGAGTGAAGATTTCAAAAAAACTGCGCTTGCCAGCACAATGGATAACGGGTATTTAACGGCCCAATCCGCCTCCTTCGGTATGTTTTATGTCGGGATAGATACAGTTGCTCCGATGATAAGTGCGAATAACGGACTCATCCCGGGTGCTGACCTGACAGGGAAGAGGGAAATCAGGATAAGGATCTATGATGAACTTGCCGGGATAAAAGCATACGAGCCGGTAATTGACGGTAAATGGGCATTATTTGAGTATGACCAGAAAAATAATGTCCTCATATACAAATTTGATCCTAAAAGAATTGCTAAAGGAACAAAGCACAACCTGACGCTGAAAGTATCAGATAATGTGGACAATACAAGCTTTTACAACTGCGATTTTACATGGTGAACTACCCCCGG
>CAZGGZ010000051.1:6736-19705 GCA_964525415.1 uncultured Rikenellaceae bacterium | reverse complement strand
TATATCCTCGCCGGATATATACCTTTCCTTATCATTTTCCTGATGCTCTCTACAACGTAAGGCTTGTCCTCACGGTAAGTAACACCAAACCATCTCTCATTGCTTCGAAGGATCTTTATGGTTATGTTCCCATTCTTTACAAAAATATCGAGTGAAGTCGGGATATCCAGTTCCGATTTCAGATCCATTCCGTATTTATTGATGAAATTGCGGAATTCCTTTCCAAGATAATCAAAACAGGTTGGCTTGAATCCAAAGAGATTCATGGAAACGATCTCATTTCCAGTAAAATGCAGTTCTTTCCCATATATGCCTGGAGCTTTTGCACCATCATGTGTTTTTTCAATCTGCCGTACTTCTGCTATGTTCTCCAGCAATCCGTTCTCACTCACCCTGCAAACACCGCGGTTTACATGCCCATGATCTGAAAGGGTATTCCCCAGTTTGTATCCGACTATGCAGTAACAATTTGGATCTTTATCATTTACAAGGAAATCGTGAAGTATCTTAAAGGACTCTACGCCATAGTAATCATCAGCATTAATAACCCCGAACGGTTCCTTTATTTTATCCCTGGTAACAAGAATGGCATGACTGGTACCCCATGGTTTCTGCCTTTCCGCTGAAACCTGAACTCCCTCCGGAAGGTTCGTGATCTCCTGGAAAACATAATCCATGGTGATTTTACCTTTCAGCTTTGCAACAAATCTTTCCTTTACCTGCTCTTCAATATCCCGTCTTATCACGAAGACAATTTTACCAAAGCCGGCCCTGATTGCATCATAGATCGAATAATCAATGATTGTTTCGCCGGAGGGGCCTACTTCATCGAGCTGCTTGTTGCCGCCATAACGGCTTCCCATGCCGGCTGCCAGTACTAAAAGTGCAGGTTTCATATAACATCTGATTTTATCTGTGCAATTATACTTAAAAAAATGTTACTTTTATTAAACCGTTAATAAATCACAAAATGGACTTCAGGCTCGAAATATGCGTTGACAGTGTTGAATCAGCAGTCAATGCGCAGACAGGAGGAGCTGACCGGGTTGAATTGTGTGGCGGCCTTGCAGAGGGAGGAACTACTCCGTCGTATGGAATGATCCTGTCAGTAAGAAATAACCTTTCCATCGACCTGAATGTTATAATACGTCCCAGAGGAGGCGATTTCCTGTACAGCGATACCGAATATGACATAATGAGACGTGATATTGAATTATGCGGTGAATGCGGAGTAAACGGGATTGTAATCGGAATCCTGCTGTCTGACGGGGAGATAGATACTGAACGTACTGCAAAACTGGTCGAGCTGTCAAATCCCATGACCATTACTTTCCACAGGGCTTTTGACATGTGTTCTGATCCATTCCGGGGACTTCAGGATATAATATCGGCAGGTGCAACAAGACTCCTGACATCAGGGCACAGGAATAAGGCAGCAGAAGGTGCAGAACTGATAGGTAAACTGCTAAAGAAAGCCGGATCCAGGATAATAGTTATGCCCGGAAGCGGACTTAATGAATCAAATATTGCTGAAGTAGCCAGAATAACAGGAGCCTCGGAATTTCACCTGTCGGTAAGAAACATCACAGAAAGTGAAATGATTTTCAGAAGAGAAGGGATGACAATAGGCGGTGTACCTGATATACCTGAGTTCTCAAGGAAAATCGCCGATCCTGATAGAATAAAAAATATCATCAATATTCTCAAAATGATCTGAACCATTTTGAAATCTTCCCTGACTTTTTACCTTTGCAGAATTCTGTTGATCAGAAGTTGACTGCCAACTTTGAGCACATAATAAATATGAAATAGAAATTTAATAATCATAAATACTTTATGAAAAGATTAACCGCAATACTACTGACAGTGCTGTTTACAGGGTTCATTGCACAGCAAACCTCAAGAGCATGCACCAATTTCCTTGTAACTAAGGGAGCATCAAAGAACGGATCGGTGATGATTACCTATTCAGCTGATTCTCATGTTCTTTACGGAGAACTGTATTACTGGCCTTCAAGAGATTATCCCATCGGAAGCATGATGGATGTATATGAATGGGATACCAGTAAATTCAAGGGAAGGATCAGGCAGGTTGCCCATACTCATTCAGTTGTCGGCAATATGAATGAACATCAGCTTGCCATTGGCGAAACAACATATGGCGGTGTTGGAAGCATGGTCAATCCTGAAGGTATTATAGATTACGGTAGTCTTATTTATCTATCACTGCAAAGAGCGAAGACTGCAAGAGAAGCTATAAAAGTAATGTCGGATCTGGTATCAGAATACGGGTATGGCAGTTCAGGTGAATCATTTTCAATAGCTGACAAGAACGAAGCATGGATTTTTGAGATTATCGGTAAAGGTCCCGGAAACAAGGGCGCAGTTTGGGTTGCGCGTCTTATCCCCGACGGTTATATTTGCGCTCATGCCAACCAGGCAAGGATACAGACTTTTCCTCTGGCAACAGGCAAGAAAAACAGCATTGCGATCACTTCAAAGGATCTTACCAGGATCAATGATCCGGTTGTGGAGTGTGTCTATGCATGGGATGTTATTGAGGTTGCAAGGGCAAATAAGCTCTACAACGGGACTGACCAGCAGTTCAGCTTCTCAGATGCTTTCAATCCTTTGACTTTTGATGGTGCAAGATTCTGTGAGATCCGGGTATGGTCATTCTTCAGGTCCGTAAATGATGAGATGGACCAGTATATAAATTATGTTTCCGGTCATGATCTGAGCAGGCGCATGCCGTTGTGGGTAAAGCCAAACCGAAAGATTTCAAACTATGACCTGATGAATTTCATGCGTGATCATCTTGAAGGAACGGAATTTGACATGAGAAAGGATATCGGCGCAGGACCTTTCGGTTCCCCCTACCGCTGGCGTCCGCTTACCTGGAAAGTTACCGGTGACGAAAATTCATACTGCAATGAAAGAGCAACATCAACACAACAGACAGGATTTGTATTTGTTGCAGAATCGCGCAACTGGCTACCTGATCCGATCGGCGGAATCTTCTGGTTCGGTGTTGACGATGCTGCAACAACTGTTTTCAATCCGATTTACTGCGGAATCACAGAAGTACCTGAATGTTTCAAAGTCGGCAATGGTGATATGTGTACATACTCTCCTACTTCAGCATTCTGGCTCTTCAACCTGGTTGCCAATATGTGCTATTCCCGTTACGATTTAATGAGTGCCGATGCTGTTAAAGTCCAGAAAGAGCTGGAAATGGAATATATTGAAGGTACTGCTGTTGTCGATGAATCTGCAAAAAAGCTTTACGAAAATGATGTCTGGAAAGCGCGTGATTACCTTACTGAATATACCAAAAAGGTTGTTAACAATACCTTTGACAAGTGGAAGTCATTGAGCGAATATCTCCTTGTCAAATATATGGACGGAAATATCAAGAAAGAAAATGACGGCAAGTTCGAAAGAAGTGCTGAAGGTTATCCGGCATATCCATCTCAGCCCGGATATAACGATGCGTGGAAGAAATCAGTGATCCAGGATACAGGAAAAAAATTACTTGTTCCGGCTGGAGGAAGCCACTAAAAGGGTGCTCGGTGCTCGGTACTCGGTACTTGGTGCTTGGTAGTTTGACTCCAATCAACCAAGAACCCAATACCCAGGACCGAGTATCATTAAGTTTTTTTAAGCAGATTGATATTTATCAAGATTTTATTTATACATTTGCGACCGGATTTTTGAAATCATTTTAAGAACATAAAATACTTCGGGTGATGAACTTAATGAATGTAGTTGAGAAGGAATTTGCAGTAAAGAATGAATATCCTAAATTCAGGGCCGGGGATACAGTAACCGTACATTACAAGATCAGGGAAGGTAATAAGGAAAGGATACAGCAATTCCGTGGTGTTGTTTTACAGAGAGCCGGAACAGGACACACAGAAACATTTACCGTAAGGAAGATGTCGGGTAATATTGGTGTTGAAAGGATATTCCCTTTTGCTTCACCTTTTATTGACAAGATTGAAGTCAACAAATACGGGAAGGTCCGCAGGGCAAGAATATATTACATCCGTGATCTCACAGGTAAAAAAGCGCGTATCCGCGAAAAGAAATTCTAAGAAAAAAGCCATCGGGAAGATGGCTTTTTTTTGTCTTGCAGTCTTGCAGTCAGAAATAGTTATATCTTGTTTATTAGTTCTTCCTTCTTGGCTTTAGCTTCGTCTACAAGTTTGGCAGCCTTTTGATCAGCCTCCAGGACAAATGCATTAGCTTTCTTATCGGCTTCGCTTCTGATCGTAGCCGCTCCTTTCTCTGCTGCCATTTTTGCAATAGCACCTTTTGATGCTGCTCCGTCAATTAGCTTCTGAGCCTGTATTTCAGCCTCCTGCCGGATTTTTTCAGCACCTGCAGCGGCTTCATCGCGGATCCTCTGCGCCTGGGCTTCAGCTTCGGCGATAAGCTTGTCACCCTGAGCTTCGGCTTCCTGACGTGCTTTCTCTTTACCTGTATCCACCGCCTGGTTGACCGTTTCCTTAACTGTTTCTTTAACTGCCGCTTTAATACCTGTTGATGCAGTGTCTTTCGAACCTCCTCCAAAATCGGGCATTACAATAGGTTTGCCGAATACACCGGTTATTCTTAAATTGACCTTCAGAACCTCAGCAGGTTTATACACTATTCCAAATGCTGCAGCCTGTGTAGACAAATTATCAATCAGCGCATTCACCGAGCTGCCCAGGTCAGAACGTGGTATCTCTGTCTTTACCAGGTAATTAAGTGTCTGATCCAGACCCTGGTCACCGCTGACATTCATCTTAATATTGCCGACTCTGGTATCAAACGGGCTGACATATACTCTTCCGTCCTTTATTTTGAAACTTGCATTAATATCCCTGAAAGTGTTGCTGTACTTATCGCTTAATTTCAAAACACCTTTCATTGTTTCATAAGCTTTGGATTCAACGAGTGTGACCTCATTAGCCTGTAGCTTTCCCCCTCCCAGAATTGACTGCATATTCGGCATCATGTCACTTCCCAGGAGGCTTTCAAAGGCAAGATTCAGATTCATTTTGCCTTCAATGCCTTTGGCTGCAGGTGCAAGGCGCTGTACAGTGTTAAATGTGGAGAATGCATCTTTAATACCTATACTCTGCATTTTAAGATCAGCCTTCATCTTCGGCTTAAGGGTATCGCGTGTATCATAATCTGCATTTACATTGATCAGTCCTCCGAGAATATTCATGCCGGTTTCTCTTAAACTTAGTACCCCGTCTTTGACAATAATATTCCCTTTGACATCCTTTGCTTTTATTTTGTCATAGCTGAAATCATTTATGCGGGCATTAAAAGTGAAGTCAATATTCTCAGGAATTTTTATTACTGAAAGTGCTGTTGTGTCTTCAACAACTTCAGTTGTGTCAGTTGCAATTTTGGACAGTATATCGGAAGCATCAACCCTGTTTGAAGTTAGTGTCAGGTTCCCTTTGATCGTTTCATCCTTAAATATATATGGTATATAATTCTCAAGACGTCCGGTGATATTAAAGTCGCTTTTATCACCCACTTTAATGTTTCCTTTTGTCATTGCAGCATATGCCGGAGAAAATTCGAAAGCTGCTTCATTGATCCTGACCTCAGGATAACCTGTCATGGCAACAATCATATTCTGAATGTTCATAGTCCCTGAAGCCTGGAAGCTTTCATACTGTTCCTTCTCTATCATTGACAGCTTCCCTCCCATTTTCACAGCCATATCTATTATACCTGACAAACTTATGCTATCCAGCGGTATAGCTTTTGACAGAGCATCAAGGTCAATTTTCCCTGTAAGTGATCCTTTGAAATCCGGATCGCTCACCGGGGTCCTGAGGGCAAAAGTCATATCAAAGGGATTGCCGGCAAGCTCAAGGTGGAAAAGATCAATATTAGCAGTTGTAAGGTCAAGGTTTTTGCCGTTCACATTAACTGCCGAGTTGATATTTATGTTAGTAATCTTTTCCGGCAGAGCGGGGTAGCTTATCAATCCGTCTTTTACAGAAAGAGACAGGTTCACATCAGGCAATGTGCTATCGGCATCGCTGTAAACACCTTTGACTAGTCCTTGCAGTGCAAATTGCCCGGTTGCGGAAAGATCAGCAAAATCTGTCATGTAAACTGCAGGAACCAGTGAAAGAAGGGTTTTAAAGGATGTCTGGTCAGTTCCAATCTGAAGATCAGTCTCAATGTCATCTCCCGGCATTGCAACCATTCCTGAGAAATTCAGCTTAAGGTCGTTCAGCGCAAAATAATTGTCACCGAGCGTGAATTTATAATTATCAAGATCAGCCAGTATTCCTATTCTGGAATCGATTACTGCCTTATTCAGGTACTTAATGCCATCCATAAGAAAATCGACCTGAGCAATGTTCAGTGTCATATCCATATCTGTTTCACTGGCTGTCATATCGCCTGAAAGATTAAAATTCAGGTTTTTAAGATAAGCGGACATTTTTGACATCTGATCAACATAAGATACTGAGCTGTTTTGTATTGCGAACTTCTTAAGAAGCACTTTAAGGCTGGAAGGCTCAGCTTCCTCTTCAGTTTCAACAGGTTCGGCAATAGTTTCAACTGTAGTAGTATCCTTTGCTATATCCCAGTTTGCTGAGCCGTCCTCAAGAACAATTGCGTTTATTACAGCCTGATCAAGGATTATCGACTTAACCTCATACCCTGATTTTTTGAGCAGACTTGCCAGGTTGAATACCAGGTCAAATGATTTAAAGCCTGCAAGGGTATCACCTTCAAACTTATCCAGTCCGACAACCGAAACGCCCTTTAATGAAAAAGCCAGGTTGGGGAAGTTCTTAAAGAATCCCAGGCTGTAGTCATCAAATTTCACCTGTGCATTTACAGATTCGTTGATCACCTGTTCCACCTTGGTCCTTATCTTATTCTTGAATATTACCGGGACGGTAAAGAGCATTACAAGAATCAGAACGATGAGTCCAAGCAAAATCTTTAAAATTATACCTGCTGTCTTTCTCATATTTATATTTTTAACTTATTATCAATTACTTACAATGGAATATTCACAATGAAATTCTCCATCTAAAAGTATAAATTATTCCCGAAAATAAAAATTTTGCTATATTTGCGTGCTAATCAAAATATTGGTCCCGTAGCTTAACTGAATAGAGCATCTGACTACGGATCAGAAGGTTGGGGGTTTGAATCCCTTCGGGATCACATCTAATACAGCGCATTCAGCTCATTTACAGTTGATTGCGCGTATTTTAATATACTTTACCTGCCATTTTATTATTCACACTTAACCACAAGACAAAGTGATAAACGCCTGTAAATAAATTATTCCTTTTTCCCGATCGGGATTGTGACTCCAAGAAAAGGTATTGCTAAAAACGATTCTATGCCGGCATTGATTGGGATCCAGAGACTGTAATCCAGTCCAACGTTACGTATTATACTGCGTCCTCCAAGAGAAATGACAACAGCTGATTTCTTTTTGACCTGATAATCACCCATATAGCCAAAGTCCCAAGATTTTTGTTCGTAGGGAATAATATAGTTCTCGCTGATAAAATAGCCTTTGGGCCCAGCTCTAAGCATAGTGCTGAGATTAATAATTGGCCTGTTCATCCAACTGTCCTCGGCAAATCCATACGCGAATCCAAGACTAAAATTTCTGTCGCGAGATCCGAAGGTTGTCGTTTCATATAGAAGTCCAAAAGCAGCGGATCCTTCACCCAATATGGCGCCGAGAAAGGCCCCCGTTCCAACATTCACTTTATCTCTTACAACAGGTATTGAAATTTTGGGAACTATCCACGCAGGTGTGGGTGCACCTGCAAAGAGAAAAGCCGGTATGACGCCTGCCCCTAGCGAGAAATTGTTTGTAATACTGATTGAAATCTGGTTGTACAAAACCCAGATATTCTGATAATAGGATGAGCCTTCCTCCAGACCATACCCGTTGGGAGCCCAGAAATAGCGTCCTGACTGAGGATTCGGAAGCCATATTTTATTATCTACGATCACAACCTCCTTTAATTCAGTTTTTGATTTTATTTTAGATAAGGGGATTTTGATTTCACCAAGTTCTTCTGTCTTTAAAATCAGACTTACTGAATCCTGAGCAAGAGAATAACCGGTAAAGATGTTTCCGTCTTTTGTTTCTACCCTGAAAGTTCTGGTCGTATCAGGTGTATTCTGTCCAAAACTTGTCATGTTCATAAACAGGACCAGTATTATGAACACAATTTTAATTTGAGATTTCATGATGATCCATATTATTCAGTAAAGTTACAACATGCTAAAGCCAAAGTCAATCTTATTTAACTTAAAAAAGCCCGGTAACACGCACTAAGAGCCATGTTTATTTATGAATTCACCAAATTATTCCTCAGATAAATCAACTGCTTTAATGACCCTGGTCATGTTTTTATCAAAAATGAATAAATATTTATTCAGTGTGAAATTACCATCCTTACTTTTTGCCCTGAATGAATGAGTCATCTGCCATCCGATCCTCTCCGGTACAAAACTGGCCTCAAATGTTTTTATCTTTTCATCAATATATTCAGCGCTATCCAAATAAATACCAGACAGATCGAAATACATCGTAAAATCTTTGCTTAAAACATCGAAATCATATAATTCATACTTTTCCTTATATTCCATGCATTTTGTAATGTAGTATGTTTCTTTCTTAAGAAGACTCGTGACTTCCGGTGCATCTGCCCAGATTGACATTGCGTATTCAAGCTTCCCGTATTGAACAGGCTCATGACTTTTATAATCATCCAGGGTGAGCTTTAAATTTTCCTTAATAGCTTTTCTTGCCTTGTCTTCAAGCGATGAACATGAAAATAACAGGAATGCCAATGTCAGCAATAAAGCATTTGTTTTCATGTCTTATACCTCATTTAGTTGTTTCTGAATTGCTTCCAGCATGTCTGCCTCATTCTTGTTAAGATCCCTTGTCTTTCGCAGTTCATTCAGCAGGTTTGCTGCAGTTTTTAGATCACTCCTGCTGCCGGAATTATCCCCTGTCTGATCTCTTATTAAAGACCTGAAATAATAATATGCATATTCATCATCATCGAGTCTTATCGCACTGTCAAGATCACTCAGAGCTCTCTGCATATTGCCAGATTGCTGGTATGCCAGACCCCTTGTACATAAAGCTTCTGCATCACCGGGGAAATTCTTTATAATGGCAGTATAGGCGACAACAGCCTGCTGCCATTGTTTCATTGAATATGATATCAATGCCTTCTTCTTCAGGACAGAATGACTTTGCGGCCAGACCTTGAGATAGTTTTCATATTCATTGAGAGCTCCCTGTGTGTTTCCTGCCTGTTCCATTATTTCAGCACGATTTAAAATTAACGGGGCATCCTGGGGATTTTTCCTTATCTCTTCTCCCAGTACAGCAATTGCCTTTTCAAGATCATTTTTCCCAAGATCAGGTGATCCACTGTTCCTGAAGAAAAGACCTCTCTCGTGGTAGCAGGTATAGTCATCCGGATCATCAGATACAGCTCGGTCATAATCAGCTTTCGCAGCTTGTTTTTCGCCCTTTAACAGATACAGACTGGCCCTTGACAGGATAAATCCGGTCTCGCCGGGACTCTTTTCAATTAAATCATTAAGTAAATTCAAGGATGGTTCCACCTTCCCGGTATTTTTATATAAAACAGCCAGATTATATTTAACCATGCTTTTATCAGGCTGCAGCCCGATCATCTTTTTCAGGCAGTTTACAGCCTTGTCCCACTGCTCCATCCTCTGGTACGTTGCGGCCAGCAGTTCGTAAGCTGCATAGTTGGATGGATTTGATTTCAGAACGTATGAAGCATCTTTGATTGCATCATCATAATCCTCCAGCAGAAGCTCCAGCTCACCTCGTTTAAGATAGAGTAATCTGTCACCGGGATTACTGCTGAGTTCCTTCTCGATAAGACTTTTTGCAATCTCCCTCAGATGAAGATCTTCTTTTGATTTTGATTGCCCGAGAGTTATGTTGACAAACAGTCTGTTCCTGTATGCATCATAAAAAGTGCTGTCAGCTTTAATTGCCATATCAAGATTTTCCAGAACATCCCTGTATTGTCTGTCTTTAATACCCAGCAAGGCTAAACGGTTAAAATAAAGAGCATTCCTGGAAAAGTCATCAGCCATATTTCTGAGATTGAAATGCCTGCTATCAAAAAACTCGGGGATATTGGCAGCTTTTCTGTCAAACATCATATTTTCAAGAAGGACAGGTGGTGAATCATTTCCGTTTTCATCAATATGTGTAAGGTATAACTGGGTATACGGTCCCCTTTTCTTTGAAGAAAAGACAAGCCACCTGCTGTTGGGTGACCATGCATGCCATGAATTCATATTTCCTGTATTGCAGTTCATCATTCGCGGTGTGCCTCCTTCAGATGGCATTATATAAAGTTTGCTGTCAGCCTGGAGCAGCATGAAGTTTTCAGCCTGGCAGAAGACGATCCACCTACCATCCGGAGAATACCTGGCAAAAAAGTTACTTTTGTCATTTTCTGATGCACCCGGAACCGGTAATGCCGGTCCGCCTTTTCCTCCATTGAAAGGAATGCGGAATAAATCGTATTTGAATTCCTTTTTCCGTGAAGTGAATTCTTCAACATCTTCAAGATTCAAAAGCACACTTTCTGAATTGTCAATTCTTGAAGAGGTATACCGGTCAGCCTTGCTGAACAGGACCTCTTTACCATCAGGCGACCAGTTTGGATTGCTTTGGACATAGCTTCTGTCAGAAGCACCCTGGAGCTCGTAAAATCTGTCAGCATCCCTGTCATAGACGGCAATGATCCCCTTTACCGGAAAGAAGAGCTGCGAATACTCAAGGTTATCAACAGCGACAAAAACAGAACGGTCCTTGACAGTGGAGAGCACAAACTTCCCGTCAGGAGAAATCTGTGATAACAAACCATACGTAAGTGCTCCATCTTCTCTCTTATAATCGCTCCAGGTTATTATCTTATCAAGAGTAAGGTGAACAGTATCCTGAAGCCTGGAAATGATATATGATCCCTTGTCATTAGCATAATCGATGTCCATAGCTATCTCTCCGCTTTTTGAAAAAGAATGACAGTTGGCGCACACAGGTATCTTGTCTAAGACCTTATGAGGTGTGCCTCCGCTGATATTTCCCATATACCATTCAATTTCATGGACATTCCTGACTGCATATCCGAATGGAAGCGGAACAGCCCGGTAAAATACTGAAGCACCTACTGAATCCTTTGATATGAAAAATGAAATCCTTCCTGACGAAAATTCACCGCCAGATAAACCTTCAGGTGATCCAATAATAGTCAGGGAGACAGGCTCATGGGCTGATGTGGTTTTTATGGCATGCCATTCAGATGAATCCGGCCTCCAGCATGATGAATCGGTTATACCATTAAACAATTCCTGGCCGCCGGAAGATAAAAGCCTTATATGCCATCGAGCCGACCTGTTCAATGTATCAGTCCATATAAACTGAGGCTCAGCAATTTCAGGAGGGAAGATGGTTCCTTCACAGGGATAATCAATAACTATCCCTGAGGGAATCAGCTGTTTGTCGGCTATATCCTGGAATTTTTTATTTATTGTTCCGTTTTTGCAGGAAGAAATCATTAAAGCCAGCAGGAGATTTAAAATCAGCTTTTGTATTAGAAAACCACGTTTCCGGGGAACATCTGACATCTGCATATTGTATAAATAGATATCTAAGGTACAATAAATAGTTTGTGCTTAAAATAACAAATTTACTGTTTCGCCCGAACAAACCACATTCTGTTAAAAGATGTCATGCAACATATATACAAATTCTACGTCTTTATTAAGTATACGCCTGATAGTTCATATACAGTTACAAGCGAAACTCCGGTAAATGTTGAGAAACTTGGTGTTTATATAAGCGGAGGGGGCGATGTATATTATTCAGGAAATCCGGAAAAAGTCTCTGTCGATGCCAGAGGCGGTTCAGAAGTTCATAAAGAATAACCTTATCAGATTATTATCTTTTGCACTGATATTTTATTCAAAAATGAAAGTTCCGAAATTAATGTATTCATGGAAATTCTTGTTCGTCTTCTGCCAGTAAAAAGCCATTGATCCTGAGTCATGGTCAATCCGGTACATATTAGCCCTCCACTTGGTTCCTGAAACAGGAGGAACATTATTCAGCGGAGCAAGCAGTTTAAAAGGTATAAAGAATTCTGCCATCCATCCTGTTATGGCGCTTCCGTTTTTCTTCTTGCCTCCGGTGATACTTGTTTTATGCTGAGTTCTTCTGTCTCCCTCGTAGTGCCATGGAAGCCAGCCGAGAAATGAACCTTTATAATTGGGGACCATGATCGGTAGTTCATAATTCATAGGTGATATTTCGTATTCAAAATATACCGGGAAGGTCTCATCAGTCCAGAAAAAAACTTCAACAACATCTTCTTTCCAGAGGTCGAGATTATCAGCTTTCATTGTAGAAATAATTTTTTTATCCTTGCAGTCGAACAGGAAATAAATGCCTGTTTCAGAATAGAGGACTTTTACATTAGTCTGGTATTCAGCATGATCCGGGTTTCTGGGTGTAAGATTTATCCATTCGGTGCTTTTCCAGACATCAGACGAACCATCACCAGTTATTTTAAAATCCTGACATTTACTTATGATGGTTGAGTCGGGGTATGCTGAATTAGCATGTGCAGCGATAGTCGCATTATTCCCTGCGGACAGAAACAATAATATTGGTAAAAGAGTAAGATAGCGCATGGATAACCGGGGTTTAATATATTACGTGAAATTTAATGATAACTTTTAAAAATTACAATTCTCTTCAGTAATAAATGAGAACCTGGCTCGTGCTGCTCTGGGATTGTTCCAAAAAGCTATCCTCACTGATATTTCCTGCCGGTATTTAGTTCAGTCTCCGCCTGATCCTCTTTTTTGCTTTGGCAGAAAAGAAATTATCAA
>CAZGGZ010000051.1:0-6636 GCA_964525415.1 uncultured Rikenellaceae bacterium | reverse complement strand
TAGTTCAGTCTCCGCCTGATCCTCTTTTTTGCTTTGGCAGAAAAGAAATTATCAATGCTCCTGTAAAAGCAATACAGATAAGGACAACGAATCCGGTTGCATAATCTGGAGCAGCATCCCTCATGGCGCCCACAGCCATAGGCATTGAAGCTTCAGCAATTCCGTCGGCAACCAGGATAATGCCCATTACCCTGCCAAGTGTCTTCACTCCAAAAAGATCTCCTGCCATCAGAGGAATGATCATATAATCACCGCCCAGCCCAATACCGAAGATCACTGCAAAAATATAAAGCCTTCCCGGGAATTCCGGCAGCAGCAATAATGGTATAGAAAGACCAACAAGCAGGTAGATAAGGATCATCACATATTTGCGCTGGAAAATATCAGCAAGCCATCCCATTAGCACTCTTCCGGCAAGGCTCATTATTGCAACGAGTGATATCATGCGGGCTGCCTGGGTCTGTGTGAAATCAAGCTCCCTGAGATAGAGCTTGAAATGCTGATTCACACCCCCTACCGCTGCAATGGAGCACATGCTTCCAAAAGCCAGGAGGTAGAACCATGGACTTTTCAAAATATTTCTTACAGGTGCAGTTTCTCCCGACCCGGTTGCTGCAACCGGTTCAGGCTTGGTATCCTTAAGGAAGAATACCAGTGGAAGGGCAATAATGATTATTATGATCCCCAGCGAAGCAAGGGAGAAATGCCATCCAAAATGTTTTTCCAGTCCTGCTGCAATCAAAGGAACGAGGGCGAATCCGCTTCCGATGCCTAAGTACGCTATGCCCATTGCCTTACCCCTGTTTTTTGTGAACGATCTTGATATCAGCACCTGGCACGGCAAAGGACCGCCAAATACATAACCGAGAGCAACAAAAATATATGAGACATAAAAAATGTCGAGGGATTTCATTGAGCTCAGACCAATAAGGGCAGCTCCTGTCATGAGCGCACCTGCCATCATCATCCGGCGCGGACCATAACGGTCTATAATCCAGCCTGCAAAGAATCCAAACAATGGCGCAACAAGCAATTTTCCAAGAGCGTTGCCGGAGGTGACCACTGTACGTGACCATCCGAATTCCTTCATGTAAAAGTCATAAAAGAAAGGCAGTCCATAAAGTGCGAATCCGACAATAGCAAGCAGTGAACAGAATGCTGTAATTACAACATAAATCTGAGTCCTGCGATTTGCAGTATCATTTCCGGAGATAATTTCAGTGATTCTCATCGCCTGACAAAAACAGAAATTTAGTAACTTTCTTTAACACTTGAAAACCTTACAGGTAGCTATCTATAGTTTTTTAATAACTTTAACATTCAATTAATTTCATGATAGTATGAAGAAAAGGATCAAACAGATATTTGATAATGAGGCATCTGCCATTAAGAATATACCTGTATCGGACAATTATTCAAAAGCAGTTGAAATTGTTTTTGATCATGTCCACAGGAAGAACGGTAAGCTTGTCACTTCAGGAATGGGAAAAGCCGGTGAGATAGCGCATAATATAGCAACAACATTCAGTTCTACAGGCACGCCATCAGTATTTCTGCATCCCAGTGAGGCACAGCACGGAGATCTGGGGATACTCCAGAAAGACGATGTAATACTTGCAGTGTCCAATTCAGGAAAGACCAGGGAGATTATTGAGCTCATTGATCTCAAAAACAATCTGTTCCCATCCGTCCCGGTCATCGTGATAACCAGCAATCCCGACAGCCCGCTGGCTCAGAAATCAGACTGCTTTATTCTTACAGGAGCACCATCCGAGGTATGTCCGCTTGGTCTGACACCTACTACATCAACAACTGTATTCACCGTAATCGGGGATGCCCTCGTTGTATTAATGATGGAGAAGATCGGCTTTAAGGCAGAAGATTATGCAAAAAGACATCATGGAGGATATCTGGGAGTAAAATCACGCGAAAAAAGTTCAAAAGGCTAAAACCTGATGATTATTCCTTTGCATCATTGGATAAAAAGATTAGATTTGAAACCCTCAAACAGTACTAATCCGGAAAACTCAAAACTATGACAAACAATACCTCATCAAACGGGATAAGCAGGAAAGATTATATCTTTTCCATAACCATAATAGGGCTCTTTTTCTTCATCTTCGGTTTTGTAACATGGTTAAACGGGATTCTTATTCCATTCCTGAGAACTGCGTGTGAACTGAATGATTTCCAGGCATACTTTGTTGCCACCGCTTTCTATATAGCATACTTTGTGATGGCGCTGCCAATGACGCCTATCCTGAAAAAGACAGGTTTTAAAAGTGGTATGTCAGTAGGATTATGGATCATGGCTGCCGGCTGCCTGGTTTTTATTCCTGCCGCACTTACCAGAACATTCGGACTTTTTCTGGCCGGGTTATTCGTGATGGGAACCGGACTGACTCTCCTTCAGACAGCATCGAATCCCTATATTACAATAATAGGACCCAGGGAGAGTGCTGCAAAAAGGATCAGCATAATGGGTATCGCAAATAAGTTTGCAGGAGTCATAGCACCTATAATTCTTGCCAGCATCATACTGAAAGACTCACATATACTTGAAGATAAACTTGCGCAGGCTGCAGATGCGATAACGCGTGCAACTTTACTGGATGAACTCGCCAGGCGTGTCATCATGCCATATATAGTTATGGCTGTAGTCCTCGTTCTGCTGGGATTGCTTCTGAAGTTTGTTCATCTTCCGGATATTGATACAGAGGCTGAGGATGAAGCAGTTGGCGAAGTCAATATTAAAAGAACAAGTATCTGGCAATTCCCGCACCTCATACTGGGTGTTTTAGCACTTTTCTTTTATGTTGGAGTTGAGGTCATTGCCGGAGATACCATAATAAGGTACGGCCAGTCGCTGAACATTCCAATGGACTCGGCAAAATATTACACATCCCTTACAATGCTTGCCATGATCCTGGGATATATAATGGGGATCATATTCATCCCAAAATACCTTAAACAGGCCAATGCACTGAAGATCTGCACTATACTTGGTGTCATCTTTGCGCTGGGTGCTGTACTGACACCCGCAAGTGCAGCATTTACAATGCCTTTTGTTGACCTTGTCACATTCAAGTCTCTTGAGCTTGTTCTGCCTCTGACAGTGCTGTTTGTGGCACTCATGGGATTTGCCAATGCTCTTGTATGGCCGGCAGTATGGCCGCTTGCCCTGAACAGTGTCGGCAGGTTTACAAAGACTGCCTCAGCAATGCTCATAATGGCTATAGCAGGCGGTGCTATCCTGCCGCTGGTCTACGGGAAACTTGCAGTGAGCTTTTCAACTCAGGCCGCTTACTGGATATGCATCCCGTGTTACCTTGTAATTATGTATTTTGCATTTTTCGGCCATAAAGTCGGACTAAAGAATGACGCATGATCTGAAAGGGCTCTTTAAATGTTTCAAAGCCGAAGGCACCTTTCTGAAAGGAGAGCCGTTCGGCAGCGGACACATTCATGAGACTTTCCATATAACAACTGCCGAAAGCGACCAGGATGATTACATCCTTCAGAAGCTGAATAACAAAGTCTTCAGGAATATTCCTGAACTGCAGGAGAATATTGAAAGGGTTACAGGGCACCTGCTGAAAAAAACTTCAGCCATTCCCGGTTCCGACATCAGAAGAGAGTGCCTCATACTGGTTCATGCAATTGACGACAAAAGCTGGATAACAGACAGTTATGGCAATTTCTGGAGGATGTTCGTCTTCATCCGGAATCATCGTTCCTATGATATTGTTGATTCACCCGGAAAAGCTCTGGAAGGTGGAAAAGCAATAGGGCGTTTCCAGGCATTGCTCGCCGATCTCCCCGGAGAACCCCTGCATGACACCATACCATTCTTCCATGATGTCGAAAAAAGAATCGATAATTTCATCAGCACCCTTGAAAAAGATCCTGCAAACAGAACCGGGGAGACAAAACCGGAAATCGATGCCATGCTTAAAAGATCTGATAATATGAGGATCATTCATAAGCTTGGCAGAGAGGGAAAAATCCCCGTAAGGATCACCCACAACGACACCAAATTCAACAATATTCTATTTGATGAGAACGATAAATCACTCTGCATAATTGATCTTGATACGGTAATGTCGGGATACTTCCACTCTGATTTTGGCGATGCCATACGAACAGGAGCAAATACCGGAGCTGAAGATGATGTAAACCTCTCAAATGTAGGGATGGATATCATTCTTTTTGAGGCATATGCCAGAGGGTATCTTTCAGAGACCAGAGACACCCTCAACGCGGTTGAGAAGGAGTACCTTGCCTTCGCACCGCTGCTGATGACATATGAACAGACCCTTCGCTTCCTGACCGACTTCCTCGATGGAGATACCTATTACAGGATCCACAATGAACATCATAACCTCCAGCGGACCAGGGCACAGCTGAAGCTGCTGGAGAGTATGGAGGACCAGTATGAGGCGATGCAGCAGATAATAAAAAAAATGGCGTAAAGGCACAACGGCGCAATGGCGCAAAGGCTTCCCCTCCCGGGAGAGCCTGTCCCGATCGGAGGTCGGGAGGTTAGGGGTGGGTTTTGAAAGATAAAAGTAAAAAGTTATTATAAATGGTAATCAGAAACAAGAAACCGGTAGCCTTTAAACACATGAATTGGACTGCAGAAGAAAAAAAGTTACTCAAAACACTTAACAATCCCGACAAGATTCAGGGATTACTTGACTCTCTTGATTATAATCCGAATTACGAATGCAGATCTCCCCGCCGGGTAATGAAGGAACGTTCTGCTCATTGCTTTGAAGGAGCCCTGTTTGCTGCTTCAGCCCTGCAATTCATTGGATATAAACCGGTTATTGTAGACATGAAGGCTGTCGAAGATGATGATCACGTAATAGCGATCTTTAAGGAGAACGGGCATTGGGGAGCCGTGGCAAAATCAAACTTTACATCACTTAGGTTCAGGGAGCCGGTCTACCGGTCTCTCAGAGAATTGATAATGTCATACTTTGATTTCTTCTTCAACATTTATGGTTATAAATCCCTGAGATCCTACTCTCTTCCCTTTGATCTCACTCATTTTGACTCGCGCAACTGGCAGACGACTGACGAAGATCTGGAATATATAGGTGATAAGATTGAATCGCTTCATCACATTCCCCTGGTAACAAAGAAGATGATCAAAAATCTCAGTAAAGCAAGTGACACCATGATGAAGGCAGGCATGATGGGTTCAAAACCGGAGGGGCTTTTTAAACCTGTAAAAAAGAGATAAAAGACAAATGGAACAGGTAAAACTCTCAAAGTACCGATGGGTAGTTCTTGCAGCCCTGATGATGATAACAATGATGTCGCAGATCCAATGGCTTACACATGCTCCCATTGAAAGAGCAGCTGAAGTATTTTACAAGGGCAGGTTTAATCCGTTATCTTTTTTCAACATTGATTTCCTGGCCTCATCATACATGCTTTTATATATTATTGTATGCATCCCGGCTTCATATTTTATTGATACTTATGGAATTGTTAAAGGCGTTGGTGCAGGGGCAATCCTGATGATTATCGGTTCTGCCATAAAAGGTTTTTCCGGCAATTCATTCACTTTGGCATTAACCGGACAGGTAGTCCTTGCAATAGCCCAGCCCTTTGTTATAAATGCTTCCACTGCTGTTGCGGCCCGGTGGTTCCCTGTCAAAGAAAGAGCAACAGCTACAGGACTTGCAACCCTTGCTCAATATATAGGAATCCTTGTTGCAATGGTTGTTACTCCCATGCTCATTGTTGCATCACCTGCTGATCCTGGTTATGGCAACGGGGTAGACAGCATGCTCAGAATTTATGGAATTATAACTATTGCCGCCTCATTTATTGGTCTTTTTCTTTTAAGGGAGAAACCACAGAATCCGCCTTCTGATGAATCCTATATAAGAATAGATTTTTCTTCCGGATTAAAGCATATTTTCAGAATGAGAGATATGTGGATAATGGTTATCCTGTTTACAATCGGTCTTGGTATCTTCAATGCTGTCAGTTCGATGGTTGATTCCATTGCTGATTACCAGGGAGTAGATGATTCCAACGGATTAATAGGCGGACTGATGCTGATCGGCGGGATAATCGGGGCAATTATTATTCCTATACTTTCTGATGTTTATAAGAAACGGAAACTATTTCTTGTTATATGTGTAGCCGGCATGGTCCCGGGTCTTGCCGGAATCGCATTTGCACCGTTTCTTACAGGAGGGCAGGGAGTAAATCCGGATGCCGCTCATACTGTTGCTTTGATCTCTTCATTTGTTCTTGGTTTCTTTGTAATGAGCGCCGGGCCGATAGGTTTTCAGTACGCTGCAGAAATTTCTGCCCCTGCCCCTGAATCGACATCACAAGGTTTGCTGCTATGGGTAGGACAGATAAGCGGGATGATCATGGTCACAGGCATGAGCATGAACAATAAAGTCTATTTGCCTGTTTTTCTGGTCGCTTTTGTTGTCCTTTCCGTAATTGCTGCAGCTCTTGTGTCCTTTTTGAAAGAGTCCGCTCTTATTAAGGCAGCTAAAGACAACCAGAGATAATCCCCTGAAGAACTTTTTATTTCAATAACATTTTTTCAAAATCAATCTCCTTATTATCAAAATGGTGTATATTTGATAAGGGGAAACAGAG